>JANPLG010000383.1:0-9585 GCA_031426395.1 Actinomycetes bacterium
GGCGCGCGGCGTGATCGTCCGGAACCTGGTGACGGGCGAGCTGGAGAGCTACCTCGGAGACGCGGTGCTCCTCTGCACCGGCGGGTACGGCAACGTCTACTACCTCTCCACCAACGCGGTGAACAGCAACGTCACTGCAGCTTGGCGGTGCCACAAGCGCGGGGCGCTCTTCGCCAACCCGTGCTTCACCCAGATCCACCCGACCTGCATCCCTGTAAGCGGGGAGCACCAAAGCAAGCTCACTCTAATGAGTGAGAGCCTTCGGAACGATGGCCGTGTATGGGTGCCGAAAGGGAACGGCGACACCCGCGCCCCCAGCCAGATCCCAGAGGGCGACCGCGACTACTACCTGGAGCGGCGCTATCCCAGCTTCGGCAACCTGGTCCCGCGTGACGTGGCATCGCGCGCATCCAAAACGGTCTGCGACGAGGGCCGAGGGGTGGGGGAGACACAACTCTCGGTCTACCTCGACTTCGCGGACTCGATCAAGCGGTTGGGCGAGGACACCATCCGCACCCGCTACGGCAACCTCTTTCAGATGTATGAGCAGATCACGGGGGAGGACGCGTACAAGATGCCGATGCGCATCTATCCTGCGGTCCACTACACCATGGGTGGCCTCTGGGTGGACTACCACCTCATGAGCACCATCCCCGGCCTCTTCGTGCTGGGCGAGGCGAACTTCAGCGATCACGGTGCCAACCGACTGGGGGCTAGCGCCCTGATGCAGGGCCTTGCGGACGGTTACTTCGTCATTCCCTACACTCTGGGCAACTACCTGGGCGGGACCGCGATGCCCAAGGCGACCACCGACCACGAGAGCTTCAAGGAAGCGCGGGAAAACGTCTCCCAGAAGACGCAGCGGCTTCTCTCGGTCAAAGGGAAGAGCACGCCGCGCGCGCTTCACCGGGAGTTGGGTCGGATTGTGTGGGACCACGTAGGAATGTCCCGCAATGAGGAAGGGCTCCGCACTTCCCTCAAGCAGGTCTCCGAGCTGCGCAACCAGTTCTGGCAGGAGGTCAACGTGCCGGGCCAGGGTGAGGACTTCAACAAGACGCTGGAGTACGCCGGCCGGGTGGCGGATTACATGGAGTTCGGCGAGCTGATCACCATGGATGCCCTGAACCGGCGCGAGAGTTGCGGCGGCCACTTCCGCGAGGAGAGCCAGACCGAGGATAACGAAGCGCGACGTGACGATGAGAACTTCAGCTATGCCGCCGCCTGGGAGTACACCGGCGACGACAAGCCCGCAGCTCTCCACAAAGAGCCGCTCCAGTTTGAGCACGTCAAGCCCAGCCAGCGAAGCTACAAGTAGCCGGTTTGGTGAGTGGTTAGTGGTGAGTGGTGAGTGGTGAGTAGGTTACTGCACGCGAGACCCACCTTGCTCACGAACTCCGCCACGGCCTGCGGTTGGCAGAAGCGCACAACACATTGACCTCTGCCAACCCCACCACTCACCACTTACCACTTACCACTCACCAGGATCATTCCGATGAATTTGCACCTGAAGGTATGGCGACAGGCGGGGCCGGCGGCGGCGGGCCGCATGGTCGATATTGAAGCGAAAGAGATCTCCCCGGACATGTCGTTCATGGAGATGCTCGACGTGGTGAACGAGGATTTCATTAAGCGCGGCGAGATGCCGATCGAGTTCGAGTCGGATTGCCGCGAGGGGATCTGCGGCAGCTGCGGTATCATGATCAACGGACAGCCGCACGGCCCGGACAAGGGTGTAACGGCCTGCCAACTCCACATGCGCCGCTTCAAGAACGGCGACACCATCGTGGTGGAGCCGTGGCGGGCGGCGGCCTTCCCGGTGATCAAAGATCTGGTGGTCGACCGCAGCGCCCTCGACCGGATCATTGCGTCGGGGGGCTACATCTCCATCAACGCCGGCTCCGCTCCGGATGCCAATTCCCTGCCCGTGGGCCTGGACGTGGCGGAGCGCGCGATGGATGTAGCGGCATGCATCGGGTGCGGTGCCTGCGTGGCGGCCTGCAAGAATGCCAGCGCCGCGCTCTTCACCAGCGCTAAGATTGTCCACCTGGCCCAGTACCCCCAAGGGCAGCCGGAGCGGTACCGGCGCGTGGTACGGATGGTGGAGCAGATGGACGCGGAAGGCTTCGGAAGTTGCAGCAACGAGGGCGAGTGCGAGGCGGCCTGTCCAAAGGAGATCCAGATGGAGAACATCGCCTCCATGAACCGGGAGTACTTCACGGCAATGCTCAAGGGGTAGCGGTAACTCCAGGCAACCGGGCGATCACCGACGGACCAGCCTCCAGGGGCTGGTCCTTTCGCTTGCCAGGGACCATCATTGTAGGTAGCACCCATACGCAGGCCAATCAAGCCTCAAAATGTGACTCACTCAAATCGACGTCGCCACGCCTGCGCATTTGATTTGCCACGAGGATTCCCGATGAGCGCCGCCTACAAGCCCATCTACACACCGGAAGAATACCTCGCGGTGGAGCGCCTCGCCGCTGAGCGCAGCGAGTATATCGCCGGCGAGACCTTTAACATGGCGGGCGGCACCTACCGCCACAGTCTCATCAGCGGCAACGCCTTCTCGGAACTGCGCACCGCCCTGAGACCCCACGGTTGCCGGACCCACGCATCTGATCTGAAGATCTTCATTCCCGCAGCAGATGCGTTCGTCTACCCAGATGTCGTGGTGGTATGTGGTCAGGCGGACTTCTTCGACCAGCGCAAGGATGTGGTCCTGAACCCCCGGGTGGTGGTCGAAGTCCTTTCCCCGTCCACCGAGAGCTACGATCGGGGCACCAATTCGGAGCTGTACCGCAGCATTTCCAGCCTGCGGGACCTGCTACTCATCTCGCAGGATGAGATGCGGGTCACGCACCACCATCGCACAGCGGACGGGTGGGAGATGCGGGAATTCTACGGCCCAACGGCAATCGTGACTCTGGCAGCGTCTCAGGTATCGCTGGAGTTGGCACCCCTCTATCAGGACGTAGACCTTCGCGACGACGAGGATTCTCGATGAGCGCCGCCTACAAGCCCGTCTACACTCCAGAGGAATACCTCGCAGTGGAGCGCCTCGCCGCCGAGCGCAGCGAGTACATCGCTGGCGAGACATTCAACATGGCGGGGGCGACCCGGCATCACAACCTCATCAGTCGCAATGCGATCATTGAACTGGACGCGATCGCCGCTCGGGGAGGATGCGAGGCGTACGCAGCAGACATGAAGGTGTGGATTCCGAGCCGGAGCGCCTTCCTCTATCCCGATACAGTAGTGACCTATGAACCGCAGTTCCTGGATGGGCGTGAAGATGTGCTCCTAAACCCGCGGGTTGTGGTCGAGGTGCTCTCGCCGTCCACGGAGAGCTACGACCGGGGCACCAAAACCGAACTGTACCGAAGCCTGCCAAGCTTGCGGGACCTGCTCCTCGTCTCGCAGGATGAGATGCGGGTCACGCACCATACACGCGTAGCGGACGGCTGGGAGTCGCGGGAACTCTCCGGCCCAGAAGCCACGGTCACCCTCTCTTCATTCCAGTCATCCTTTCCGCTCTCCGCCCTTTACCGGGGCGTGGATCTGGGCGGTGTGCGTCAGTAATAGAAGAAAACAAGAGCCTGGTGCGTGGCGGCGGCCTTCCGCAGCCAGCCCTCGTACTCGTCCAGCAATTCCCGCAGATCTTCATCGGAGAGCTTGCCGCGCCGGGTGATCCGGGACATCAACCGCCGCACTAACCACGATTTGAGCGAGGGGCGAGGCTTCCGTCCGTCCGGTGCCGCTGTCTTCAAGCGGCCGCCCCGCATGTTCCGGACAATCTCTTGAACCTGCTCCGGGGTCAGATGCCCAATGGTGGGGAAGTCGTCGATGGGCGGGAGGGGCACGGGTGATCCTGACCCGGAGAGGACCGCTTCAAAACCGGTGTCCTCCAGTACCTCCCAGTGAATCGACTCCCACATGTCGGCGTCCAAGCGCCTGCCGAGGTGATCGCACAGCCGCTCAAGCGCGTAGCCATAGGGGTGGCCGGATCCTGCTTCAGGCACGGTTCCCATCACCAGGTCCCTCAGCGCGCGGCAGCCGGAGACCTCGCCGTCCGACTCATCCAGATCATCAGGGGGAAACCGGTCCGGATCACCCTGAATCACGGCCTCAAGCAGCTCCGTATCCTTGCTCCCGATGGCGCGCCTAAGATCATTCAAGTCGACCAAGTAAGGGACAAGCGAGTAGCTCATCGGAGTCTCCGCAGCGGTTCAACACATGCCAGGTTCGGGTTACTTCGCATCCGCCAGCTTCTCGGACTCCGCGTACACCGCCTCGTCCACGCCCGGCAGCACCCGGTTGACCACCACTTTCGCCACCAGCTTGTTGGCGGGGAAGGGGAGCATCGGGTCCCGGATCACCCAGACCGCCCGCAGAAGCTGGTGCGTCTTGGCGTCCAGGTAGTAGGTGTGCTGCGCCTTGATGATCTCCTTGTCCACCGCGTCGCCTGCGGTCGGGATGTCCACCAGCGTCGTCACCTTCAGGGCATCCACGCCGAAGACCTTTTCCACGCCCACCAGCGTGGAGGTGAGCGTCACCTTCCGACCACGCACCAGGGGATTGGCGACCTCGTTCTTCCAGGCATCGCCCACCTTAACCGGGCGGTCGGGGGCCGGCGACGACTGGATCACCAGGATCGCCTTCTCGTGCCGCGAGTTGTCCGGGTCGACGTTCGGGTTGTCGCGCTTCGCCCAGATGCCGTTCTTCTCCACGGAGATGGTGATCGGCTTTGCCGGTTCGGACTTCGCTGGCGCTACCTTCTCGCCGTTGAAGGAAGCCTCGCTGCTCTCGTCGGCTTGGTCGTACACCACCTGGCCCTCTGCCGTGACATCCCGCACTGTGTGGCTGGACCGGCTCCGAATGGCAATAGCGATGTCCCCCGAGTCATCCGCCTGTCGACCCGTGAGCTTCATGTAGGTGCGGAACTTGCTGACATCGCCCTTCTGCGCGGTGAAGCTCCACTGGTAGGTAGCATCCTGCGCCAGTGCGGGCGGCACCCCGCAGCCAAGTAGTACGGCAAGAGGGAGCATCAGAACAAGGGGACGGATTCGCATGGGGTTAGGCTCCAGCCGGAAGTCGGCAGCATGGCGGTTGGCACGCTCCAGTTTCAAGAACCAGCGTCTGAACTCCTACCCACTTTCGCTCCCTGTGCAGGCATTGGTAGGACAAGAGATCCACCCCGCGCGCTGGAGTCATGGGCGACAACGCCCAGCGGCGCACCCTTCCGCAGTACAGGACAGTGTACGTCTCACTGTCTCCCCCCCCCGGGGGGTAGGTCGGCAAGCCGCTATCGAAATGGCTAACCCATTAGGGTCGCAGGTCGCAGCGTCCGGCCCAAGACTGAACCCCGAACCCTGAACCCTGAACCCCCGCCCGCGTTGACTGCCCCAAGCCGAAAGTGCTACGCTTCCCCATCGTGAAGCCCTTCGGTGCCTCGGCGGGCAGGCTTTCGCTCCAGCGCACCACACCCTCCGATCCCGTCGCAACTCTCCGACCCAACCGTGGCCTATGACGCCAGACGCGCTCGAAGCTCTCATCGAAGCCACAGCTGCTCGCTACCGCGACCACCTCAACCCCAACCTGCCCAACCTGTTGAAGTTCATGGGCTTCGGCACGGTCAGCCATCACACGAATGGCATGTTCCTGACCGATGTGGAAGGAAACGACTGGCTCGATTTCCTCGGTGGGCTGGGGGTCTTCTCGTTGGGTCACCGCCACCCGAAGGTGGTGGAGGCCGTTCGGGAGCAGCTCGACCGCCAGCCGCTCACCATCCCGATCTTCTTCAACCAGCAGCAGGCTGAACTGGCGGAATTGTTGGCGGAAGTGCTGCCGGGCGAGATCAGCTACTCGTTCTTCTGCAGCAGCGGCGCGGAAGCGGTGGAGGGTGCCCTGAAGCTGGCGCGGGCAGCCACCGGCCGCACCGAGATCATCTCCGCCGACCATTCCTACCACGGCAAGACCCTCGGCGCGCTCTCGGCGTCGGGCCGCGATCTTTACAAGACGCCGTTTGAGCCGCTCCTGCCGGGATTCCGTCAGGTGCCGTTCGGCGACATCTCTGCGCTGGAAGCGGTAGTGAGCAGCCAGACCGCTGCCGTCATCCTGGAACCGATCCAGGGCGAGGGCGGCGTCATCGTGCCGCCGGACGATTATCTCCTCAAGGTGCAGCAGCTCTGCCGCAAGCACGGCGCGCTGCTCATCGCAGACGAAGTGCAGACCGGTCTCGGCCGTACCGGCAAGATGTTCGCCGTGGAGCATTACGGTGTGGAGCCGGACCTGATCTGCCTTGCGAAGGCGCTGGGTGGGGGAGTGATGCCGCTCGGCGCGGTGTGCGGCACCCCGGCGGTGTGGGAGGTCTTTCGGAGCAAGCCGTGGATCCACACCAGTACCTTCGGCAGTCCCGGCGGCAACCCGATGGCGTGCGCGGCCGGCATCGCCGCTATCCGCGCGATCCAGGACGAACGCCTCGCTGAGCGCTCCGCAGAACTGGGGGAGTATTTCCTCCGTGAGTTGCAGTTGCTGCTCCGCGATTTCCCCGGTGCCATCAAGGATGTCCGGGGGAAGGGGTTGCTCCTCGGCCTGGAGTTCCACGACGAGGACGTGGCCGGCCTCACCATTGCTGGCGTGGCTCGGCGGCGCGTGATCGTGGCCTACTACCTGAGCAACCCCCGCGTCTTCCGCTTCGAGCCGCCGCTCATCGTCACCCGCGAACAGATTGACCGCGCGGTGACTGCCTTCCGAGAATCACTTGAGGAGACCCTGGCATTGCTGGAGGGGGTCGAGCCGATGGACCCGGAAGACGCAGGAGACGAGACCGCGTGACCCCCGCCGCGAAGACCCAATACCCGTCGCTGAACGGCAATGGCCATGCGCACGCGGGAGCGCCCATCGCGGCCTCGGATCGCCTCCACTCGCTCCTGGATGGTTTCGCCGCGCAGCGCGTCCTCGTTGTGGGCGACTGCATGCTGGACGAATACCTTTGGGGTAAGGCCACCCGGATCTCCCCGGAAGCGCCCGTCATGGTGGTCGAGCATCTCGATACCACCTACGCGGCCGGCGGGGCCAGCAACGTGGCCGCGAACATCGTGGCGATGGACGGGCAGGCCTCAATCGTGGCGCTAGTCGGCGACGACTCGATGGCTCAAACGCTGCGAGAGGAACTGGAGCGCCAGGGCGTATCGCATCGCGGGTTGGTCGTGCAGCCGGGTCGACCCACAACCGTCAAGACCCGCATCGTGGCCCACCATCAGCAGGTGCTCCGCGTCGACCGCGAGAGCCGAACGCCGGTCACGGACGAGATCGCCGCACGGCTGGTCGGCCGGGTCCGCGAGGAGCTTGCAGGAGCCTCCGCCGTCCTCCTCTCGGATTACAGCAAGGGCGTGCTGACCCGCGGGCTGGTGGAAGAAGTCATCCGCCTTGCCAATGACGCCGGGAAGCCCGTGCTCGCCAACCCGAAGCCGAGCAGCCTGGAGTACTACACCGGGCTCTCGCTTATCTCCTTGAACCAGTCGGAAGCGGAGGGTGCCACCGGCCTCAGCCTCACTGACCTTGCCTTAGCGGACGAGGTGGGCAAGAGCCTGCTGGGCCTTTGCCAGGCGGAAGCGGCCATGGTGACACTTGGAGGTCGCGGGCTGGTCCTCTTTGAGCGCGGCAAACCGTGGCGGCACCTGCCCGTGGTGCCGCTTGAGGTGTATGATCCCTGCGGTTGCGGAGACAGCGCCATCTCGGCGGCGGCCCTCGCCCGGGCGGCGGGTGCCTCGTGGGAGGAAGCCGCCACCCTGGCTAACCTCGCGGGTAATGCCAAGGTCCGCAAGCTGGGCGTCGTTCCGGTGACGCGGGCCGAGGTCGAGTCCGTGTGGACCCTCAGCCACTCCGGCCATGGCGGCGGCTATGCCCAGAGAGAGATTCACTTGCGCCACCCCTAGCGGCGCCCATACCGATGCTATGACCGATGCTGGCGCGAAGCTCGGTGGCCGCGTCGATGCCTCCGGTTGAGCGGGGCGGAGCACTTGATGGATTCGCTGATCCAGTTCTACTTGAATGATGTCGGTCGGCTGATTGGGACACTGCCGCAAGCGCAGTTGGAAGGCCTCTACAAGCGCCTCCTCGCGGCCTACGACGAGGGCCGGCAGGTGTTCCTGCTGGGTAACGGCGGGAGCGCCTCAACCTGCAGCCACATCGTGAACGACCTTCAGAAGTGCGTCTACCACGCCGGCGGCCGAACCTTCAAGGTCATGTCGCTCACTGACAACGTGGCGCTGATGCTGGCATGGGCCAACGACACGGCCTATGAGCACATCTTCGCGGAGCAACTCCGGCCGTGGGTGCAGCCCGGCGACCTGGTCTTCTGCGTGAGCGGCAGTGGCAACAGCCCCAACGTCCTCAAGGCGGCGGAGCTTGGACGGGAGAAGGGTGCCTACGTGGTCGGACTGGCCGGTTACGAGGGCGGCAAGCTCTCCGCACTGGTGGACGAGGCGGTGGTGGTCCCGAGCGACAACATGCAGCGTATTGAGGATTGCCACATGGTGATCTTGCATCTCCTCTTCTGGCGGATGCTCCAGGATATCGAGGCCCGCGGTAAGGGAGAGGCTTAGGCGATGATCCGCGCCTCAGCTCCTGGCCGATGCGGGATCATCGGAAACCCGACCGACGGGTACGGCGGCACGGTCATCTCCAGCTCCCTGAGCGAGAAGGCGGTGGTCGAGATCCGTCCCGCCAATGAGATCATGCTCGACGTCTGCGGGGACCAGGAGCAGATCGGCGGGCTTGAAGACCTGCAGCTCACCGGGCGCTACACGGACGTGGCTAAGGCGGTGTTCAGCCTCTTCCAATCCGCCGTGACGGAGCGGAAGTTCCACCTGACGGCAACAACCACTGTGCCAATCGAATCAGGGCTTGCGGGGTCAACGGCCATGCTCATCGCGATCCTAGGCGCAACGCTGCGGATGCTCGAGATTCGCCTCAACGCCTACGAGATCGCCGAGACCGCTCGCCACATCGAGTTGAACATCATGCAGGTGGTGTGCGGTTTCCACGACCAGTACATGGCCGTGTTCGGCGGTCTGAACTGCATCGATTTCCGCGGGAAGGAACCGGGCGGTACTACTAATCCGTTTGCCACCGTGGAGCCGCTGCTGCATCTGCTGCCAGAGGTCCCGCTGGTCCTGGCAACCACCGGCGTGAAGCGCAACTCCGGGAGTGTCCACAAGGGGCTCCGCGAGCGCTGGATGGAGGGGGAGCCCGCCGTGGTGGACGGCTACCTCCGGGCCGCAATGCTGGCACGTGACGCGAAGAAAGCCATGCTAGATGGAGACTGGCGCTGCGTGGGCGAAGCAATGAACGAGAACCACGCCATCCAGCGCGACCTGGGAGGCAGCGGCGAGGCCAACGAGGCGCTGATCGCCACGGCGCTGGATGCGGGCGCTTACGGCGCCAAACTGGCCGGTGCGGGGAAGGGCGGCACAATCATCGCGGTCCACGAACAGCCGGAGTATCTCATCGGTAAGCTGACGGCGGCGGGTGCCGCCCGCGTGATCCGGGTAACACCAGCGGACGGGCTGGTGACGGAAGGCG
>JANPLG010000384.1:0-4220 GCA_031426395.1 Actinomycetes bacterium
CCCACTCACCCACTCACCCACTCACCCACTCACCCACTCACCCACTCACCCACTCACCCACTCACCCACTCACTCCGCATCGGTGACCTGCCAGCGGCGGGCCTTGAGCTCCCACCGTGGCAGGCTGCCGGGGGCGACGCATTCCACCGGGATACGAAGGTTGAAGGCATCCCGGAGCGCCCCGTGGATCTCCCGCGCCAGGAGGTCCGGGGCGGCGCAGGCGGGCACCGGCTCCACCGTCACCTCCGTCTGCGTCATCGCGGCGCTGCGGCGGACCTCCACCCGGTACTCCGCCACCTCGGGGTAGCGGCGGATGATCTCCTCCACAGCACCCGGATAGAGGTTCACACCGCGGACCACGACCATGTCGTCCGTCCGACCCAGGATGCCGCCTTCCAGTGCAAGATCCCATCGGCCGCAGTCGCAGCGCGGGCCGAGAGCGCGCCGGACTGTGTCGCCAGTCCGGTAGCGCACAAGGGGTGAGCCAGTGCGGCCAAGATTGGTGAGCACCAACTCCCCCACTCCGCCAGGCGGGACCGGTTCAAGCGTGGCGGGGTCCAGGACCTCCGGGATAAAGCTGCGCTCAATCACATGCAGGGTCCCACGCTGCACGGGGCACTCAAAGGTGACCGGGCCGGTTTCCGTCATTCCGTGGTGGTCCCAGACCCGCGCTTCCGGCCAGAGCGCCTCGATGCGGACACGGGTGGATGGGATGGAAGCGCCCGGCTCACCGGCGGCCAGGATGGCGCGGACGGGGCTTGCGGCCAGGGAGATGCCTTCTGCTGCGGCCACCTCCCCCAGGTGGAGGGCGTAGGTGGGGGTGCAGCAGAGGGCCGTTGCACCGTGGTCGAGGATGGCGCGGACGCGGGCGGCGCTACTCATGCCGCCCCCAGGAAGGCAGAGCGCCCCCAGCCGGATCCCAGCCTCGAAGGCGGTCCAGAAACCGAGGAACGGCCCGAAGGAGAAGGCGAAGAAGATGCGATCCTGAAGGCCCACGTCGGAGGCTCGGAAGACCTCGACCCAGTTATCGACCATCCACCCCCAGGACTCCGTGGTATCGAGCCAGCGGATGGGGTGACCGCTGGTGCCGCTGGTCTGGCAGCAACGAGTGTAGCGCTCCAACGGATAGGTGAGGTCGCTGCCGTAGGGTGGGTGGAGCCGCTGGTCCTCCGCCAACTCCGCTTTGGTGGTGAACGGAACGCGGGAGGTGAATTCGGCGAGGGTTGCGGGCGCGGGAAGGCACTTGGCGGCATCCCACTTCGCCCGGTAGAACGGGTTGTGCGCGGCCACTTCCGTCCAGAGGCGGCGCAGCGCTCCCAGCTGGATGTCGTCCAGCGCCTCGCGATCTGGAATAGGGATCAAGCCCCGTCTCCGAGGGCGGCGTCTGGGGCCATTTGCGGTGCCACTTGGAGCTTCGCGCTGATGGCGGCGGGAATGGCGACGGCGCGGATCTTCCGCTGTCCCAGATCATCCTCGTCCAGGGTGACGCAGACGGCGGTCATCCGCCCGCGGGCCACCTCCTCCGACGCCTGGCCCAAATCGTCCACCTTGCGGAAGATGAAGTCGTAGGTGATCGAGCGCGTGCGCTTCTCCCGAACCAGCAGTTGGACCTCCACCTCGTCCTCGAAGCGCAGGGGGCGCGTGTAGTCGCACGAGGCGTGGACGCGCGGCCACCCGACCTTCAGCTCCTCCACCTCCATATGGATGGAGAAGCCGAGGGAACGGTGGAAGGCGTGCTCCGTCCGCTCCATGAAGCGGAAGAAGTTGGAGAAGTGCATGATCCCGGCGAGATCGGTCTCTGCGAACTCGACGCGATGGGTCTGTCGGAACTCCCAGGGCATACGTGATTATTCACCACCCGGGGTCGCCGTAGCCTCCAGGCTCCAACGATCCGGGCGGTGACTGCGGTCAGAACCGGAGTTGCGCCTCAATGCCCCAGGTATTGTCGAACTCAGTGCCCTCGGCACGGAGGAAGTCGTACTGCCCGGTCAACCGGAAGGTGGGCGTGAGGTCCTTGTACCACCCCAGGCTCACCCGGCGCCAGAAGTCGCCCGTGCGGTCCGTGTTGGGGTCGAACACGTCCGTTCGGACGAAGAAGTTGCCGGGGGCACCGGTGTTGTAGAGCACCTGCCCCAGGCCGCCGTGGAAATCGGCTCCGAACAACACCCCAAAGAGGTATTCCAACTGCGTCTGGAACCGCCCGGACGTGAAGCGGTGCTCCACCCCGAAGGCACGCTTCGTGGTATCGGCGACCGGATTGCCGGAGACGTCCGCCGTGGTGGAACCGGAATAGAAAGACGCGCCCAATTGGTGCCGACCGAAAGGAACCACGATGTTCCCAGCGTAGCTCTTGTCCCGGTTGAGGTCGGAGCGGTTGATGCCCTCTCCGTTGGTGACGCCCAGGGTGTAGCGCGGCTTCTTCGGGTTGTGCTCCGGGTTGTTGATGTGGTTGTTGATTCCCAGCACCACCCCGATGTCCCGCTCATTCGGGAACAGGATGTTGTAAACCCGGGCGCGCTCCAGCGCGGCGCGGTCCCGGGAACTCTCCGCTCCCACCTGAAAGCCAAACGGCACCCGCTGCTGCCCCACTCGAACCAGCCGGTTGTCCCGTAGGTACTGGAAGTAAAACTCCCGCATGTCTACGGGCAGCGCGCTGTCACTGCGGGTCCCGGCGTTCACCTCCAGCGAGATGAGCCAGTGCTCCTTGGGGGCAAAATTGAGCCGGGCCCGGAGCCGTGAAAGCTGGAAGTCCGGCCCCGCCGCCCGCTCTTCGCCGCGGGAGTTGGCGTAGTTGGTGAAGCGGGTCTCGATGTAGCCCTGCGCCTGGAACGCACTCTCCGTGGGCGGGAGCAGCGGCTTTCTCGCTCCGGCGCTAGTGGCGGGCGCGGGCGGCTTCCCCTGCTCGGGCTGCCCCTTCCGTGATTCTGCCAGTGCACGCTCCAGGGCTTCCAGCCGGGCGCGCAACTCCTTGACTTCCTTCTCCAGCCGGGCGTCGTCCGCAGCCACCGGGAGAGCAGCCCCCAGCAGTAGTAGCGATGCCAGCGCGAGGTCTTTCGAACGCATCTCGAGTTCCTTAAGGTTGGGCTAACGGGCTGGACGGGTCTGAATTTTCCAACGGCCAATCGGAGGCGAAGCTTAAGGGAAGCTTAACGCAGCGACCGAATGAATCCCAGCAGCTAACGCCGTATCGATGCAGTGGACATACATCGTCTATTGATGTATTGTCCTGCTATGAGACGCGCATCCGAACATGGCGAACTACTGAAGGGGAACACGCCAACCCTCATCCTCTCCGTTCTGGCCGCAGGCATGCTCCACGGCTACGCCATCGCACGGGAGATCGAGCGGCGCAGTGCGGACGTGCTGTCCCTTGGCGAAGGCTCGCTCTACCCTGCGCTGCGGTCGCTCGAGGCGGAGGGGCTGGTCTCCAGCAGTTGGGAGATCCAGCCGTCCGGGCCGGCCCGCAAGGTGTACTCCCTGACGGAGGGTGGCCACGCGGCTCTGGCAAGGCGGACGCGGTCATGGCGGGAATTCGCACGCGCGATGGAGACCGTACTGGGAGGGTCACCCGATGCACAGCCGGCTTGAGGAATACCTCGACGCGGTGGACCGCCGCATGGAGTCGCTGCCGTCCTGGGAGCGGCGGGAGTGGCGGGACGAGGCTCGCTCCCACCTCCATGCCCTGGTGGAGGCGAACGAAGAGCTGGGCCGCGCGCCGGACGAGGCGGTGGAAGCGGCCATCCTGCAATTCGGAGAGGCGGAACGGCTGGGCGAGGAATTGCGCCGGACCTCGCCGCTGTTGCCTCGGAATGTAAAAGAGGCAAGTAGGCAGCTTGCCTGGTCCACCCATGCGCTTTCGTGGTTCACGGTTGTCACTGTCGGATCGCTTTATCTCCTGCTGTTCGGCCTCCACCGGGCGGAAGAGTTCGGGGCGCGGGGTGGCCTCTACGTTCCGACAGCGATCTCGCTCTTCTGGATGGGCATGATGCTGGGTGGCGCAGTTCTGGGCTGGGGCACGCGGCGACGATCACTCGGACGCTTTGTCCTCGGAACGTACGGCCTCCTGATGCTGGCGGCCCTCGTGCTGACCGGGACGACGGTGGTCCTCGATCCACTCACCACCCTGGCGGGCGTCGGGATTGTCGCCGCTGGCCTGGGCCTTAGCTCACGTGCTGCTGATTGGGGAGCGCGCCTGCGGGATCGGTTTACGCCAACGCCCG
>JANPLG010000385.1:0-14260 GCA_031426395.1 Actinomycetes bacterium
TCGGCTTCTTCTCCAGTCCCAGCAGTTCACGCCACATGTCTTCTCCCGGAACGGCCCCGCCGTCCCTGAACCCCGCCGCACGCTCGATCCAAACACAGCGGCATTACCAGGGTTGCCTCACGCCTTTCCATCTTAACGTGAGGAGAGCACTCCGGCTGCGAAGACTGGCCCGTGGATGCCAGGTCCGTCAATCCTGGACCCTTCGGTTCACTCCTCGAATTGGTGGAGTGCGGCGCTGCGATCCAGCCATCGGAGCTTCACGGGGGAGTAGGCGTTGTGAAAGTCCCGGATGACCTCCTGCACGCCATACATCTCACCTGTACCGCCATCCTCTTGCAGAAGCGGATAGAGGTGCGCGACGGGGACGCGAAGGTGAACCCCGTCATCCGAAATGAGGAGCGCCTCCCCAGCCACGTCGATTTCCAGCAACTCGGCCCGGAGGATCTTCACATCCCAGGTCTCGCCCGCCTTGTCGATGTGCGTGGTTCTGAACGCCAGCCGCACCGGCCGGCCGATCAGGCGGTTCCGCTCTATCATCTCCAGCATGGCCACGATCTCCTAAGGCTTCGGGTCGACCTCCCGCCAGACCCGCTCCAGGAGGACGCCGGCCCTTTCGCGGAGGATGAGGTCGAACTGGCGGGTGAGATGGGTGGGGTCGGGGTTGATCTCCACCGTGCGTGCGCCGCGCCGCGTGGCGTCCTTGACGATACCGTATCCGTCGCTCACAGCTCCGCTGGTGCCGATGACCAGGAGCAGGGATTGCCCGCCTCCCTGCATTCCCGCCAGGAACTCTTGCATCTCCGTAAGGTGCCTCCGCAGGAGCGCCTCCCCGAACCAGACCACATTGGGACGCAGGAGGCCACCGCACCGGCAGTGGGGCAGGCGGTCCGCCTCAATCTCCGCCAGCGGCACCGGCTCCCCGATGGGGGTCACCCGTCTGCACTCGGTGCAGCGGGTTTCCATCAGGCTGCCGTGGAACTTGATCAGCTTCTCGCTGCCGGCCCGCTCATGGAGGTTGTCGACGTTCTGCGTCACCAGAAGGAAGCCAGGGTAATGGCGCTCCATCGCCGCGAGGACCGTGTGGGCGGGGTTGGGAGCCACCGTTATCAAACCCGCCTGGCGCTGGGCATAAAAGCGCCAGACCTTCTGCGGGTTGTACTCGAAGGCCTCCGGCGTGGCGACATCCTCCACGCGCTGGCCCTCCCAGAGGCCGCCCGCGCCCCGGAAGGTCGGCACGCCGCTCTCAACGGAGACGCCCGCGCCGCAGAAGACCAGCACCTGCCGGGCCTCACGTAGCCACTGGACCAGGGTCGCTTCGCGGGCGGCCTGGCGGACCGCTTCATCGGAACTGTTTGTCAGCATTTGCTCTCCGTCACCAGGCCGCACCGAGGCGAAGCACCTCCTCCGATGCGGCCTGGGTGGCGCTCATGTGCTGGTTGAGGTCGCGCAGGTCCTCCGAGGCGGCCTGATAGGCGGCCTGATAGGCGGCGGTGCCGGAGGCGGAGAGGAGCGTGAGCTGGCATCGCAGTTCCTGGAGGCTTTCCGTGCACTCCAACATGGCGGCGTCCAGCCGTGAACTCCAGCGATCCAGCCCCCGGAAGGCTTCGATCTGGCCGCTTACCGCGCTGAGCCTGCGGCGAAGGGACGCAAGGACCACGTGATCCTCCTCCAACTCGATCCGCGCCTCGATCTCGGAGCGGCGGTATTCCAGGCTCTCCAGGGTGGTGGTGCGCAGCATTGCCTCAACCTGGGACTGCTTCTCCTTGAACTCGCGCCAGTGCTTCTCGGCGCGTTGGAGCTCTTCGGTGACGCGCTCCCGCTGGGCGTGGTGCTCATGCGTGAGCCGTCGCAGTTGCCGCCGGATGCCGCCCGCCAGAAGGGCGACCTCCACCTCCGCGTCCTCCGGGGTGACCGGATCACCCACCAGGGTGCGCCAGTTGCGGATGGCGTGGCCGCGAACCTTCCGTAGCGGGGCGACCGTGACAAACCAGAGGGTCGGCGCGACCCAGAGAAGGCATGGGGAGAAGAGGCCGACCACGGAACCTGCGACGTACCATCCCGTCCGGCGGCGGAAGTCCCGTTCCATCTCGGCGAGGCTGGGCTGCGTGCTCAGGAAGAGGCGGTACTGCTTCGGAGCCACCTCGCGCGCGGAGCGGAGGATGAGGCGGCGCTGCTGCTCCTCGTTCAGTTCAAAGACTCGGTCCACGGGCATGACTTCCACCCCAGATGCAAACAAGGCACCGTCCCGCAAGCTGCGGCGCTCACTCTATGATACGGACGCTCGTCCCATGGGGCAGGCTCTCGAAGAGGTCCTCGATCTCCGCGT
The DNA here is from genome assembly GCA_031426395.1 of Actinomycetes bacterium. Classification (GTDB taxonomy): domain Bacteria; phylum Armatimonadota; class SYMT01; order SYMT01; family SYMT01; genus JANPLG01. Next base: position 2,327 of record JANPLG010000385.1, read on the forward strand.
TCTCCACCGCGATGCATCCCAGGGTCCAGTCGGTGCTCCCGCCGCCCCCGTGGATTCCGATGGCACCTCCCAGCGGCGTATCCCATGGTGGCCGGCGCTTCCCACGGTGCGCAGCCCCGATGCGCTCCTCATCGGAACGCGAGACGCGTCCCTCGCGCCGCGCCAGGGCGGCATCCTCCGGCAGCGGATAGCTCAGCCCAAGAAAGCGGTGGAACTGGCTCCGGGCCAGCCGCGTGCAGACATAGAACTCTCCCACCGGAGTGCGGCGGTCCCCCTGGCGCGTCTTCGGGCCCACGGCGCTCCCGCCCAGTCCGACCCGGTACTCCGTGAGACGCGTGGCACCGGAAAAGATAGTGAGGGTCCGTTTCGCCTTCCGAATCTCAACGCGCGGCGAAGGGGGCGGATAGGCCATAGCAACGGCGCGGCACGCGTCACGGAGCCCGGATGGGGCGGATGGAACAGTTCGGGCGATGCTGGGGCCGGCGCTCACCCGCCAGATGGACGCCGCACCGATTGCCCCGGCCAGCCCGATGAGCAAGGTCGAATAACGTCTCCCTGCGTTGCGCCTCACCTCAGCGTCCCTCACGTCAGACTCTCCCTGGATGGGAATGCCAACGGAGAGAGGTGGGTTGGTGCGTGGAACCGCTGGCCACCGGGTCGTTGCTCACGTAGCCGTAGAGGTTGAGCCCTCCCGCCCACCGTATTGGGTCCCGCGTCAGAAACCGCCCCGTGTCCGGCTCGTAGTACCGCTGCTGCAGGCATGGCGATTCAGTAGTCAGCACGAAGTGCTTTGCCCTGCGAAGTCCAGGCTTGGACCATGCCTAAAACGGCTGGTGTCCACGTCATCCGCAATGGCTATAGCCAGGGACTCTGCGCTGAAAAGTGCTTGGTCTTGACTACTAAATCGCCATGCTGCTGCAGGTAGTCCAGGTCCAGCCCCTGCCCCGTGCTCGGCTCCCGCTCGTAGCCGTGCGCTCCGGCGTACTGGTGCTCCGTGGGGTCCGTGGTCCCCGTCTTCCAGGTCCTCCTCCCGTAGGCATCATACCGCTGGGCGGTGATCTGATCCACGCCGTTGTAGGACATGCTCCGACGCAGGCTCCACTGCGCGTCATGCCGGTAGAACTGCGACCCGCTGTCGTTCTGCTATAACTTCGTATGGCCAGCCAATAGAGTCCGGGAGAGTCCGGGCTGAATCACTTCAACCGATTCTTGCTAGCAAGGACGTATTCATCTAGTTGCTGTTTCAGGGCTTCGGGGTTGCGAAGCAGTTCTTTCACATTCGACAAGTGGCTTCTATGTTCAGCTGCTCCTTGCCACACTTCGCGAGCGAGCCTACCGATCTCCACTGAAAACCTCCGGCAAGCCTCGGACGTCAATCCGCTTCGTGCTGAGATATAGGCTAACACCTCATTAAGAGGCGGATCACCAAACCAACCCAGTAGAGGATCCCTAGGGTGCCTTCGATGATAAGCTAAAACATCCCTTCCAGACGTAAGTGATGAGTAGCGAGGAAGAATGCGCACTTCCAACAAGTCACATATCTCACCCACGGCCAGCTCAACTGACTCGTCTCTCTTTGGCCACACCCACTGCGCAGTTGACGACCACTCAATCAGTTCAGCAGAGATGCCGAAATGAGTCGTTTGCTCTGGCCAGTATAGAGGACGCAGATACAATCGCACCTTAGCTTGGTCCCCTTCCGAGCGACTTACGGATATCCCGAACATTACATCATCGAATATCCGATAGCATCCATCTCCTGTCCTTCTCCATTCATTTCCCAGGTGCGCGATCAGCCTGCGATTCAGCGCGCCAACAAGTTTTGAACTCAATTGGGTTTGATCTCCGTAACAGAGCGTAGATTCCTCGGACCGTTGGCACGGATCTTGTCAACCTGTGGCGTCCTTAGCCGGGCTCTTCCGAACTTGAAATCGTACGCCTTGGGCCGACGCCAGAAAGTGCTCTTTTGTAGAACATCGATTCTCGCACTGCCCTTAGTCCCGTATCTCACCGCCTGTCGGTTCAGATAGGAGACCTCTGTACGGAGATCATACCCCCTGAGGACACCCCTACGCGTTGCCCGCGTAATGAGCTTCTGCGCATATGAGTGTTTCAAAGTACCGGCTCTGCTCCCGGTTCCGCCAACCGCGCGCTCTGCACGAGCAGCGACCCGTTGCAATACTCGAGCAGTACGGCAACCGTGGACAGCATTTCCAGCACCGAGCGTTGCTGCAGAAAGGAGACTATCACGCCCCACCTCGGCGAGAATTGAGCTTTCGCCAAAGCCGGGCATCCCTTTGTAATCTCCACCGTCGTAGAGCCCAAATGAGAACGCCCTTCCTGTCGCAGCAAGTCCAGTCTGAACGCCCATACTTCCACCCTCGCCGTCGAAAAGCAGCCAAGGTCTTGATTGAGGGCCAATCCTTACTTCCCAAAGGCCTTCGGGATCGACGAAGTTTACTGGATCGTTCCCCACGTAGCCGTAGAGGTTCAGCCCTCCCGCCCACCGGATCGGGTCCCGCGTCAGGAACCGCCCCGTGTCCGGCTCGTAGTACCGCTGCTGCAGGTAGTCCAGGTCCAGGCCCTGCCCCGTGCTAGGCTCCCGCTCGTAGCCGTGCGCGCCCGCGTACTGGTGCTCCGTGGGGTCCGTGGTCCCCGTCTTCCACGTCCTCCTCCCGTAAGCATCATACCGCTGGGCGGTGATCTGATCCACGCCGTTGTAGGCCATGCTCCGACGCAGGCTCCCCTGCGCGTCATGCCGGTAGAACTGCGACCCGCCACTGTCCTTCTGTCCGAAGCCGGGGGTGTGGTAGGTGGTGCCGTTGCTGTCGAACAGGCCGTGGCTGTAGATGTGGTCGCCGGTGACGCTGTCGTACTTCGTGACGCGCTGGCCGCCGGCGTCGTAATCGGCCCCGAAGATGGTGGCGTTGCCGCTGAGGCGGTTTTGCGCCTCGCGCGGGCGTCCCTCGCTGTCTCGCTGTCCCAGATCAGGTTGGTGTCGTAGTGCGTGCCGCCGGGGCGTAGAGGGCGAAGGGTGCCCGCTGAACTGCTGTCCTAGGTGAGCTCGCAGCGCGGAGTTCATCATCCGTGACGACCGTCAGGTGACCGCGCCGCGCAATCTGACCGCTACGCCACTGGGAGCAGCTACCGTCGACCTTCGCTGGAGCGATCAGAGCTCGAATGAGGATCACTTCGCGATTGAACGCGCCGAGGCTGGGGGAGCCTTTCAGCAGATTGGTACTGCCCAGACAGGCGTCACGCGGCATCAAGACACCTCGGCAATGCCAGGGAGTACGGTTCGCTATCGAGTCCGGGCTGTGGCGGCGGATGGCAGTGCCACCAACCCATCCTCCGAGGTGCAGGTGACGACGCTGTCCGCTGCTATCGAGTTTACCGGTGACCTGTATCCTGGCTCTGAGGGCAACGATCTATCTATCGGTATCGCAAGAAACGGTTCAACACGAGGCACGGCATCCGTCCGCCTGAGGATCATGAGTGGGAGTGCGGAGCCAGGATCAGACTTCGAAACCGTGGATCGCTTGGTGCACTTTGAGGACTGGCAGTACTATCTCCGAGTGGATGTGCCCATCTCCCGCGATCGATTACTGGAGGGAACGGAGACCTCCACCGCCGTTCTCTCTGATGTGGTCGGGGCAGATCTGGGTAGCAGGACATCGGCCCAGTTGCAAATCCGTGATTCGGTGACCGGTGTCGGTCCAACCAACCTTCGAGTGCCGCGCATCACGGATACGGAGATCACTCTCCAGTGGGATGACAACTGCGACAACGAGACCAGCTACGTCGTCGAGAGAACCTACGGTCCCACTATCATAGGCAGTAAGACAACCCTACCGCCCGGCTCCACCTCTTGGACGGATGTGGGCCTCTTGGCGGGGCGCACCTATGCCTATCGAGTCTATGCGGTCAGAGGCGATCTCGTCTCAGATGTCGTCTACTCTGACTCAATCGAAACCGCCCCTGGATCGGGCAAGGTCCAGGTCTCCACTGTAAGCCTGTCGTTTGGCAATGTCCGCGTCGGATCGACGAAGCAGCTTCCGATCACATTCACCAATACCGGGTCGGTGCCGCTCACGGTAGTGTTTGAAGCAGCGAGGATGCCCTTCATCCTGAAGGGCGACTTTGGAACATTGGTTTTGTCGCCCTCCGGGTCCGGACGAAAGGCCACCATCAAGGTCGGGTTCCGCCCAACACGGAAGGGCACGGTGGCGGGCGAACTCGTGGTGATCACGACCGCGCTAGGGCGTGAGGCATTCCGAATTCGGCTGACTGGCAAAGGGACGTAGAACGGGGCCTACAACGAGCACCTGTGTCGCCGGGCCACCTGTGCCCTCCCGGCACCGCATTCAGGACTTCAGCGCGACTTTCGAACGCGCCTTGGAAGACGAACTCTGTACCCAGAGAACCTGACGCTGGCAGAAAGAACCCACGGATGACGCGCCAGTCAAGTGAAGCCCAGCACGTTCGGATACCCTACAGCCGAGAGTCCCTCAACCTGCGACCACCTGCATTCTGAATTCTGCATTCTGCATTTCAGCCAATCGAGGCCAACTGAGGGAGCAGCCTCCCCGCCGATACCCGCCGGATGCGCTCCGGGAGTGTTACGCTTCCTTCGTGACTCCCCGCAAGCCGCTGCCGCCTACCGTCCCGTACAACGACCTCGACCTCACCCGGTGGAAGGAGCTGGACGCCGTCTGGACCGGCTCCCTCTGGGACATTCCCTCCCGAGCCCGAGGCAACGGCCACGCCAACGAGTACCACGGCAACTTCGTCCCCCAGATCGCCACCCAGGTCTTCCAACGGTTCAGCAAGAAGGACGACGTGGTGCTGGACCTCTTCCTGGGCAGCGGCACCAGCGCCTGGGAAGCCCTGCGGCTGGAGCGACGCTGCATCGGTGTGGAGCTGAAGCCGGAGCTGGTGGAGCAGGCCGAGGAGCGTCTGTGTGCGCTCCAGTCCGATGCGGGTGCCGAGGCGTCCGATCCCGCCCAGCGGGTAAGGGTCCTCTGCGGAGACAGCGGTGCGCCGGAAACGCCGGGACAGATCCGAGAGGCGCTCCAGGAGTGGCAGCGGGATGCCGTCGACCTTCTGATGCTGCACCCGCCCTACGCGGACATCATCCGTTTCAGCGACCGCCCGGAGTGCCTCTCCAACGCCGCAACCACCGACGGCTTTCTTGAGGGCTTCCGGCGGGTGGCGGCCAACGGCTTCGAGCTGCTGCGCCCGGGACGGTTCGCGGTGCTGGTAATCGGGGACCGTTACGCGGAGGGCGAGTTGGACCCACTGGGGTTCAAGTGCATGCAGGTGATGAACGACGTCGGCTTCCGCACCCGCTCCATCGTCGTCAAGAACATTGAGGGGAACGAGGTCGGCAAGGGACAGGCGACCAACCTCTGGCGTTACCGGGCGCTGCGCGGCGGGTTCTACCTCTTCAAGCACGAGTACGTGATGATCTTCGACCGCGCCAGGAGCCGCAAGCGCCCCGCGAAAGTCCAGCAGCCATGAGCGCCACCGTTCCCGAGCCCCAGGGGAAGGCACCCCAGCGCTCGTGGGTCCCGCTGGCTTTGGGCGGGGTGGCGCTTTCGCTTCTTGTGGCAGGCGGGCTGCTCCTTCGCGCCACCTTCCCCGCCGCCTCGCCAGCCCCCCCGATTCCAGTCCGTGGGAGGCAGTCGCCCAAGGAGTTCGGCCTGCCGGTCTACCCAACCGCGCTGGCATTCCACAGCCTGACGCCCGGACCGGGACGCGGCTCCTCCGCGTACGGCATCAAGAGCGGCACCGCCGGTGAGGTGGTCGATTTCTACCGGGAGCGGCTGGATGCCGGGGAGTGGCGGTTCCAGTCCAGGGAGCCGCACCAGGAAGAGCTGGGCGAGCCGGGCAAGACCCGCGTAGCCAAGGGATGGCGCACCGTTTGGCGCAGTGGCAATGGCCAGCGGCGGCTCACCCTGATAGCGCTCGACCTCCCCCAGCAGGGGACCACCGGCCAGATCCTCCTGATGTGGGAGCCGGTGAGTCCGTAGCGGATCACCGACGGGACGGCCAACCGAATCGGGGCATCGCGCATTCTGGGATCATGAGTTGCGCGGCTGAACGCTCCCTGCCCACCGGAGAGGCACCCGGGTGTTAACTCTTTTTCCTGGGATCGAACTCGGGGGAGGATCGTGCGCACTCATCGTGCAAATCACTTTGCAAAGCAAAGGAGACGCCGATGGCCCACGGTGCCTGTTTCAATGATCCCCGACCCGATCACCCCCGACCCTACTTCGGGCACCGCCCGATGGCGCGCGTGTATGCGTGGATTGCCCTGGCGCTCGAAGCCGGTGGTCTGGCGTCGCTTCCGTGCGCGGCGCGGCAGCGAAGCCTCCGAGGTTACCGGGGTGATTGTGAGCGCCACGGGGCAATCCTACCCGGACCCGGCCTGGTGGTGGTGGCAGGTCAACGCACCCGGCAGCCGGGATTCCGGCCCTTGGTGGGTGATCACGCGGCAGAAGGCCATTCCGAAGAGAATGGGTGAGAGGGAGAATGGGTGAGAGGGAGAATGGGTGAATGGGAGACGGCTCCGCAGCCGGCTGCCAGGCATCGCCCACTCGCTCCTATAGCCTTACAACGGGTCCTGCATCGACGGATGATAGGTCAACGGACGCTTACGGGTGCAAAGAATCGCTCGGGGTGCCGAAACGGCGGGCGTTCCGTTCGCGTGCCGCTGCGGCTGCAACTTCCCGGTCGCGGGGAGGAGCGCTGGTCACCAGCGACTCCAGCAACTCACGTGCCGCTGCGGCAATCTGATCGACCGCCTTCTCAAAGGCAGCCTCATTCGTCCGGGAGGGCTTGGTGGAGCCGCTGAGCTTCCGTACGAACTGCAGGGCGGCAGCGCGGACCTCATCGTCGTCCGCAGGCGGCTCGAAGTTGAAGAGGGGCTTGATGTTTCGGCACATAGCTTGATCGTTGGGAGTGGGAGTGGTAGCCAATCGATTCCAGCTTCCCCCGTCGCACCGCCGCTCCCTCCACAGTAGGTAGCGGCCAGGGGACCGCTATACTGAAGAACATCCATCTCACGCATTGATTGAGATCGAGAGATCGAAAGATCGAAAGATCGAGAGATGAGGAAGGGAGAGATGAAAGACCTTCCCGCTCTCAGCCGACCTGCCTCTCAATCCGCATTCCGCGCTCTGCATACCGCATTTGCTATGTCCCCTGAATCCGACCCGAGCCAGGATCATCCGCGCGCCATCCTGCCGGCGCTCTTCTCCGGACTTTTGGCCGGCGGGGTCAACGGTTTCCTGGGCATCGGGGCGGGCTTCATGCTGGTGCCGATGCTCTCCCGGGCCGCGAAGCTCCGGGGATCGGTAGCCATGGGAACCGCGCTGGCGGTGACGCTTCCTGCCGCCCTGATTGGGGCGGTGCAGTATCAGGTGCAGGACTGGGCCGTGGTGCTGCTGGTCGCGCTGGGATGCGTGGCAGGAGCGGTGCTGGGATCGCGGATCACCCTCGGGGCACCGGCGATCCGGCGCTGGCTGGGTCTCCTTCTGCTTGCGGGCGGTGTGGGGATGTTCCTGCGGAGTCCGCTACCGGTGACGGGTCCGCCGGTTGCAGTGCCGCTGGACGGGGTCCGAGCGCTGCTGCTGATCGGGCTGGGCCTGGGTGCGGGATTGCTGAGCGCTGCGGTGAACACCGGCACCGGGGTCGTACTGGTGCCATTGCTGGCGCTCGGCGCCGGCTTCACGCAATTGGAGGCGCAGGGCCTGGCGCTGGCGGTGACCGTGCCGGTCTCCTTTCCCGGCGCGCTGCTGCACTTTGCGCGGGGCACCGTGGCCAGCGGGCTGCTGGGGCCACTCTGCGTTGGGGCGGTGGCCGGCACGGCGCTCATGGGCTATGTCGCGCACGCCGCAGGCAACCCCACGCTGCGCCTGTTCTACGCGCTCTTCCTGATTCTGGTGGGCCTCAGCGTGGTGCTGCGCCGTCCCGCGCCGACCGAACCGAAGCCGCCCACCGAGTCCGGCTCGGAGTGAGATCGGAAGGAACCGGGCTGCGGATCAGTAAAGTGTCAAGGGTGTTCTGACAGGTTGAAAGGGAGAATGGGGGAGCGGGAGACATCGCAGCGGGAGCCTGCTCCCATTCACCCTCTCTCCCATTCTCCCTCTCCGCCGGAAAAGCGCATTTCTGTCTCGACGAACCATTATTCCGCCGGCTTGCGGTTCAGGCTGCGCCGCCGGAGAAGATAGGACGCCCCCGCGCCGACTACCGCCGCCGCGCCCACCGCGCCTACCACCGATGCGTCCGCCGTCTGGCTGGTGCGGCGAATCGCGAGATCGCCGTTCGGGAACGCTGAGCCCTGTCGCTCGATCTTGAACATGCGTCGGTCGAGGTCAAGCTCGGCTGGCAGCGGCTTCCCCTTGCTCTTTGCCCATTGGAAGAAGCGCCGCGCCGGCTCCTCGCCGCCATCCGTGAGCGAGGCCGGGATGTTCTGCGAGACGTCTTCCTGGTGGTAGAGGTAGTGGTCCCAATCCGGCGGACCCTCGTGGCCGTGCTCATGGCGGGTGGGGACGAAGAGTGAATCGTTGCCGCGGAGGGGATGGCGGTAGGCCAGAGGATGCATCTCGCCGCTCTTGTCCGGCCGGTAGATGACGAAGCCGAACTCCTCTGTAGGGTAGTGCTCACGCACCACGGCCGCGAGGCGCTCCGAGAGCTTGAACACGCGCGGATCGACCCGGTCGAGGTCCCGCCAGGTGGGCGCGAAGCTCACCTGGTAATCGCCAACTTGCTTCACTTCCAGCATCGCGCTGGATGCGGCGCCCATGGACCTCGTGGTCGACTTCTCCCAGGCAGCGCGCGTGGGTTTCCGAGACGCCAGCTCGCAATTCCTGAAGAACGAATCATTGCCTTTCAGGTTGATCCACTCCAGATCGGTCGCGCCCCGCGTACGCACCGGCAGCACCATCTCGATGCGGTGGCCGATGATGCTCGCAGCGTAGACGGTGACCTGGAACCCCGCCTTCTGGCCGACGAAGATGCGCGTCGCGTTGACATGGTCGACCGGCTGGTTGAAGCAGCACATGAGGCTCTCCTGCGGGTTGCGACGGGGCACGTCGCCGCGTCCGTGGGTGTTTAGTCGCTACCGAACCATCGTTGGTTTCGCACGGGCTGGTCGGATCGAATGGAGAGACAGGGCGCAGGACGAGGCTGCTCCTGAATCCCCTCCGATCCTCTTTCTTCCTTTGCCAGGCATCGCACTTGTGTCCTGATGGAAGTTGTTGCAGGCGAAGAAGGATTTGGGTTGCGGAGAAGGCAAATGGGAACAACTACTTCGCAGTACCCTAGTGTTGCTCACATCGGAGTCAGCAATGAAGCGACGCGGTTTCACCCTCATCGAGTTATTAGTCGTCATCGCGATCATCGCCATTCTCGCGGCGATTCTCTTCCCGGTCTTCGCGCAGGCGCGGGACAAGGCGCGGCAGACCGCCTGCCTCTCCAACGCCCGGCAGATCGGCACCGCCACCCTGATGTACACCCAGGACTACGACGAGACCTGGCCCTCCAGCCATTGGGGCATCTACTTCCTCCTGGTCCAGCCCTACGCCAAGAACAAGGAGATATGGCGCTGTCCATCCTCAACTGGCGTCTACACGGTGCGCGACTGCTTCTGGCGGAACAACGCTGCCGGGTGCGACACGATTGCGCTTGAGCGGGTACGCACCGGTTGGGCGGTCAATGGTGACATCATCGGCGGGTGGGACAATTCGGCTCCGAAGGCACTGGCGGCGGTGAATGCGCCAGCCAACGCGGTGCTCATGGCGGAGACACGGGTGTTCGGCACGCGGGAAGCGGCATTCAACGATCCTCCAGCCAACCGGCCGACCACCGCCCAGATGGCGATCTCTCCCTGCCGTGACGCGAAGCACGCGCTCTACTCCACGGACTACGCCACCCAGCCGATGCACGGGAATGGCCGCCTGGGGCCGCACCACAACGGCGGGATGAACATTGTCTATGCGGATGGGCACACCAAGTGGGGCAAGGAGCCGCCCCAGGACTGCTCCGCGTGGCAGCCGAACCTGCAAGCCGGTGTTCTCCGGCTAAGCAGCACCGCCACCTGCCGCCCCGCCGGCCAGGGCGTTGGCTGGTGCGTCAGTAACTAGAATCATTGGGCGGTTGCCAGGGTCGCTGTGCCGGGTCGGATGATGGCGTAAGCGCGCGCAAACAAGAAGGACCAGCTTCCGGAGTGGAAGCTGGTCCTTCTGTCTTGTGATGCGGACCCAAGGCGGTCCTACTCCGGAGACTAGCGGCGATTGCCCGGCAGGGTGCTTAGGTCCGGCACCATCTCCTCGCTGGGGATGCCGCGCACCCATTCGTGGGTGGTCTTGGCCACGCCCTTGCCGTCCAGACCGAGGATGGCCAGAACCTCGTCTCGGCGGCCATGCTCGATGAACCGGTCCGGCAGGCCGAGGCGGAGGACCGGCACCGTGCAGCCATGGTCCTGGAGCATCTCGAGGACCGCGCTCCCGAACCCGCCCTGGCGCACACCGTCCTCGATGGTGATCACCCGGCCGCAGCGGCGCGCCGCCTCCAGGATCAGCTCGCTGTCCAGCGGCTTGACGAAGCGGGCATTAATGACCGTGGCCTCAATCCCCTGCTCGCGGAGGATCTCTGCGGCCTGGAGCGCCGGCGTTACGCCGTAGCCGTAGCCGATGATCGCCACATCTCGCCCCTCGCGCAGTGTCTCGCCGACCCCGATGGGAAGCGGCTGGGGATCGTCCAGCAGCGCCAGGCCGGGACCGCCGCCGCGCGGGTAGCGGATGGCGGTCGGACCCTCGTGCTTGAAGGCGGTGGCGAGCATCCGCTGCAGTTCCGGCTCATCCTTGGGCGCCATGGCGACCATATTCGGCAGTGAGCGCATGTAGGCGATGTCGAAGACGCCCTGGTGGGTCGGGCCGTCGTCGCCCACCAGCCCGCCGCGGTCGATGGCGAAGACGACCGGGAAGTTCATGATGCAGGCGTCGTGAATGATCTCATCGTAGGCGCGCTGCAGGAAGGTGCTGTAGATGGCGCAGACCGGACGCATCCCAGCGGCGGCCAGTCCGGCGGCAAAGGTGACCGCGTGCTGCTCCGCCATGGCCACATCGATGAACCGGGTGGGATGGTGCTTCTGGAATTCGATGAGGCCCGTGCCGTCCGGCATCGCTGCGGTGATCCCCACAATGCGGCTGTCCCGGTCCGCTAGCTTGACCAGCGTCTTGGCGAACACCTTGCTGTAGGTGACCACAGAACTCGTGCTCTTCAGCTCTCCGGTGATGGGATCGAAGGGCGTGGTGGCGTGCCACTTGAACGGGTCCGCCTCCGCCGGCGCGTAGCCCTTCCCCTTCTTGGTGAGCGCGTGGATCAGCACCGGGCCGCCGATGCGCTGGGCCTGCCGGAGGGCGTCCTGGAGCGTCTCCAGGCAATGCCCGTCCACCGGTCCCAGGTAGGTGAAGCCCAGCTCCTCGAAGAGCATGCCCGGGACGACCAACTGCTTCACGCCATCCTTCACCCTGTGGAGCGCGTCCCAGAGGCGGTCGCCGAATGGGACGTGGTGGAGGACGGTGTCCGCCTGCCGCTTGGCCCAGAGGTAGTGCGGCTCCGCGCGTACCTTGCCGAGGCTGGCGGTGATGGCGCCGGTGCACGGGGCAATCGACATCTCATTGTCGTTCAGCAGCACGATGAAGTTGGTCTTCTTCATGCTGCCGGCGTGGTTGAGGGCCTCTTGCGCCAGGCCGGTGGTGAGGGAACCGTCGCCGATAACGGCGACCACCGTTTCATTGCCGCCGCGCATGTCCCGGGCCACCGCGAAACCGTAAGCGGCGGAGATGGAGGTGCCGCCGTGGCCGGCCTCGATCATGTCGTGCGGGCTCTCGGAGCGCTTGCAGTAGCCGCTGATGCCGCCGAGCT
>JANPLG010000386.1:0-6067 GCA_031426395.1 Actinomycetes bacterium
ATCTGGGCAACCTCAGCAATTCTCACGAACAAGCCGGTAGCCTAGCGCCTAGTGCGCGTGGTTCGCAGGAGACCGCAGGGGGGTCCATCCACCTGGCTGGACGTGGCGCGTCCCCCTTGGGAGCACGGTAGACCCACGGCCTCAAGGGCCTAGGCTGCCCCAGTTTACATTGTCACGAAAGCCTGCCCAGTGATTCAATCCCACCCCCTCCGTCAGAGCCGCCCGTAGGCGCGGGAAGTAGGCCCCATTCCCTCACGAACCCTCACTGAGGCGCGATGGGGTGCGTTGCGGCTGGATGTGGATCTCGGTGGGACAGGCGTTGCTGGGGAAGGTGACGACCCACCGCACCGCCTCCGCTACGTCCTCCGGCCGGATCACGGTGCTGGGATCGACGCCGCTGCCCTCCATCATGTCTGTCGCGGTCCAGCCGGGGAGGAGCGTGCAGACCTTGATGCCCTGATCGCGCACCTCTTCGAAAAGGCAGCCGCTGAAGCCGACGAGGCCATGCTTCGACGCCGCGTAGCCTGCCATGCCGGGACCGGTGAATCGCCCGGCCAGGGAGGCAAGGAAGAGCACCGCGCCGGTTCCAGCTTTCCGCATGTAGGGAAGCGCAGCCCGCGTAGCGCGGATCGACGCGGTGAGGTTGACCTCCACCATCCGTGCGAGGCGGTCGGCATCCGCTTCGTCGACCCGGCCCGCCTCGAACACGCCAGCATTGTTCACGAGGATGTTCAGGCCGCCGAGTTCGCTGGCGCAGGCGACAATCGCCCCTTCCAGTGCCCCCGCGTCGGTGACGTCGAGGGGGAACCGGGCGGTCCGCACGCCGTGCCGCTCGCAGAGGGCTGCCGTCTCCGCGAGTTGGTCGCCGGTCCGCGCGATCAGGCCCACGTGGCATCCCTCGCGAGCCAGCATCTCCGCCACCGCGCGGCCAATGCCTCGCCCCGCGCCGGTCACCAGCGCCACCTGTCCGCGAATGCTCTCGCTCATACCCGCCACCTCTTCCAAATCCCGACTGGACCGATGGCTCCAGTTCAACCCGGCGACCCGGTATCCCTATCCCTTGATCCACGGATGAGTTGCACGATGGTAAGGGAGTCTCCATCGGTGGGTGCCTGGCTGTGGGACGGGTTACGGTGCCGAGTGCACTGGCGGGCCTGGGTTGGCGGACGCCTTGAAGGAGTACGGGCGGATTCCGGGAGGGCACGGGCACCACGAACCGGGCGGTGCCTCTCCCGGAATGACGGAAGGTGGCGGGGGACGGGGGGTGATCACCTGCAGCCGATAGGATGGCACGTCGGCCCGCCAGGCGAAAGGTGCCGGACCCGCTTTCATGCGTGGGGGGGTGCCCCGGGAGGGGCATGGATAGCTCCTGTGAAACTCATCGCGTCCTTGGCTAACTCGTGACTCCATTGGCCGTGGCGGGGAGCACGATCAGGCCGGGTTCAAATGGGTTCCGGGAGGGCCACACTCCCTCGCTCGTGACAGGTACAGCCCGGAATGACGGTGCTGGGGGGCGAGGTGGGAAGCACTTCGTGCCAAAGGCTGGCCTTGCTTAGAGAATGAGCCGCGCGAATCACCTGACAAATCCGTCTGCGCGGACGCTGGACCGGTGAGGGCCGAAGGTTGCAGCCTCCCACCTGAGACTGAACCCCGAACCCTGAACCCTGAACCCTGAACCCTGAACCCACGCCCCTGGGCCGCGTGCTATCATGGTGCGGCGTCGTCCCCGCCGTAAGGGTGCCCCATGCAAGAATTGACCGTCCTTCCCTCTGCGCCTGCCGCTCCCCCGAGCCTCACGGTTCTTTCACCCGAGGTCCGGATCGGCGGTCCACTCGGCGCTCGCGGGGACGCCAGCGCACCGGCACGGCCGGACTGGCTGAAGGTGCGCGCGCCCGGCGGCCCCAACTATCGGCACCTCAAGGAGTTGGTCTCGGACCTGCGCCTCCATACCGTCTGCGAGAGCGCCCGCTGCCCCAACATCGGCGACTGCTGGGAGCGGCGCTCCGCGACCTTCATGATCCTCGGCGACATTTGCACGCGCGCCTGCGGGTTCTGCGCCATCAAGACGGGTCGCCCGGAGAAGCTGGACCGCGAGGAGCCGGAGCGCGTGGCGGAGGCCGTGGCGCATCTGGGACTTCGATTTGCGGTGATCACCTCGGTCAACCGGGATGAGCTGGACGATGGCGGCGCGGAAATCTTCGCCGAGACCATCCGGGCCATCCGCCGCCGGAGCCCCGGCACCGGCATCGAGGTGCTGATCCCGGACTTCGAGGGGAACTGGGACGCGCTGCAGCAGGTGATGGAAGCGCGGCCGGACATCCTCAACCACAACATGGAGTCGATTGACCGGCTGTATAAGAAGGTCCGACCGCAGGCGAAGTACTGGCGCTCCATAGAACTGCTCCGCCGCGCCAAGGAGATGGATCCGACGGTGATCACCAAGACCGGCATGATGCTGGGCGTTGGCGAGGAGCTGGACGAGATCCGCACCTCCATGGCTCACCTGCGCGAGGTGGAGGTGGATGTGCTGACGCTCGGACAGTACCTGCGCCCGACCCTGAAGCACATCCCGGTCATCCGGTACGTCTCACCCGCCGAGTTCCTGCAGCTCAAGGAAGACGGCCTGGCGATGGGCTTCAAGCACGTGGAGAGCGGGGCGCTGGTCCGCAGTAGCTTCCACGCCGACCAGCAGGTGCCGGCCGATTCGCTGCTTAGCATTGAGCAGGCGCGGCAGGCCGCCACGGTCACGCGGCAGTGGTAGGCTAACCGAGGCTAACTGGTCGCAGGACCACTCGATCGTCCGTCATCCTGGGCATCCCTAACCTGCCGACGCGTGTAATCACGCCCTCCCAGGATTCGCCGGGATCCGAACTGCGCGTCAGGGGCACTCGCTCTGTTCCCAGGGTCCCGTCTCTCCATCCCTCAATCTCGCCTTCTCTCAATCTCATCCTGACCGGTCACTTCGACGGCGAGAGGCGAAGCGGTACGCCTGCCGGTGCCTTGGTATGATCGCCGTCGCGGATGACGGGCTTTCCGTTCACCAGCAGATGGCGGATGCCGGTGGCGTACTGCTGCGGTTCTGCGAAGGTGGCCGGGTCCCGAACGGCGGCGGGATCGAGGACGACGATGTCGGCGAAGCTGCCGGGTTTCAATGTGCCGCGGTCGCGGAGCCGGAAGGTTTGGGCGGGGAGCGAGGTCATGCGGCGGACCGCTTCCTCCAGCTTCAGGTCACCCATCTCGCGGACGTAGCGGTTGAGGACGCGGGCGTTGTTGCCGTAGCCGCGCGGGTGCGGGACGCTGGGGCCGGGCGACTGCACGCCGGAATCGGCGGCAATCATGGTGTTCGGGTGGCGCAGGAAGGTGCGGAGGTCCGCCTCGTCCATTCCGTGGAATACGCCCTGCGCGTCCCCCTTCGCCACGATCTCCAGGATCGTCTCGATCTGGTCGTCCAGGCTGTCCGCCCCTCGGAGCAGGCGCGCGGCTTCCGGCACGGTCTTTCCGTTCAGCGCCCGGTTCCACCGGCACGAGGCAACGACGGCGTAGCTGTAGCCGGTCTCGGCGCGCCGCCAGAGACCGCCCTTCATCTCCGCGACGAGGTCCGCCTTG
This sequence comes from Actinomycetes bacterium, assembly GCA_031426395.1. Taxonomy (GTDB): domain Bacteria; phylum Armatimonadota; class SYMT01; order SYMT01; family SYMT01; genus JANPLG01. The sequence continues at coordinate 3,607 of JANPLG010000386.1, forward strand.
TAGGCGGGGTTCGCGAGGCGTTCGAGATACTTCTCCGTGCCGCCTTCCCGTGCCCGTGAGGGGACCATGGTACCGATGCGGGTGGACGAGGCGGTGTAGACGTACTGATCCTGGGTGACTTTCAGACCGGAAGCATTCGCCTGGTCCAGCAGTTCCAGCACCTGACTCGCGCGGCCCCAGGCCGACCGACCACCGAGCTTGATATGCGAGACATGGGCGGGGATACCGCCTTCGCGGGCTACGGTCAGCAGCTCGTTCAGGGCGTTGAAGATTCCCGTTCCTTCGTTGCGCATGTGGCTGGCGTAGAGGCCGTTGTGCTTGGCAGCGACCTTGGCCAGCGCCACGACTTCCGGCGTGCGTGAGAAGGTGCCGGGAAGGTAGATCAGTCCCGTTGAGAGGCCGACTGCCCCGGCACGCATGGCGCGGTCGACCAGTGCCTCCATCTTCTCCAACTCCGCCGGCGTGGGGGCGCGGTCGAAGTTGCCGCCCATGGCGGAGCGGCGAACGGTGTTGTGACCGATCAGGGAAGCGACGTTGAGCGAGACCCCCTTGGTTTGGAGCTCCTTCCAGAAGGCATCCAGGTCCAGCTCCGATCCGCCGCAGTTCCCCACAACGATGCTGGCCACCCCCATTCGGGCGTAGTTCTCACCGAGGGGCAGCTCCGTGATGTTCTCGCCGTGCGAGTGGACGTCGATGAATCCGGGCGCCACGATCTGCCCACGCACATCGATCTCCGACTTGCCGTTCCCCAGCCCCTTCCGCACGGCGGCGACCCGACCGTTGCGAATCGCGACATCCGCCTCAACCACTGCGGCGCCCGTTCCGTCCAAGACGCGCCCATTGCGGATGACCAGGTCGAACTTCGGCTCTCGCGCGGCCAGGCCGGGAAGGGCGAGGGAAAGGATTGCTATCGGCAGTGACCGGATCACCCACCTGCGGAACTCGTGAATAGCTTTCCCATCAATGTGGCGGTCGCTCATGGGATCTTCCCGTCCACTTTGAATCCGGCGTATTGCAGCGCAGCCCGTAGATCGGCTTCGCAGCCTGCCTTAACGGCGAAAGTGCGTGGACCAATCCGGCCGGCAATCAGCGGTTTCAGGGGCCTGCTCTTCGCCAGAGCCTCCGCAGCGGCATCGGAGCGGAGGGTGACGAGAAGCGCCGTCCCCACACCCGCGCTCGAGGTCGCTGGATCACCCCAGTTGAGGAGGGTTTGCTCCAGCCAGGGCGGCATCGGTTCCAGCAGCCGGACCTTGATAGCGGCGATGACCTTCTGGACATTTCCGGCTTGCCTTGCAGCGCGCCGGATCGACGGAGCCGTTAGCCTCCAGCAGGTTCCAACCGCCGCCTCCCCCGCGTTCACGTCATGGTCTGGCTCCGCCCAGCGCTCCAGCTCAGACCGGATCAGCAAGTCATCCGCACCTGGGTGCAGGCGGAGCAGGCCTTCGTCCGTGGCGGAAAGGCACTTGATTGGACCCTTTCGATAATCGACCACCCGCCAGTCGGCGAGGGCGCGGGCTGACGGAAGTGCGTCGAGAATCACCAGCCGCTCCCCCAGGGGCCTCCCGGCCAGCCCTGCGGTCAACGCGGCATCCCGGTCACTCCGCGTCGGATACTCCGCGAGGGACACTGATGGGTGATAGGTCAACCGCTCCCGGCGACGCGCCCAATCTTCCACCGTGCGGCGCACCGAATCCGCCATCGGCTGCATGGCACTGGCGGCGAGCTGGTCCAGGATGGCGTCCCGCTCCAGCCCGCTCTCGAGGGCGCGGTAAACGGACTCCCGTGTCAACTTGAAGGTGGCAACCGGACCTTCCGCGGTCTGCCTCTCCGCCACACGCACAAGGAAGGCCATCTGGCCCGTACTCGCCTGATGGATGTAGGCGACGACATGCAGGTTCGGTTGCACGATCCAGCACGGCCCTGCGGAGGCGGCCTGGGCTGCTCCGCCTGCCTCGCCCCCGACTGCCGCGCCGTCATCCGGGTTCAGGGTCGAGAGATCGGCTGCCCGCGCACCCATTGGGGTCAGGCGGAAAACGAGAGAGCCTCCCGCTTCCGCTTCGCCCCACTCAATTAGCCCAAGGTAGAAGAGCGGCCCCTGAATTGCGGCTCGAACCCACCGGGCCGTCTCATCGAGCCACTTCTTCCGATAGTTTTCCAAATGCCTGGCCTGCTCCGCCGCCTGCTCCGCAGGCGTGCCGCGAGAGTAGCTGACGGTTTGACCGAGCGCGACCCCCAGGTTGCACGAGTAACCGATCCGCGCCCAGAGCGCCTCGGTGAGATCCGTCAGTCCATACCATGCCCCCGGCTCCGGAAGGGACGCAAGAGCCATGAAAAGTGCGCCTCGCGAGTGGTTCGCCGAGGTGAGTAGTTCTGTGGTGTGATAGTAGTAACCACGAGGAGCGATCTCCATCCAGGAGAGCATTGAGATCCAGGCTTGTGCCGCGCTCTTTCCAAGCCGCCC
>JANPLG010000387.1:0-6164 GCA_031426395.1 Actinomycetes bacterium
AGCCGGAAAAGATCCGCGTGACCGGCATCCCGATCAAGACGAACACGGCCCTTCTACAGCAGCGCGCGGCGCTCCGGGAGAAGTGGGGGCTTAAGCCGGACCTACCCAACGTGATGGTGATGACCGGCGCGCAGGGCATGATGCGGCGGCCATGGCCGCTCTTCAACACGGTGGCCACCCGCCCGGTCCAGGGTTTCTTCCTCTGCGGCAAGGACCGCGCGCTCTTCAGCCGACTGAAGCTGCTGGCCCATCGCTACCCGGAGTTCAGGATCCTGCCGTTCGTCCGGATTGTGCCGGAATTGATGTGCGTTTCCGATGTCCTCGTCACCAAGGCCGGAGGGCTGACGACCTCCGAGGCGCTCGCCATGGAGCTTCCGATGGTGATCTTCCACCCCATTCCTGGGCAGGAATACGCCAACCGCGATTTCCTGGTCCGGTCAGGAGCGGCCATTGCCGCCGATAATATGCGGGACCTGGGCGAAGTGCTGGACATGCTCTGCCGGGAGCCGCAACGCCTGGAAGCGATGCGGGCCGCCATCCGCCGCATCCGTCGCCCGGAAGCCGCAGGGGCCGCTGGGTTGGAAATGCTGCGACTGCTTCACGAGCGCCAGACTCAGGGCGCAAGCGGCGAGGACGCAGTCACATCAAGTTCGGGAGCCGCGCGACGCACGGAGCAGCGCCGGCCCAGCGAGGGGAGAGCGTGGAAACAGGAGTAATCGCGGACCGGAAGCAGCTGTTCCTCCGGCTCAGCATCGTCCTTTTCTTCGCAGAGCTGGCGCACGGGATGCTGCTCTACGGCATCCTCCCAGAACTAATCTCCGGCAAGTTCGCGGAGTCTGCGGTCCTCTTCGGGTTCATGCCGGTGAAGGCGGTGCAGTTGGCCGGCTTCGGGCTGGCTGCCTACACGCTGGCGGAACTGCTCTTCAAGCTCCCCGCAGGGCATCAGGTCGACCACAAAGGTCCGGACGGTGCGCTCCGTTTCGCGCTGATCCTCTCCCTCGTCTCCGTGCCGCTGATCATTCTCGCGCCCAACCCGAACATCGTCATCGTGGGGTGCGTGGTGCACGGCCTGGGCGCCTCTGCCGTCTGGCCGGCCGTGATCTCTGCCTGGACCCGGGGCCGCAGCGCCCATGAACGCGGCGAGATCATGGGCCAGATCCTCAGCGGATGGATGGCGGGCCTCGGTGCCGGAGTGATCCTGGGCAACTTCCTGGTTGGCTTTACCGGTCGCGCGGAGCTGGTGGCGACCTACGCGCCGCTCGCGCTCTGGGCCGTGGCGGTTGTGGCTGCGTTTGCCGGCAAGCGCCTGGGTCTGCCGGCGCACCACTGCGGCGCGGACGGCGAACCACAGACGGTGCTCCAGTTCCGCTTTCCTGCAGCGCTGCGGACCATGGGGATCGGACTCTTCATTCAGAACCTCGCCTTCGGCTGCCTGATCCTCACCTTCCGCGAAGTGGCCGTTGAGCACCTCTTCCCCCCCACCTCGAAGGGTGACACCGCCAGTGCGTGGCAGTTCGGCCTCCTGTTGCTGGTTGGCGGCGGTCCGGCGGTGGGCCTGATGGGACCGATGGGGAAGCTTTCGGACCGTGTGGGTCGCCGGAAGTCGGTCATCTACTCGATGCTGATTGTCGCGCCGCTGATCACCATCGCCCCCTTCCTGAGCTATCTGCCGGTCAGCCCCTGGACCCGTTTCGCAATCATGGTCCCCGGGTTGATCATCGCGGGCGTCGCCTATGCCTTCATGCTGCCCGCCTGGCATGCTCTTGCACTGGGCCGGATTGCGGAGCAGCATCGGGGGAGGTCTCTCGCCATCCTGATGAGCTTGGAGATGGCGGCGCTGGCCGGGGGCCACCTGGTGGGACCTTCGCTCTACGCGCGGGTCGGCTTCTGGGCCCCGTTCGTCCTGGCGGGCGGAACATTCGGCATTATGGCGATCCTCTACGCCCTCGGCTTCATCCTGCCTCGGGAAACCCATGACGAACCAAATCCCGCCGAGGCGGAGATCGAGCTTCAGGAGACGTTCAACACGCTGCCGATGATGGACGATCCGGACATCAACGGCCACGCTCCTAATGGACGCGTCCCGCAGCCTGAGAGCGAGGTCTAGCCGACCGCCATGCCCACCCTGCACATTCCGGAGTCCCTCTCCGCGTTCGCTGGCCATCAACAAACGCTTTCGCTACCGGGCACAACGGTCGCGGAACTCCTGGCGGCGCTCACCGACCGGTTCCCGGAACTTGCCCGGCACCTACTGCGTGAGACCGGTGAGCCGCGGCGCTACGTCTGCGTCTACCTCAACGATGTGGACATCCGTGGCCTCCAGGGGGTCGCCACTCCGGTTGAAGAAGCGGACACGCTGGTGGTCGTCCCGTCCATCGCCGGCGGCTAACGCTCCGGCGAATGAGTGCTGCTCCTGACGGGGCACTTTGGCGGGGCAAAGAGAAGGGGGTGCTTCTCTGCTTGACGAAGCTATCTCCAGCCAGCGGAGATCCCAAAGCCCGTGGTCGGCGACATTCAGGGCGAGCTCGTGAGGCGAGTTTCCCCGCTGGCCGCGCTCTCGCTGGCTTTGGCGGGGTGCGCGTGCCTGGCCCTTGCCGTTGCGGCGCTCTACTTCGTAGGCGTGAAGGTTGAGGAGCGCCGGCAACAGGCTGAGAGGAGTTCCTCGCGGTGCCTCATCAACGTGAAGCAGCTATCCACCGCGATGCTGATGTATGCACAGGACTGGGACGACCGTTTCCCTCCCGCTGAGATGTGGAGTCGGGAACTGATGCCCTATGTCAAAAACGCACCGATATTCCAATGCCCGATCGCGCCGCAGATTTCTTCCGGCTATGCGATGAACACACGGCTTTCCAAGCTTCCGCTCAGCTCCATGGCCAGTCCGGCATCCGTGCCGGGACTTTTTGACTCCTCCGCCGGCGTTTCGGATGCGACAGGCCGGCTGACCAGCTTCACGCCCCGACACCTTTCTGATCAGGGCGCGTTTGGGACGGTGGGCTTCGCGGATGGCCACGCCAAGCGATTCCAGTTCGCGCCACCACCCTAGTAGCGCAACTCTCCTGCCCATTCGATTCCAGGACCCCAGCAATGGATCAGCCCACGTTTTCTCCCGCTCCGCTCACACCGCCCCCGCCGACCCGCCGCAGCCCGTGGGTCATTGTCGCGATGGTGCTTGGAGGGTGCGCCGTGCTTGGCTTGATCATGATTGCCGTCCTTGCGGCAATCCTCTTCCCGGTCTTCGCCAACGCGCGGGACGCGGCGCGGCGCACCAGTTGCCGCTCGAACATGAAGCAACTGGGCGTTTCGATGCAGATGTACGTGCAGGACTACGATGAGACCTATCCTCCGGCCGAGAGTTGGGATAACGCTCTCCAGCCCTATACCAAGAACGCGGAGCCGTGGACCTGCCCCACCCGGCCGCAGACCTCGCCCGGCTATGCCTACAATGACTGGCTGAGCCGCCGGACCATAGACACGATCGAGAACCCAGCCGGCACACCCGTGATCTTCGAGTCTTCCTTGGGTCGGCTGAACGGGCACGACCGACTGGAGAGCTTCGTGACGCCGCATAAGCGCTCGTCCGGCGCGGAGGGGATAGTTGGCATGCTCGACGGAACTGCTCGTGGGCTGGCATCCGCGCCTGCGCATGACGGAAGCGGACCGCTTCCTGATGCAGGGGAGTAGCAGTTTCGGATTTAGGATTTCGGATTGGATTCAGGTTGACTAGAGGCGAAGGGCATCCCCTCTCCCCTTCGCTCCCTCTCCCCTCCCCCCTCCCGCGCCCTTCACGGAGATTAGCCCGGATGACCTGCCCAGCTTGCAGTAGTGCCTTGATGGAGTTGAACGCCGGCGAGATTGTGGTCGACCTCTGCCGCAACGGCTGCGGCGGCGTCTGGTTCGACAACCGGGAGATACGGAAGGTGGATGAGCCCTCGGAGGAGGGGGACGTCATCCTGGCCGTGCAGGAGGAGGACGGCTTTCGGGAAGTAGACGCAGCAAAGCGTCGCAACTGCCCCAAGTGCGAGGGGGTGGTGATGATGCGCCACTTCTACAGCGCCTTCAAGACGGTGGAAATTGACTGCTGCCCCGGATGCGGCGGCCACTGGCTGGACCGCGGTGAGCTGGCGAAGATCCGCGCCGAGATGGGAGAGCACGCGGTCCTCGTTCCGGGGCAGGATGAGCCTCGGGCAGCCCGCCCGCAGGTGCCCGAAGAAGTCCACCTGGAGCATCTGGAGGACGTGGAAGAGGCAGGCTTCCTGGGGCGGCTTTCCAAGCTCTTCAGCGCCCGGCGGCGAGGCGGGTTCTAGCCGTCGCGGTCGCGGCCTACAGGGGTGCTTCGGGTGCCGGAGCCTCTGGCTTACTGATGCGGGCGAGGGCACCCAGGGCTCGGTCGCGGGCCCAGGCATGGTCGACGATGGGGTGCGGGTAGTCGATGCCGAGGTTGATGCCCGCCGCCTGGAGCACGGAGGGGCTGGCGGTCCAGGGGCGGTGGATCCACGGGACCGGCAGCCGTGAGAGCTCCGGCACCCACTGCCGGACGTATGCGCCGTCCGGGTCGAACTTCTCCGCCTGGAGGACGGGGTTGAAGACGCGGAAGTAGGGAGCGGCATCCGCGCCACAGCCGCCCGCCCACTGCCAGCCAAGCGTGTTGTTGGCCAGGCTGGCATCCACCAGGGTGTCCCAGAACCACCGCGCGCCTTCGTGCCAGGAGATGAGCAGGTCTTTCACCAGGAAGGAGGCGACCACCATCCGCACCCGGTTGTGCATCCAGCCGGTCGCCCAGAGCTCGCGGAGGCCGGCGTCGACCAGCGGGTACCCCGTCTGGCCGCGCTGCCACGCTTGCATTCCTACTGGGTCCCTCTCCCACGGGAAGGAGTCGTACTCGCTGCGCAGGGGAAATTCAGGCGTGTGCGGGAAGTGGACCAGCAGATGGTGCCCAAACTCCCGCCAGCCGATCTCACGCAGGAAGTGCTCCACCTCCGGCGTGTGGCCGGCGCTTTCGCGGTTAGTGTTCTTGCGAACATGGTGCCAGATCTGGCGGGGGGTGATCTCGCCGTGGTGCAGGTGCGGGCTAAGGCGCGAGGTGGCAGGGAGGTCGGGCCGGTCCCGGCCTGCGGAGTAGCCGCCAATCCGTGGCGCGAAATCGGACCATCGCTTCCAGGCCCCTGCCTCGCCCGGCTCCCAGGCGGAGCGCAGACCGCCGGCCCAATCGACCTTCGGCTCAAGCTCCAGCGCGGAAAGCGGGAGGGAACCGGGCCAGTCGCTGGGGGCGGGGATCGTTTCCGGTGCGGGCAGCGGCGGCTCCGGCTTACCGCGCGCGCAGCAGGCCTTCCAGAACGGGGTGAAGACCTGGAACGGCTTACCGCTGCCATTGAGCACCTGGCCCGGTGGATGGAGCAGCGCGGAGTGGTACCGCTCACACGCGATTCCGGCTGCGGTGAGGGCGGTGAGTGCGCCCCGGGCCTGTTCCCGCGCCAGCGGCTCGTAGCGGTGGCTCCAGGTCACCGTCCGCGCGCCGGTCTCGGCCGCTAGCGCGGTCAGCGTCTCGGCGGCGGGTCCGCGCCGGAGGGTCAGCCGTGAGCCGCGCTCTCGCATCGACCGGTCCAGCGCGGCAAGCGAGTGGTGCAGCCACCACTGTGACGCGCCCCCCGGTTTCCACGCCCCCTCTTCCTCCGGCGACCAGATGTAAACGGGCACCACCGGCCCGTCCCGCTCCACCGCCGCGAGCAATGCGGGGTGATCCGCGAGGCGGAGGTCGTTGCGGAACCAGACGAGCGTGGGGGAAGGCATTCAGATTCCCGGGAATGGAAAGATGTCGTCAGGTGCGAGCCGGCGGGCGGAGGTCGGCGAGGCCGCCGTCGATCCCCAGGACCTGGCCGGTGACCCATCGTTGCTCCGGCGAGAGGAACCATTCTAGCCCGGAAGCGACATCCTCCGGCTCACCAATGCGGCCGAGGGGGTGCATAGCTGTGGATGCTTTGAGCATGGCCTCGCTGCCGGTCAGAGAAGCGGTGAGCGGGGTGCGCACCAGTCCCGGCGCCACGCAGTTGACGCGGATTCCGTAGCGAGCGTAGGTCGCGGCGGCGGAGAGGGTCAGCCCGATGACACCCGCCTTGGCCGCTGCTATCGCCTCATGGTTGGCGAGACCGGCGCGGGCGGCGGCA
>JANPLG010000388.1:0-15696 GCA_031426395.1 Actinomycetes bacterium
AGCCAATAACGCGCGAAATCATGCGCGCCCCGGCGGCAGCGGCTCCCGCCGCCTGTTCGACCCCGGCGCAGTGCGCAAACAGAGCCGGGAACTGCTCCATCGGACCGCACACCGATCTATTTGAGGACAGGCTCCTAGCCAGTCCGCCAGTTGCGGAGCCGCCCAGGCGCGGTCCCGCTTCGCCAATTCCCCCCGGAGCGCGTCCACGAGGTCTGGGGTGAGGCGGGAACTCTGGCCCAGGTGCGGCGCATCGCGTAGGGCCCCAAAGCCGCCGGCCAGGAACCGCTTGATCCAATGCCGGACACGTACTTCGCTCACGCGCAGCCGACGCGCGATCTGCGGGATGCTCTGTCCGGCATCGGCCCAACGGACCATCTCCAGGCGATCCCGCGTGCGGCGAGCAAGCTCCGGCTCCCGGGTCCGGCGCTGCAGTTCCTCTCGTTGTGCCTCAGCTAGGTTGATACGATACAACCCCGCTTGCTCCTGATCTAGGATACGCGCTTTTCTTCTCAGTCACTCCCCGAGACCCCTTAGTGCTCGGTCAAGGCAGATTTGTTTCGTGAGAGCGCAAGCAGAAGCAGAGGCGAGGGGCTTGTTGTCCACGTCCGGCCATCCGACAGCCCCGGAGGGGCAAAAGCATGTAGCCAGGGTCGCGAGACCGACCCTGGTGTCCGCAGCAAGCATCGTCAAAGCCCTCGAAGGGCGAAAGTACCCACGCACTCAGGCGCCACCTGACACCACAGACCTAACTTGACTGAGCACTAGGAATCCGACCTAGAACACCCATCAATGACCGGCGTAGCAGCGAGGCCACTGCGCCATAGGTCGGGAAGTTTCCGCGCCGGTCTCCCAGGATGAAGCCGCCGCTGGTGACGGGCGTCCGACCGGTGAGGCAGTAGTACGCGCCGGGGTTGTGGTCGAAGACGTCATGGGTCACCGAACGGACGATGGCATAGCGGTGCGCCTGCTTCGCCAACTCCGTCATGTGTTCGCAGAGGATGCCGCCCGCCGAGTTGCGGATCGCCTTGAACGGGCCGCGCACCTCCAGCGGAGCGTCTGGCTTGATGTCCCAGCTGTCCTGGTGGGCCAGGCCGCCTTCCTGGAAGAAGAGGATCACGCTCTTCGCCCGGCCCAGGGAAGCGGCGGCGGCCGTGTGGTTCAGCAGGTCCGGCAACGCAAGGCCCAGCGGCGCGAGCGCGCCCAACCGGAGCACGTCTCTCCGCCCCATGTTTTCCGTGCCTGGGTCGACACATAGCCGACGTTGGCCGGTGCCTAGGAGGGTGATCATCGGACAGTCTCTCGCCGCGCTGCAAGAAGAGGCGTACGGACGATCGGAGCGGTCCCGCGCTGCAAGAAGAGGTCGCACGGACCATCGGAGCAGTCCCTTTGTGGTGAGTGCACCATCGGGCGACACGAGTTTCGCCTATTCGCGGTCGTCACCGTCCAAAGGGAAACTACAAACACGCGTGCCTTTGAACGCGAGGATGTTCGCACTAGACTTCACTCGGGCCTTTGAGCGGAAAGTAAGCCGTTGCGAGGTTGGAGCACGCGGAATGGTACGCGTACCACTCCGCGTGCTCCTAACCGAAACAATTAAGAGTTTCGAAAATTCGGGCAGGGGGGAGCTTGAAAACAGATTGGATGCACGGATGTGCCCGAGCCGCCTGTCCGGTGTCAAACCGGCCCGCCATCCGGACCTTTGCTTCCTGGAATCGGGATGGCACCAAGCGGTGGAGCCGCCGTGGTACCGCCAACTTATTGGAATACGAGTAATTTGACCTGGGGCACGAAGCAATGATGGGCGCTGTTTACTTTGTACGGCCTGCGGTTGGAGGCGCGGTATGAGAGACGGCAGCGCGGACAGCACCCTGAGTGCCACGCTCTACAGCCGGGGCGAGGACCGGCCCCGGAATGTGATCACGCGGGAGTACCTGGCGGAGATGAGCCAGTTGCTTCGGGAATACTCCCGCACGGGCGACCTCCAATTGCGGGAGCGGCTGATCCTGGGTCACGAGGGGCTGGTCCGCTACGTCATTGGCCGTTTCAAGCCTTCCGGCAGCATCACGTATGACGACCTTCTCCAGACCGGTCATCTTGGACTCATCGCCGCCATCGAACGCTTCGACTCGGATGCGGGCGTGCCGTTCGTCACCTTTGCTGTGCCCACCATCATCGGGACGGTGAAGCATTACCTGCGGGACCACGCCTGGACTCTGAAGGCGCCGCGCCGTTTGCGGGAGCTGGGACTGCAGGCGCGGAAGGTGCGTGCGAACCTGGAGCACACGCTGGGCCGGGTGCCCACTCCGGCGGAGGTGGCCGTGGCCGCGGGAGTTTCGGAAGAGGAGATCCTTCAGGCCATGGACGTGGACCAATGCTTCCTGGTTCTCTCCCTGGACGCGCGAGAAGGCGACGGTAACGGCTCAACACGGATGGCCGCGTTGGAAGGCATTGGGGTGATGGACCCGGCGTTGGGCCGGGCGGAGCTGCAGCAGAGCGTCCAGCAGGCGATGGCGGAACTGGACGACCGCCTGCGGCTCATCATCCATCGCCGGTTCTTCCGCAATGCCACGCAGATGGAGGTGGCTCGGGACCTGGGCATCTCGCAGATGCATGTGTCGCGGCTGGAGCGGAAGGCGCTGCGAATCCTAAAGGACGCACTTCACTGAGGAACGGCGGGTATGGCGAAGCGATTCCAGCCGCCCAGGAGGTCGAGGCAACGGTCCACTGCCCTCTGTACTTGGTCGAGGCCGTAGTCCGGGCAGGCGGCCAGCGCGACCCGTCGATCTTCCTGGCGCGTGCGGTTCATCGCGGCGGTCGGTTATGCGGTGAACCGGGGTTCTTGATTACGTCCCAGTCCGCCTGCATGTAGCGGTCCGGAGCGATGTAGCTGTAGGTCGGTGCTCCCCCCTCGCCCGTGCCGCGCTCCAGGACTCCCTGGGCCACGAGCGTTTCGAGCGCGGCGCGGATGGCGTCCTCGGGGAAGCCCGGCAGGCGCTCCGCCAGGGAGGCGACGGTGTGCGGCCCGGTACTGGAGAGGGCTTTGGCGATCGCGTCAGACATCGGGTTTTCGTTGAGCCTCGCCCAGAGCGGGTTGGTGAAGTTTGGGTCGGTAAAGCGTCAGGAAAGTGGTACTGCCGCTACTTCTTCGCCCGCGCCGCCTGGGAGCGGGCGACTTCCTCACTGCTGAGTTGGTTGCGCTTGCGGGCCTTGACCGGGCCGCTGACGCCCGCAGGAGGAGCCGCCACGATCACTTCCGTCTCCGAAGTCGCTTCGCTGGTGCTGGCCTCGCGCTTCCTGTCTGCCTTGCCGGCACGCTGAGCCGCGTAGTAGGCCAGCTCCGCCGCCGGCATCTGACTCTTCTTTCGCGCTTTGGTCGGGCCATCAAACACCGGCGGAACGAATCCCTCTGCGGACGCTTGAAGCGCATCGCCGTCCGCGGCACTCTCGTCCTGCCCAGCGCGCCGTGCCTGGTGTTCCGCTAGCTCCTCGGGCGTCATCTGGCTCTTCTTGCGAGCCTTCAACGGTCCCGAGTACCCTCCCGGCGGCGGACCCAACGCAACGGCTGCCTTCCGTGGCGCACCGGCAGCCGGTCGAGCCCCCGCAGCGGGCCGAGCGGCCTTCGTCAGGGGCGCGCCGGAGAGCGCCTTGTTCACGATCTCCTGGGAACCCTTCTGGTTGGGCGGGTAGTGGTAGACAGAGCCGACCCGCAACTCGGTCCGCTTAAGCCAGCCTTCCTTGACCAGCTCCACAAGAGCGCTGTTCACCGTATCAACCGGCGCGCTGACCAGGAGGCGGCGGAACACCTCCGGCCCGCCGGAAATGGCGATCCGGTTGGAAAGCTCCCGCACCAGGGCTGTCTTGACGCTGACCACGTCCACTCGGATGCTCCTCGCCGCATTGAGATGCAAAAGGCCCGGAGCGCATCACACGCTCCGGACCCTGATTCGTCAGCGACGGGCTTTCCCCCTGCCTGAGGGCGGCCGGACTACTGGACGCGGATATCGTCCAGGTAGGCGACCGAGTAGGCCTTGCCGGCGAAGATCGCCAGTCCCGTGAGTGAACCGGTGGTTGCCTGGAGGTCTGCAAGCGGAATGGTGAGGGTGGTCCAACGCCCCTTCTGCGGCAGGCCACCGTAGTTGCGCAGGTTGAGGCTGCCCGCCACCGGCACCCCGTTGACCACCGCGCGCACGCGGAACTGCTGGTTACCGGTCGACCCGCCGTGAATCCGCAGCACCAGTGACATCTTGCCGCTCAAGGCATGTCCGGTGCCGGTGAGCACCACTCCGCCGTCTGCTCCGGTGATCGTGAGCGCCATCGACCTGCTGCCTTCGGCCACGGGGGAGGTGGCCGCCAGATTGCATTTGGCGGCCTGCCGCACGGCGGTCCATCCGCTTGCGAGGGCGTCGGTGTAAATGGAGGCGGCCCCCGTGGGCGGCGGAGTGTCGCCGCCACCTCCGCCACCTCCGCCACCGGGCACGCCGTTCATTTCGAAACAGCCCACATCGGGGTTGGCACCGGCGGGACGGGCGCGGCCTTCCTTGTCGGTGTCCCATACGCGGGTCCCGGTATCGATGACGGGAGAACCCGCGACGGGACGGAAATCACCGTTCAACCCTGGGCTGCCGGAGTCGCTGTTGCGGTCGTTGCCGGAGGATCGCTGCCACGCGGCCAGGTTACCGCCGTTCGCCACGCTGGGACCCTGAAAGCAGTTGAAGTTCGAGATGACCGCGGTATCGGTGTCGAGGCACGGGCCGGAGCCGCTGACGAGGATGTTGTTCATCAGTGTGTTGCCCGTGCTGCCGTTGATGCATTGGACCCCGTAGCGCCCGCGCCCCGACGGGAAGACGATGGTGTTGTGGTAGATGCGGTTGTTCTTGCATCCCATGGAGCTTCCCGCGCCGTCGTCCCACATCGCGATGCCGCCGGCGAGGTTGTTGGTGATCAGGTTGTTCACAATCACCGACTGCTGCACGCCAGCCAGGTTGATGGCGGAGCCACCCGCAGAGCCGTTGGCATAGAGGGTGTTCCCCTCCACCACGCAGTTCTTGGAGAGATTGTCGTGGTTGGGGTCGCTGCTGCCGCCGCCTTCGACCGCGTTGATCTGGAGGCCGGCGCGGGTGTTGTTGAAGAGGGTGCAGTTGCGCACCGTGAGGCGGTCGCCGCTCTGGGAGAGGTAGACGCCGTGCTCCTCGCGGTTCTGCGAGGCGGTCACGTTCTCAATCAGCACATCCGAAGTGTTACCGGTCAGGATTCCCGAGCGGCCGTTGCTGGAAGCCTCGCAGTCGCGGACCGTGAAGCCTTGGGAGAGGACGCACATCACGCCGTAGCGTCTTGCGTTGCGGAAGCGCAATCCCTCCACCCGAACGTTGCGCACCTCGGAGAAGTTCAGGCCGTCGTCCCGGGTCCCGCTTGTCCCATCGATTAGGGCGTTGCCCTCTCCTCGGAAGGTCACGTTGGAAAGCCCCTCGATCCAGGCGCCGCCGCGGTAGGTTCCTGCGGTGAATACGACCGTGTCACCGTCACGGAGCACCTGTGCGGCCTTCTGGAGGGTCTTGAACGGGCTGCTGATGCCATTCGCGGAGTCGCTGCCGGAGGCGGAGACCGTGTAGGTCGCCGCCTGTGCCGGAGCGCCAATCGCCAGGAGGGCCAGCCCGGCAAGCGCGCCCATCCAGTGAGGGGTCGGAACGGTCATTAGTGTGTTACTCCGTGGATTTGCCGGCAGGGGCTTGCCGGCTTGATCAGCTTGCTCGTCTTTGATTGTGATTTAGGTGAACAGCTGCGTGCTCACCTAACCCTTTGTTGCTTCCTCAGTCAGCCCCTTCTGTTCCGAAGTTTCGGCAGTTGACCTCCGAAGGATTAGGTGGGTAGGCCCTAACATTAGGGGCAGCCGCTTGCTTGACACACGCCCAAATACCCCCCAAAAGCGGTTGAATTACCAGCGAATGGTAGGTTGCATCCTGAATCATTGGATGGAGCGAACTTCGGCTGGAGTGAGTTGCTTGAGTGAAGGGAAGCGCTCCCAGTGGTTGGGAGCGCTTCGTTCCAAAAGCTGCAAATAGCCGCCAGGGTTCCGTGCGATTACTCGCTTCTTCCGGCATCATTCCGTATGTTCTGGTGGCAGTACCGCCAGGGCTGAGAACCGCCTGCATTGCCGCTGGGCGAGCAAGCCCCACCGACGAAAAAAGAGGCCAGTCCCGTGGGACCGGCCTCTGTCAACAATCGGATTGAGAACAAGCTCCAGGCCGGGCAGCGCTACTCCACCCGGATGGCGTCTAGGAATACCTTGGACTGCGGCGTGCCGGCGGAGAACCGGAGGCCCGTAACCGGCGCGCCGGATGCTTGGAGGTCCGCGAGGGGGACGGAGACTTCAATCCAGCCGCCCTTCAGCGGCCGGCCCCTGTAGTTCCAGAGGTTGAGGCTGGTTTTCAGCGCACCCTTCACCAGGGCCCGGACCCGGAGTTGCTGCCCGCCCTTCGTACCTCCGTGGAGCGCGAACTTGAGGTGGGTGCGGCCCGCCGTGTTGAGTTCCGCGCCACCGATCTGAAGGTAGCCTTCGCGCTTCACAACCGCGAGGCCGATGGAGGCGGCACCCTCAAAGGCGGACCCGAGCACGTCCAGGTTGAAGCTGGCTCCGTTGGAGCTGGTTTGCCATCCAGAGAGGAGCGTATCGTTGAACATCCAAAGCGGGGTGACGCCGCCCGGATCTCCGCCTCCGCCACCCGTATCTCCGCCGCCCGTATCTCCGCCGGTGGCGCCGGTCTGGAAGGCGCCCAGGTCCAGTGCGCCGCTTCGCACCCGTCCCAGGAAATCATCGGTCACGGCGTTCAGGGCCAGGGCGATGCCTCGGGCGGGGCTGTTGGCGGCCAGGGTAAAGTCGGTTTTCAGGCGCGGATCCGCCACGATGGACGCGGTCTCGCATCCCTTGCGGGACTGCCAATCCCCCAGCGAGCCAATCCATCCGGCATCCTCAAAGTGGACCGGCTGGCCACCACGGTAGAAGAGGTTGTTGCTGGCATGGAGCTGGCCTGCGTAGGCATTCGGCCGGATGGCGAAGACGGGACGGTCGACCTGGCCACCCATCACCACGATGTTGTTACTGAAGCGTAGGCCCTCGCAGGGGGTCGGCGTTTCACCCAGGTTCAGCGCCACACCAGCGTGGTACTGCAGCGCCACGTTGATGAGCGTGTTGTTGTAGACCTGCGCGTTATGTGCGGCATAGAGGCCAATCCCCGGACCGCCGGTGTTGGTGATGACGCAGTTGCGGACCAGCGCGTTGATGCTCTCGAAGTAGCGCGGGTTCTCGCCGGTGTCGAACCACTCTGGGTCGGTGAAGTAGCCGAGCATCACGCCGCCGTTGCCGCACCTATCGAAGCGGCTGCGCTCGATGATGGCGTTGCGCGCGCCGCCCTTGGGGTAGACGCCGTTGGTGGCGATGTCATGGAAGTAGCAGTCCTGCACCACCATGTCGTCGCCGCAGACGTTGTCGATGCCCTCGGCGTTTCTGGGCTCACGCTGGCCCGAGAAGGCGAACTCGGTGCGCCGGAACGTGATCCCGTCGGCGCCGGGGGTGATCTTCACGCAGTCGTGGCCCGCTCCCCGGATGATGCAGTCCTCCACCACCGTCTGCTTATTCCGCTTGTCGCCATTGATCTTTAGGCCGTAATACTCCCCGCCCACGATCTCGATGCCCTGCAGCCGAACCCCGATCGCTCCCTCGCTTAGCTTGACGACCGACTCGGGCGCCGTGGTATCAATCCCCGTTGCGATTGTCCCGGTCTCTTTGGGATACGACCGGAGCGTGATGCGCGGCTGGTTGATGGAGATCCCGCCGACGTATGTGCCCGCACGGAGCACAACTGTGTCCCCGTCACGAGCCGCCGCCAGCCCTCGGGCCACGGTGCGAAAGGGTCGGTTGACCCCATCGGCGGCGTCGTCGCCGACCGTTGACACGGTGAAGGTCGCTGCAGATGCCGGCGCGATTGCCAGCAGGGCGGTGATCCCCATCAGCCAGGAGAACTTCATGGAATGGCTCCGAAACCGGGCGGTTTCTTATCGGCAATGCGCGCACGAACCTGTGGTGGTTCGCTAGCCATTGGTTAGTTTGGGTCGCAGCGCCCGCTTGCTGGAGAGTCGCAGAGAACACGAGTTCCAGCAAGGGAGCGTGAAGAGATGGGGAGATCTCGGGGACGGCTGCCGGTATTCCCGGCGAGCATTCGGTAGCAGAACTGGCCGTTTTTTGGCTCAAACCCTTACGTGGTCAAGGTCGGAAGAGATATCCCTCACTCGCTAGCTGAGTGAGGCCTTTTTTCTCATCCAATCATCCGGGAAGGCTACCAGTGGAAGCTCTAACATCCGCGAAGTTCGCACGGACCGGTCAAAGTCAGCCTCACTTTGATTGCACATTTGACGGTCGCTATGTCGTACAGCAATTCCTTCATGGGTTGCCCTGTACTAGCTCCGTGAATCACCTTCGCGCCCATCATTTCGGAGGCGATGTGGGTCGACTGCCCTCGTGTGTGTCGCATTTAGCAACACAACAAAAGCCCCCTTGCCATAAGAGCAAGGGGGGCCGTTGATGGGGTTTCGTAGTGAGTTGAACCGGTTGTTGTTAGAGCACGGTCTCCAGCAGAGCACGACTCGCCGGGTCCATCTCGGAAATACTGGCGAACTCGAAGCGGTTGCCGGAAACGTCGGTGATCACGAGGTGGTCTGGGGAGAGCCACTGGCTCGCCTCGGAGATGCTGGTCAGCACGAAGTCCCGTGTCCCCCGGTGCGTCTCCACGTCCCAGTAGGTCACCCCGAACTCGCTCTTGACGGCTGTGACGCGCTCAACCTTCGCCGTTAGATAGCGGCGTCGAAGCTCCTCTTCCGCCACCGCCCGGCTTGAATCGGTGAGTGCGGAGAGATCGTCGACCATCACAATCTCATCCCCTTTGGAGTTGAGAAGCGAGAGGAACTGGGCCGGGTGCGTGAGCGGCCACGATTGATACAACTTCACCCCGGGGTAGGAATGGTCGTTGCGGGCGGTCAGGCGCAGGGTGCCGGGCGGGTCGTAGTAGAGCTGAAGCTCCTCTGGACGAAGGGGGGCTTCCAAGGTTCGACAAGGCGGGGCGGAATCAGAAGCGGTCATTCGATGAACTCCTTAAAGCGTGGATCAACCAGGGCAAGTCACTGGCGTCAGGTAGGACGCCCGTTGATAACTTCGATGGCAGTATGGAACTGTCCGGCGAGAAGGTGAGCGTGCGGGGCTCGGGCGCGAGCCTTCCGTGAGAAGTCCGCGTCCCGGCACCGAACGGCGCTCCGTCCCGCCGAGGGGCAACCGAAACGGGGATGAGGCGGCGACGGAGCGTCCGCCCTACGGGACCATCACCGGCACGGCATCCGTCGGGTCCAAGGGTACGTGGGCGTCTGCAATCCGAAATCCGAAATCCGCAATTGAAGCTCACTCGCCCCGCTCGACCGCCTCGCAGAAGAGCTTGTAGGCTTTGCGGTCGTCCACGGCTACCCAATGGCGGTAGGGGAGGACCATCGCCCCGAGGCGGCCTTCCGCGGCCCACCGGGGGAAGTAGTCCCGCTCGAAGTTCCCTTTGACGTCCGGCGGGTGCTGGCGGATCTGCGCCAACGCCTCCGCCGTGAGAACCGTGATGCCGGTGTGCACCGGGACCGGGATGAAGGGATACATCTCGATCTCGGTCACCACTCCTTCCCGGATGCTCATCCCGGTGAAGGGATAGGGAATTCCATCAATCGCCGCCAGGGTTGCAACGGCCCCGCACTCGGACAAAGCGGCTGCGTGCGCGTTCAAGAAGTCGAGGGGGAAGTTGCCGGTATAGCCCATGAGGTGGCAATCGGCATTGTGCACCAGGACCGCGCGGTCGCCCGGCAAGGTGCCGTTCGTCATCGCGTTCAGCATGGCGCCGGTGCGACCGCTACCCACAGCCTGCGGGTCGTAGCTGCAGCGGACCTCCACGCTCCACGGAGCCCCTCCAGCGAGGTGCTCTTCCACCGCCGCGCCCTCGTAGTTCACCAGTGCCACGAACTGCTTGAAGCCCGCCGCCGCATACTGCCGGATCAGCCGACCGATGAGGGTCTCCCCGTTGGGCAAGGGAAGCAGCGACTTCTGCGTGACTCCCGTATCGGAAGCCGCGCGCATCCGGTAGCCGAAGCCGCCCGCAGGGAGCACCACCACCATCCCGGCCGCAATCGCCGGCAGATCAACGTCCTCTCGCGTCCCAGCAGCCTTCGGCACATGCAGGGAGTGGGCCAGTTGTTGCAGTTCCGAATGCATGGGGGGGTTGCTCCTGAGTAGCCCCGGGGACCGCTCGCCCCTTCTGGTAGGCTTTGCAACTTTTGGGAGATCTGTTCACACCGCGGAGACGCGGAGTGCGCAGAGCAAAACACCGGTCATCTCAAATCGAGGTGCAGGCGCTCGTCGCCACAGTAGGGGACTACGCCCCCCCAGCATCCCCGTTCTTTGCGCACTCTGCGTCTCCGCGGTGAGTTTCGCGTCCTCACTTCTTCCGCATTATCTGCCAGCAACTAAGCAGGTGCCAGCGCCACCGAAACATCGGCAGGTCGGATGTTCACGCCGCAGGTGGCCAGCGCGAGGAGCGGGAAGTAGTGCCGGTAGAGATGATACTGGAGGTAGAACACCCGCGGAAAACCGGTGCCCGTGGCCAGCTCTTCTTTCCAGGTCCCGTCCGGCTCCTGGTTCTCCAGCAGCCACCGGATGCCCCGCTGCATGGCGATCGAGCCAGTGTCGCCCGCCGCCGCCAGCCCGAGCAGCGCCCACGCCGACTGCGAAGGGGTGCTCCGCTCCGGCACGAAGCGGTCGACATCGTAGCTGGCGCAGCTTTCGCCCCAGCCGCCGTCCCGGTTCTGAACGGAGCGGATCCACTTGGCAGCGCGCTCCGTGGCTGGCTTCACGGACGGGTCACCCGTGGCGGCCAGGCCGCGCAGCGAGAGGAAGGTGCCGTAGAGGTAGTTCACGCCCCACCGGCCATACCAACTTCCGTTCGCTTCCTGGCATCCCAGCAGGTACTGGATGCCCCGTTGGATAGCGGTCCGGTCGTGCCCCAGGCCGTGCGTGCAGAGCGCTTCCAGGACCCGGCCGGTGATGTCCGGGCAAGTGGGATCGAGCATCGCATTGTGGTCGGCAAACGGGACCTTGTTCAGGATCTCCCAGTTGTTGTCGACATCAAACGCTGCCCAGCCACCATCGCGAGACTGCATCCCGAGGAGCCAGTTGATCGCCCTTCGAACGCACCGCTCCTGCCGGTCGGGATCGGACGCCTCCACATGCTTGAAGGCGAGCAGCACCTGCGCGGTGTCATCAATGTCCGGGTAGAACTCGTTCTGGAATTCGAAGGCCCAGCCGGAAGGCTCCAACTCGGGGCGCTTGACGCTCCAGTCGCCCTTTCGGCGAACCTCCCGCTCAATGAGCCACTCCGCTGCTTTGAGCGCCTGTTCGTGGCGCAGCAGCCCTGCCTCGCCCAGGACAAAGCAGGCGTAGGCGGTGTCCCAGAGAGGGGAGACGCAAGGCTGGAACTCGAACCGCTCCGGCGTCTCAATCAGCAGCGCCTCGAACTGGCGTACGGCGTTGACGAGGTCGGGGTGATCCTCCGCGTAGCCCAGGGCATCCAGGGCCATGATGAAGTACATCATCGACGGGTAGATCGCACCCAGGCCCTCGGTGTAGCGGGTCCGCTCCAGGACCCAGCGCTCCGCTTCGCGCAGAGCCGCCGCCCGGACAAAGCGCGGTCCACGCTTGTCCCACAGCTTCAGGACCCGGTCGAACTGCTGGAATCCAGTCGCCAGCCAGTCACGTTTGGGCCAGCGCTTGCCCTCAAGGGGGACCATCAGCTCTTCAAGCGTGAAGCCCTCCGGCGCGTGGCGCTGTTTGCCGTAGGCCTGCACTATGGAAAGGGGCACCACGATGGTGCGGGTCCACGACGACATCTCGTAGAGGAGGTTCCTCGGGAGAAGCACGATCTCCGGCGGCACGCACGGCACCCGGTCCCGCGGGTAGAGGCCGAAGAGGCTGAGGTTGATCTTGGCGTAGCTGTTGCAGGCGTGTAGCCCGCCTAGCGCGAGGGCGCGATTCCGCGCCCGCACCATGCACGGGCTCTCCGGGTCATGACCCAGCAGCTTGAGCGAGACATAGGCGCGGACAGTTGCGTTGACTTCCGCCGGCCCACCGGGATAGACGTTCCAGCCGCCGTCATCCAACTGGCGTTCCAGGATCGCCTCGCCGCAGCGCCTCATCCGCGTGGTGTGGCGCTGATTCCAATCGGTGCCGGTAGGCGGGTGGAGCCAGAGCTGGAGCAAGACGTAGTCCGTCTCCAGGGTCACGTCCGCCGTGAGGTCTCCGCACCAGTAGCCTTCCGGAGTCTGCAGGGCATGGAGAGCGTCTGCGGAGTTCTCAGCCGCCTTGCGTGCGGCGGAAACCTCGACGCGGGCATGCTCCGACCGATGGCTTTGCCTCTGCCCGACAATGCGCCGCCGATCAATACCCGGCTGAAGCCACTCGAATCCACTCATCCTGGCGCTGACCCCTCCGCCTGTCGTCCGTTTGCCTTACCCGAGCGTCCCACTTGCTTACACGCCCCGATGCGATGTTCGGCAGGCAGGCGCAGGACCCGCATAGGTATAACAGGAAGCTGAATTCACGTTCAAGATTTGAACGGATGCGACCGTGGAAAGTTGGAGGGTCCGTTGCGGTTGAAGAGAGAATCCCAATGCGCACCAGCATCACCTCGTCATCCTCGCCCGGAAACCTCATTGCGAAGCGGACTGTCCGATGCGGGGATCCAGCCACGCCCGCACCGCACCGGGGTTTCGCCCCCTACGGCGGAGGCCAAGCCCTGCGCAAGACACGCCACGCCGAACGTTGAGTTCAGCTGGCCCCCCGAAGGAGACGGGACCCACACCCGGGACGACCGCCCCACTGACCGATGCAGGGGTGACGACGCGTACAGAGGCGAGCTCGCTGCGAGAGGCGTCTCCCAGGTTGCCGAGTTACCTGCAAAACGCGGTCGCACCCGATTTGGACGACTTTCGCTCCGTCGGTTTCGATGAGGGTGCTTCAGCCTAATCTCCCTGCGGTCGCTGCCGCTGGTCATTGCCACTGGTCATTGCCACTGGTCATTGCCAATTGTGACCTTGAACCTATAACTAGCTGGCACGTCTGACGGTGAACCCTCTTTCTCTCCCCGCTCGCTCTTACTGCTGCCTTCTATGAACGTCCTTGAGCTATTTCGGATCCGGGATGAGCGGCCCTCACTCCTAGCGGGCGAGGACCTGCCACCGCCGCCTCGGCAGGAACGCAGCCGCGCCAAGCGGGAGGCACTGCTTCAGGCGGGACTGGCGCTCTTCGCGGAGCGCGGCTACGACGCTACCACCATTGAGGATGTGGCGCAGAACGCCGGTGTGGCCGTGGGGGCCTTCTACCAGCATTTCCGCTCCAAGCGGCAGCTCCTGCTGGTGGTCATGG
This sequence comes from Actinomycetes bacterium, assembly GCA_031426395.1. GTDB lineage: Bacteria > Armatimonadota > SYMT01 > SYMT01 > SYMT01 > JANPLG01. The sequence goes on from JANPLG010000388.1 coordinate 13,493, forward strand.
ACCGGCTGGTGGAGGAGGTCTCCCGGATCAATCTCGACTTCGCCGCCGTCGGTTCCCAGGAGCCACGCGCCCTTATCGAGCATGTGGTGCGTCACAGCTTCTCACTCGACTGGGACTATGCCGGCGCCCACCGCGCCTGGAACGAAGCGCTCTCCCGTGACTGCGAACTCCAGAAGCTGAACCTCGCCATTGAGGACTGGACCGCGCGCCTCGCGGCCTGCTTCTTCGGAGGAGTGGCGCACCTGCCCGGCTCCCGCTCTGATCTCGATGTCACCGCGCTTGCCTGGGTGGTGGTGATGACCTTCTGGAAGCTCGCCGGCCGCGTCTCCGAGGAGCGTGAGGACGTGGTCCAGGCCCTGACCCACCTCGTCTACCACGCCCTCTTCCTCGATCCGCCCGCCTGCCCGGTCGTCAAATAGGCTCTGCGCGGGCGCTTCCCGTCTACGGTTCACCCCCACTTGCGTGGGGAGTTGCCTTGCTTACGTCCGCGCTTTGCACCAGCAGGCGGTTCACCCCCACTTGCGTGGGGAGTTGCCTCGCTTACGTCCGCGCTTTCCACCAGCAGGCGGTTCACCCCTACGTGCGTGGGAAGTTGGGGGATTCAGGGTCGTCACGGGGATGTTCCGGTCCACTCCCACGTGCGTAGGGAGTTGAACTATCCGGCCTGCTGCAGCGTGCGGCGGGCCGGTTCACCCCCACGTGCGTGGGGAGTTGCCGTTCTTCCGGTAGAGGTGGAGCGCTCCGCTTCTCCATCCTTCTCGCGCACGACTCCATCCATTGTCTGAGGGGAAGGGCGCGAGGCACCCTGACGTTGTCCATCCCATTCCGCTAAAATGAAGCGAGTTCGTCCCGGAATGCGCGATACTCGGCATGTCAGGCAGGTTGAAGCTTGAATTGGGCGTACACACACTGCGCGTCGGGTTTGGCTTGCCCGGGCAGTGCTTGTTCCTGAAGCGACTGGAGATTCGGCGCCATGAAGCGAAACGGCCATCCTTTACTACTAGCAAGTCTCGCGGCTCTTGCCGTCCTGGGTCTCCAGAGTGCCCAGCCGGGGAGCGCCACCGCAGAGCCGCTCCCATACTTCCCCGGCCAGTTGCTGGTGAAGTTCAAGGAGAACGTGCCGGCCAACACCATTGCGATGGCCCTGGGTGGCGTTTCCGGGCAGATCAAGCGCTCCCTCGCCGCCCCGGACGAGGTGGAACGGGGGAAGGCGGGGACGCTGGTTGTTTCAACGGCCACGCCCGTTCCGCAGGCGGTGGCGGCCCTCAGCCGGAACCCGGCCGTGGAATACGCGGAGCCGGACTGGAGGCTCACCATCTCACAGGCGTCCAACGATCCCTACTACACCGGCGGAAGCCTCTGGGGAACCTACGGGGATGACCTGCCCTCAGCTAGCGGCCCTAGCGGGACCACCAACGCCTTCGGCAGCCAGGCGGAGAAGGCATGGGCGAAGGGACAGGTGGGATCGTCCTCCGTTTACGTGGGAGTGATCGATGAAGGGATCCAGGTCACCCATCCAGATCTGGCCGGCAACATCTGGACGAATCCCTTCGACCCGGTGGATGGTCTGGACAATGACGGCAACGGCTATACGGATGACGTGAACGGGTGGGACTTCCTGGCCGAGGACGCCTCCGTCTACGACGGGACGGGCGACGACCACGGCACGCACGTGGCGGGAACCATTGGCGGGGTGGGGGGAAACTCCCTGGGAGTGGCCGGCGTCAACTGGGACGTCACGCTCATTCCGGCCAAGTTCCTGGGGGCCAGCGGCGGCTACACCTCCGATGCGGTTCAGGCCCTCAACTACCTGCGGGACCTCAAGCTGCGTCACGGCTTGAACCTGGTGGCGTCCAGCAACTCCTGGGGTGGCGGGGGCTACTCGCAGACGCTGCATGACGCCATCCTGCGGAGCGCCAAGGCGGGGATCCTCTTCGTGGCCGCCGCTGGCAACAGCGCGGTGAATACTGACGCCACCTTGAACTACCCGTCCTGCTACAGCACCCTGCAGGGCACCTCCACGGAGAGCGCCGCCAACTACGAGGCCGTGATCTCCGTGGCCGCCATCGACTCTGCGGGCCGTTTGGCCAGCTTCTCCAACTACGGAGCCACCACGGTGGATCTCGGGGCGCCCGGAGTGGGGATTGTCTCCACGGTGCCCTCCAACGGCTACGCTTCCTACAACGGCACGTCGATGGCCACCC
>JANPLG010000389.1:0-16204 GCA_031426395.1 Actinomycetes bacterium
TGCCTCCCGTGCGGCCCAGCCACTGGTCGAAGAACCAGTCGAGGTCCTCGCCGGTCTCCCGGCGCACCAGCTTTTTGAAGGCGTCTATGTCCGCCTTGCCAAAGCGATGTTCGCGGGCGAAAGTGCTCAGCAGTGACCGGAACCGGGCATCCCCCAGGTGGGCGCGCAGCATGTGCAGCACCACCGCGCCCTTCTCATAGATGATCTGCTCCCGCGCGCCGACGTGCAGGAACGGGTCTGCGTCGTAGATCGCCTGATCGCCTTTGCGCTGCGTTTCGCGGAAGTAGTCGCGCGTGGCCGTGCCGACCCTCTTCTGCAGCCGCCGCGGGTTGCCGGTCACCGCCGCCTCATACATCCATGCGCTGTAGTTCGCAAACGCCTCGGAGAGCCAGGCAGCGCCCATGCCCTGCGGGAAGACGCTGTTACCCCACCACTGGTGGGCGATCTCGTGAGCCAGGAACTCGCGGTCGACTTTCTTCATCGCGAAGCTCAGGTCGATGAGCATCACGAACGAAGTGGTGCCATAGCCGCCCGGGAAGAGGGGGATCTCCGCGATACCGAGCTTCTCGTAGGGATACGGCCCCATCAGTCGCTCGTAGAACTTGACGATGGCTGCCGCTTCCTTCAGGAACGCCTTCGCCCGGCCGCGATGCTCTGGGAAGGTGTAGCAGGTGATCGGAAGCGGTCCACGCGCCGCACCGGGGGAGGCTGGGAGGGTCAACGTCTCCTGGACATACTTGGACGCGGCCAGTGACACCATCGCCGCCAGGCGGTCCGTCTCCCAGTGGAAGCGCGTCCCCTTCGCATCCTTCTCCACCCGCTTCAGCATCCCCACGGAGACGACGGTGTATCCCTTCGGCACGCGCGCGGAGAGGCGGACCGGGGCACGGAAGTCCAACTCACCCGTGGCGGGATACCAGCGGCTCTCCGAGAGGAAGTAGCTGCCCTTTGCGGCCAGGAGACCGGTCCCGCCGCTCATCTTCGCTTCGCCGGAGCGACGGTAGCGCACCGTGACCACCGGCTCCGCTCCCGCCGCCACCCCATCACGGGGGCTTACGGTGAAGAGGTCGTTGGTGTGCGTATAAGCCACCGGCTGACCGCCCATCAGCACCGAGAAAGGCTTGCACTCCGGGTTGAGGCTGAACTGAAGCGCGGGCACATCGCCGCCGCGCGACCGCACCTTGATCGTCGCGGTGGCATCCAGGGTGTGCTTCACCGGGTCGAGGTCCACGTCCAGCCCGTAGTGCACGATTTCGAACGGGCTCAGCTTGTGGGCCAGTGGGCGAGGCTTTGTCCCCGGCGTTCCGCGACCAGGGGCCGGCTGCGCGAGGGCATTTGTCGGTGCGTTGGTGGGCGGTGCGGCGGGAGGGGGGCTGCCGGAGGGTGGCGAGGTGGGCGCACTCCCCGTGGCGGGTGCAGTCGGCGTGCCCGGCTGGATGCTCGTCACTGGCGGCTTCTGGAGGCGCACTTCCTCAAGTGCCTGGGTGGCGCGGGGATTCCCCGGCTCCAGGGTGAGCGCCTGCTCCAGCTCCTGCTCGGCGCGCGCCAGGTCGCCCGTATCCCGCGCCCCGATGCCGGCGATGTAGTGCTGCTGCGCCCGCTGCTTCGCCTGCTGTTTGCCTACCTGTGAGACGCTCACCCCGGTGAGAGTCACGCCCAGCATCAGAAGGGCTAGCGCCGCCCAGCGGTTCCACGCCGTCTTCGCTCCCGGAAAGAGGCGCAGCCCGTAGACCACCACCGCCAGCCAGATGAGGATGTTGATGGTCAGCATCGGCGCGGACAAAGTCGGAGCTTCCTTTCGTGAAATCCTGCTAGAACCCCGATCCAGTAAATGAGCGTGAGCAAAGCGGCAGTACGCGCCTACATTCTACGAGTGATGACCGTATCCTTGCGCAAGGAGCATCCGCCGCAGCCTCGAACAACCTGTCCCAATCAATCTCCGGCACCACGCGGTACCGCCAACTCCCGTCCACGGATGGGCAATCTGCGGGTGTCACACCGGGCCGCAAATAGGCCGCATTCCTTGCCGACGGATGTCCGTTGTGATACCCTCTTCAGGGTTTGGGGGCCAGAAAGCACTCCAGTGCTTTCCCGGCGAGGAGGGCGTCAACCGGTCGCTCGCGCCGGTTACGAGGACGTAACCTCCCGAGGATCGCGGCCATGGCAGGCACGCGAGGCTGATCTGCCCGGCACGCTAGAACGGCATCGCCCGCTCGCCGCGTCGATCCGTCCCGATTGGGAACCGCACCCGCACGGCCGAGCCAGCACGATCAAAAGGGCGACCCCAGGTGAGCATGAGACGGACCCAGTCCCCTGAATCGATGGCTGCAACTCTGATTCCGTCCCGTTCCGAGGGTGCGCTCCCATCCCTCCAGCAATCCGTTCTGACCGCTCTTGAGGCCGGTCGGGACCACCTCTTCTCCATCCAGAAGCAAGACGGCCACTGGGTCGGTGAGTTGCAGGGCGACTCGATCCTCGAATCTGAGTACGCCCTCCTGCTGCATTTCATGGGGTGGCTGGACGAAGAGCGGTTACGCAAGCTCTCCAACTACCTGCGAGGCATCCAGCGGGAAGAGGGCGGCTGGTCGATGTACCCTGGCGGCCCCGTGGAGGTGAGCGGCTCGGTCAAGGCCTACGTGGTCCTCAAGCTGGCGGGCCTGGAAGCGGATCACCCGGAAATGCGGAAGGCTCGTGAAGCGATCCTCTCCCATGGTGGCATGACAGCCTGCAACACCTTCACGAAGATCTTTCTCTCCATCTTCGGGCTGTACGATTGGGACGGCTGCCCGGTGGTCCCGCCGGAGCTGATCCTCTTTCCTCGCTGGTTCTACTTCAACCTGTACGAAGTCTCCTCGTGGACCCGAGTCATCATCGTCCCGCTGGCGATCGTCTGCGCGCAACGGCCGCGCTGCCCGATGCCGATCCACATCGATGAGCTCTTCATCGGGGGGCGGCACGGGAGCCATCTGCGCCTTCGCCGCAGCCGCGAGGCGGTTTCCTGGCGCAACTTTTTCCTGGTCTGCGACCGCATCATGCACTTCTGCGAGGGTGCGGGCCTGACGCCGCTCCGGAAGAAGGCGCTGAAGCGGTGCGAAGCGTGGATGGTGGAACGGTTCGAGAAGTCGGGCGGACTCGGCGCTATCTTCCCGTCCATCGTGAATTCGTTGATGGCGATGCGGCTGCTGGGCTATCCGGACGACGATCCGCGTGTCCAAGGCCAACTCAAGGAGCTGCGCGCCTTCGAGATTGAGGAAGGCGACACGCTGCGAGTTCAGCCGTGCGTCTCCCCCGTATGGGACACGGCGCTTTGCAGCACGGCGCTCTCCGCCGCCGGGACCGCCCCCGACGACCCACGACTGGTCAAGGCCGGGAAATGGCTGATGGACCGCCGCGTCCGCAAACCGGGCGATTGGTCGGTCAAACGGCCGAAGGCTCCCGTTGCGGCCTGGTACTTCGAGTACGAGAATGAGTTCTACCCGGACGTGGACGACACGTCGGCGGTCCTGATGGCGCTCGATGGCATCCGACTGCCGGACTCCGCCGACCACGAGAAGCAGACCGTCAGCCGGGAAGCGCTCGATTGGGTCTGGGCCATGCAGGGCCGCGACGGTGGATGGGCTTCGTTCGACGTTGACAACGACCGGATGATCTTCGCCCACATCCCCTTTGCCGACCACAACGCGATGCTCGATCCCAGCACGGCGGACATCACCGCCCGCGTCCTGGAGATGTACTCCCGCTACGGAGTGGACACCTCGGATCCGAGGGTCCAGCGGTCACTGGCCTTTCTGCGGCAGGAGCAGGAGCCGGATGGCGCGTGGTACGGTCGATGGGGCGTCAACTACATCTACGGTACCTGGCAGGTCATCAAAGGTCTCTCATGCATTGGTGAGGAGATGAGCCAGCCATACGTCCAGAAGGGGACCACATGGCTGCGATCCGTCCAGAACGAGAACGGCGGCTGGGGCGAGAGCTGCGTCACCTACGACGACCCCTCCCTGCGTGGCAAGGGTCCCAGCACCGCCTCGCAGACCTCATGGGCGTTGATGGGCCTGATGGCCGCTGGTGACCTGCACAGTGAGAGCGTGCAGCGCGGCCTTGACTATCTTCTCCGAACGCAGCAGGCGGACGGAAGCTGGAACGAAGAGCAGTTCACCGGGACCGGTTTTCCCCGCGTCTTTTATCTGAAGTACCATCTCTACTGTAAATACTTCCCGGTATTCGCCCTCGGGATGTATGCTCGACAACTGGAGCTGATCCAGAGTTAGAAGCGATGCGATGGGGACGCCACCCTCCTCCGCTCCAGCGGTCCGCCGCACCGACCGACCCTTTCCTTAGCCAGGCCAATTCCCGGAGCTCGCATGCGTTTCCCTCTCCATATCGCTACCGACCAGATCAAGTATCAGACCTCGCAGAACCGGGCGGGCAAGAGCCGCTATCCGCTCGTGCTCATGCTTGAGCCCCTCTACACCTGCAACCTCGCCTGCCTGGGATGCACCACGGAGCGGCATACGGGGAAGCTGAAGGATCGGCTGCCGGTCGATGTCTGCCTGAAGGCGGTGGATGAGAGTGGGGCACCCGCAGTTTCCATCTGCGGCGGCGAGCCGACAATTTACCCAGAGCTCAAAGAGCTGTGCGAGGGGATCATCGCCCGGCAGCGCCACATCTACCTCTGCACCAACGCGCTCCTGCTGGATAAGAAGGTCTTCGATGTGATCCCGCCTCACAAGCGGCTCTCCATCAACGTCCACCTGGACGGTATGCGAAAGACCCACGACTACGTTTGCGACCGTGAGGGCGTCTTCGACAAGGCGATCGAGATGATCCGCCAGGCGAAGGAGCGCGGCTACCACGTGGTCACGAACACCACCGTCTTCAAGGAGACGGAAATGTCGGAAGTCGAAGAGCTGTGCAAAACCATGAGCAGCATGGGCGTCGACGGCATGATGATCTCGCCCGGCTACGAGTATGAGTCGGTGGAGGACAAATCGCTCTTCCTTGAACGGCAAGAAGCGGAAGTCAAGTTCAAGCAGGTCATTGAGCTGAGCAAGCGCTACCGCCTCCACGCCACTCCGATGTACCTGGAGTTCACCGCCGGAATGCGAGAGCTGCCCTGTTCGCCCTGGAGCACCGTGACCTTCACCCCGCTGGGATGGAAGGGTCCCTGCTACCTCATCGGCCAGAAGTTCTACGAGACTTGGGACGAGTTCTGGAACGGCGTGAACTGGGAGTACTGGGAGAGCCGCCAGGATCCGCGCTGCCAGAACTGCAAGATGCACAGCGGCTTCGAAGCCTCCGCCGTGCGCGAAGCCGCCAAGAGCCCCAGAGAAATGCTCCGCCTTGCCGCGTGGAACATGTTCGGCTAACTGCGGGGATCAATCGCCAAGTCGCCAAGTGCGCCAAGGGGGGAAAGCCGATTCTGTCGCCCTCGATCTTGCCGGACGCCCTCCGCACGGTGCGCAACGACTCCCACTTCCAGCGAAACAAACTCCCACTTCTTCTTTGCGTCCTTGGCGACTTGGCGGTTAACCATCCCGCGAATTGGCGGTTGAAAAGAGCGCGATGGCGGTCCTAGTCACAGGCGGTACGGGGTTCGTGGGGAGCCGGCTGGTGCGCAAGCTGGTGGCGCGCGGCGAGGAGGTCCGGTGCCTGGCTCGGGGAAGCAGCGTGACTCGGAACCTGGACGGCCTCCCGGTGCAGACCGTCCGCGGCGATCTCCAGGACCCGGCATCCCTGCGGGCGGCGGTCACCGGATGCGAGGTTGTCTATCACGTGGCAGCGGACTACCGGCTCTGGAGCCGTGACCCAGAGGAGTTGTACCGGAACAACGTGGACGGAACCCGGAACCTGCTCCTCGCAGCAGAGCGGGAGGGGGTACGGCGGTTTGTCCATTGCAGCAGCGTCGGAGCGCTTGGGATTCCCAAAGACGGGACGCCGGGCACCGAGACCTCGCCCGTGACCCTCGACGACATGGTCGGTCACTACAAGCGGTCGAAGTTCCTCTCCGAGCAAGAGGCGCTCAAGGCAGCGGCGCGCGGGGTCCCGGTCGTCATCGTCAATCCCAGCACACCCGTGGGGCCGAACGATATCAAGCCCACCGAGACCGGCCGGATCATCACGCGCTTCCTAAACGGCCAGATGCCGATGTATCTCGACACGGGGCTTAACCTGATACATGTGGATGACGTTGCTGAAGGGCACATCCTGGCAGCGGAGCGAGGCCGCATCGGGGAGAAGTACATCCTTGGGAATCGAGATATGTCTCTGCGTGAGATCCTCGAAACGCTTGCCCGCTTGACCGGGCTACCCGCCCCTCGTGGTAAACTACCCATCGGCGTCGCGCTCACCATTGCTCACGTGAATGAGTTCTTCATGGGCGCGCTCCTGAAGCGGGAGCCGGGAGTTCCCGTGGAAGGCGTGCTCATGGCGCGCAAGAAGATGTATTTCAACCCCGGCAAGGCGATCACCGAGCTTGACCTCCCGCAGACCTCCGTGGAAGTGGCTCTGGAGCGAGCGGTGCGCTGGTTCTGCGAAAACGGCTATGCACGCCTCCCGCGGAAGATGGCGCTCTAGGTGGATCAGGTCTAGCGGACGGCGCGACGGGGTGGAAGAACGAGCGGATGCATTCTGGGCGAGCGTTGCCCCTGAGGTTTTGACATGCAAGTGTTCCTGGCGAAGGAAGTCGGATTCTGCTTTGGGGTGAAGCGCGCCATCAACATGACGCGCCAGGCGCTCGCGGAGCACAACGACGTCTCCATCCTCGGGGACGTGGTGCATAACCGCACTGTAACCTCGGAGCTTGAGGCGCGGGGCCTGATCAAGGTCGACTCCCTTGAGCACGTCAAGGGCGGGACGATGGTGATCCGCGCTCACGGCATGCCGCAGTCCCGCATCGTGGATGCCAAGAGCCGCGGTCTGAACATCGTGGACGCCACCTGTCCCATCGTGACGCAGGCTCAGGACGCCGCCGTCGAGCTTGAGCGCCGGGGATGCACGGTCTTCATCATCGGTGACCGCAACCACGCCGAGATCATGGGGGTGGTGGGCAACCTCCAGAAGCCAGCTGTGGTGGTGGATACCATTGAGGAGCTTCGGGAGCTGAACCTGGACAAGCGCCTGCTTCGGAAGGTCGGCGTCATCTTCCAGACCACGCACAGCTTCGAGCTTTGCAGCCAGATTGTGAGCGCGTTGATCACGATGGCGAAGGAAGTGCAGGTGATCAACACCATCTGTCGCCCCGTGCGGAACCGCCAGATGGACGCCGTGGAACTGTCCGAGAATGTGGACGTGATGGTGGTGGTGGGGAGCCGCTCCAGCGCCAACACCATGGAGCTCAAGCACCTTTGCCAGAAGTACAACCCCCGAACGATCCACGTTCAGGGGCCTGATGAACTGGACCGGGAGTACTTTGCAGGCGTGGAGACCGTGGGCCTGGTGAGCGGGCTTTCCACCCCGCCGGACACGGTGGAGGAAGTACGCAAGCGATTGATGGTCTGGGACCAGGAGCACGCCAGCATTCGCCTCGCGGAACCCGTTCTCGCCTAGCGCAGCGGTTTCAGTAGCTGCGGCACCGAACTTCTAAGCGAGTCCCCTGGTGTCCCGACGAATCCTCATCCAGTTCGCGGTGCGTCAGGAGTTGGCACCGTTTGCTCGCCTCTTTCGGCGCTCGGGGCGGCAGAAGGGGCTTGCCGGTTATGAGAGCTTCACCTGCGAGGTAGGGGACTTTACAGTGATGGCTATCGCGGGCGGAATGGGCGCTCGAGCCGCCGGGAGTGCTCTTCGGGCCGTGTTTACCGCTTGGTCGCCCGACATGGTGGTGATGGCCGGAGTTGCCGGCGCTCTCGATCCAGACCTCTGTATCGGCGACCTCGTCATTGCAACCGATTTGGTCGCGCCGCCTGTGCATTGGACCGTTCCCATCGTTCCGTCACATCGTAAAGGGGTCCACCGGGGCGTAATCCTCTCGATTGACCGCGTGCTGGTATCGCCTGCGGACAAACGACACGCTCGCTCCGAGGCGGGCGGAACTCCGCTGGCGGTGGAGATGGAGAGTGCCGCAGTAGCGCGGGCGGCGACCGAAGCCGGGGTGCCGTGGGCGGCGGTGCGCGCGATCTCTGACACCGCCGCCGATTGCCTACCCCTGGACTTCAACCGCTTCCGTGGAAGGAATGGTGACCTCGCCGTGGGGCGCGTCGCGCTCGCGGCTGCGACCCATCCTGCCGCGATTCCGGGGCTGCTACGCCTGGGTAGGCACACAGATATCGCGTCAGCGTCCGTTGCGTCTTTCTTACTTGAGTGGCTGGAGTCCGGCGGCGACACGGTTTATTGAAGGAAGTCACACTTCCGAAAAGTAACCTGAGGGTTGCGAGGGAGTATTCAACCGTTGGCGACACCCGCGAATGCGAACCGCGCCGCCCCATGGAACAGAACGCCGAACCGAAGTGCCCACCACCGCGCCCAAAATGATGATCCAGACCGTGGCTCCGGCCCGGACGGAGGACCGCGTCCGCACCATCCTTGTTGTCGACGACGACGCCATGCTCCGGCAGATGCTCTCAGAGGGTCTTGCTGTCTTCGGCTACCGGACAGAGACGGCGGAGAACGTTGCGGCGGCAATCGAGCTTCTGCGCACGCGGTGCTTCCATCTCATCCTCTGCGACTACCAGATGCCGAGCGAGACTGGCCTGGAGTTGCTGAATTACGTCAGCGAGGTTCACCCGGACCTCCCATTCATCATGTGCACCGGCCACGATGAGTCGGAGCTGGCGAGCGAGGCGATCCACAGCGGCGCGCTAGACTTCGTTGCCAAGCCGTTCCGCATACCGCAACTGATCCGCGTGCTGGAGCAGAACTGGGCTCGACTGGACCGTGACTCGGAGCGCGTGGCGCAACGGGAGAACGCGGTGCTTGAAGGCACCATCCGTGCGCTGGTGGCGGCGGTGGACGCCAAGGATCCGTACACAGCTTGCCATTCGGAGCGGGTGGCCGTTCTCGCGCTTCACCTGGGGAAGGCGATTGGCCTGACGCCGGATCGGCTCCGTATCCTTGAGTTCGCCGCCCTGATGCACGATGTCGGCAAAATTGCTGTCCCCAGTTCGATACTACGGAAAGCCGGTGAGCTGACCCCGGAAGAGTGGGTCATCATCCGCAGCCATCCCGCGCGAAGTGCGGAGATCGTGGCGCAGGTGGGAGCATTAGGCGAGGTTGCAACCATCGTGCGGCATCACCACGAGCGCATGGATGGCGATGGCTACCCGGACGGTCTCGCCGGCGAGGCGATCCCGTACCTCTCGCGCCTCCTCGCCGTGGTGGATACGTACGAGGCCCTGACCTCGGCCCGCGCCTACCGTCCGGCGCTTCAGCCGGAGAAGGCGCTGGAGATCATCCGGCAGGGCCTGGGCACGCACTTCGATCAGGCGCTCGGCGAGGTGTTCCTCAATCTCCAAGATCGTCCCTGATCGTCGCTCGTCACAGGAGCCTCGCCGCGGGAGATGGCGACGAGGCTCCTGGGTAAGCGCTTCACGTTCCAGCACGCCTTGGAGCCTAGGGCCGGTAGGCCGCCGCTCCGGTGAGATCGTCAAGGCCAGCGTTCAGTTGCAGTCCGGGCGTTACCGCGCCATTGGTCGCGTTCACATGGATTGTGCCCAGCGCGCCAGTGCTGGTGGCGACGACGTAGAACTGACCATCCGGCGAGGCGGCGACCACCGGGATGCCGTCCGCAGTCGATCCCGAGAAGGCCGTCTTTGAGAGCTTGCCGTCCGTCCCGCGCCGCAACACAGCGAAATTCGGGCCGACCCCGTTCCCTGTGAGGGAGACGCCGAGGAATCTGGGACTGATCCGTGCCAGCGGCAGGACACCGCCCGCATAGCCATCACGCACCAGGAACGGGCTACCCGTCAGGAGGATCGATTTGCCGCTATCGTTCAAGCGATAGCCTTGGACACGGCCATCAGCGGCGCTTGCGTAGACAAACTTGCCGTTGGTGGCGGGTGTGATCTGGTCGAGGCTGGGGAGTCCGGTCGCCTTTGGGTAACCAGGCAGGGCGGCTAGGGCACCGTTCTCCTTCAGCTTGCAGACAACGAACTTGCCGTCCGAGAGGGCGAAGAAGACCCGCCGCCCGGCCACCGTAATTCCTCGCGCGCCGGGCATGAAGACCGGATTGGTAGCGCGGCTCAGGGCACCCGAGTTAGAGGCCCGGAAGATGTGCACCAAGGAGCTTGCCGTATCGCTGGCATAGACGAAGGTCTTGGAGCCGATCTCCGCCACCGCTACCCCTTGCGCCGGCGCACTACCGAACGGTGAGCCTGCCACCGGGGTGAGGGTCCCATCGGCGGCGATTTTGGCCGCGCCCACGCCGCTGCCGCCTCCGATGAAGACGGTCCTTCGGGCGCGCGAGATGGCGAGCGATCCGGTGACCCTCGCATCTCCACCGAGTGCGGTGTTGCCCGCGGCGGTGAATGGCGATCCGGCTATCTGGCTGATGCCGCCATCGCCTGCCACGGAAACGCCCACGACCTGATTTGTAATCCCGTCGACCCTGAAGTAAGCGTAGAACGCGGGGGCGATGCCGCTCTTCACGGGACGCGCGGCCATAGTGAGACTCGCCAGTGCCAGGCCAAGCCCGATCCATCGGTACTGCATGTAAGACTCCTTGAGACGGGACGCCCGAGCACTTCCGGTCCGCGCTACCCGTCGACTTGATTCCAGGGCATCGACAGAGTTGCTCACCGAGCAAACAAACCCCTCCAGCGAGGCGGGTGCGCTGGCCAGGCTTAACTCAATTTGAGGTTGAGCCACGTAAGCACGGATGGCAGAGGCGGCACCCTGGCGCGTCCCAGAGCGTTTCGATTCTCGACTTCCACTCGTCAACGATAGAGCTTTGGGGAGTTGGCGCAGGTGGTGGGCTGTCGCGATCAACCCGTCGGTGCCCGTCCATCTCACGTCAGTCCGATGCACTCACCGCCCGTGGTAGGGGCCGTGTCGCCGCACCGGCCCGGCGTCTCCGGTGCGCGGGTTGCCCCCGCCCAGCGATCCGGGTTCCGGGGCAGGTATTCACGTGACGCGGACGGACCCCGTACGGGCACGGCGGCACGCTGCAGTGAGACGTGCCCTACGCCGTCCGGCGGCGCTCCCGGCAAACGACCGCACCCTCTGCTAACCGAGCCGAGGGAATGAGCTCGTGAGTCGGCCGCGAGCCGCTCGCATACCGAGATAATCGAAATGCCCTGAGCGTGTCCCTGCCACCGATAGTTCGATCAACGGCAAAAGTGGGGCGGACGGAACCTCAACCGATATAATCGGTATTGCATTTACCGATTTAAAACGGCTGCGCCGCTTGGATGGCGGGCTGTCTCCCTCCCATCGAGTCCAATGAAAACCAAAGTCTTCACAGCCCTACTCGTCGCCGGCTTGGCGGGGAGTTTTGGAACCGCCCTTGCTGGCACCGCGAGCAACGCAAAGCCCGTTGCCATCGCCCAGCCCATCTCGCTCGCTGAAGCCCGTCGCACCGTGCGATTGATGAACGACATCTATGTCACCGCCGTGCTCACGACTTCCAAGATGTATGTTCAGGAGCCCGGAACTGCGGCAGCCGTCACCTGGGGCAAGCAGGTCATCCGTGAAGTGAACTCCCGCGGGGGACCGCAGGCGCGGATCTTCACCACCGCCGACCGCCCCCTTAACCCGGAGAACGGCGCTATCGATGCTTTCGAGAGGGAAGCGGGTGCCGCATTCGTTAAGGGCGAGGCGGCGCTTGAGAAGGTGAGCAGCGGACGCTATCGGTTCGCCGTCCCGCTACGGATCACTGACAAGAGCTGCCTCACCTGCCATGTGCGCAACCGCGTCGGCGACCTTCTGGGTGGGGTGAGCTACTCGGCGGTGATCCAGGCCATCACTACGCCATCACCGCCAGGGAAGCGGTCAAAGCTATAGCCTGCAATCCTCTACAGAGGGACGCAGCCCGACGGTAAACGAAAAAGCCCCCTGATCGATTGTTTGTCGATCAGGGGGCTTCGCTTGTAACTCCCCCGGGTGGACTCGAACCACCAACCCTCTGATTAACAGTCAGATGCTCTGCCATTGAGCTACAGGGGACCGTGCCGTAGTGCAGGTGAAGCGTAGCAAATGGGCATCCAAGCGTCAAGACCGTCAAACAAGGAATTCCCACACCCACACCCCGCTGTCATGGACCGCCTACCCACTCCCAGCGTCCTACCACCGGCAGTCTGCGGCGAGCGCTCTCGGGAGGATCCGGGCGTATTCGTCGCGGTGGACAAGGCGCGCACCGAACTGCGCGGTGAGTGAAGTGATCATCTGGATCTCGAACATCTGGAACTCCCGCAGCTCCAGATGCTCCGCCGCATGCACCAGCGCGGCCTTCCCGGCACCGCTTTCCCGGCTGAAGACCGACTCCCCGAAGAACGCCCCGCCGATGTGGACGCCGTAAAGGCCGCCCACCAGCTCGCCCTCGCGCCAGACCTCCACGCTGTGTGCGAACCCCTCGTTGTGCAGGCGGATGTAGCTCCGCGCCAGGGAGTCGCTGATCCAGGTCGTCTCTCGCTGAGCGCACCCGTGAATGACGGCGGGGAAGTCGGTGTCGCGCGTGAAACTGTAGGGGGCTTGCTTGAGCGTGCGCCGAAGACGGCGGGGGACGTGGAACGGATTGAGGGGAAGGATTGCGCGTGGGTCCGCCGTGTACCACTCAATGCGCCCGGTCTCCTCATCCGCCATCGGGAACACACCCCGACAGTAGGCTTCAATCAGGGTCGATGTCGGGATCTCCCGAGTGTGCTGCCTCCTTCCCATACGTCTCTTCTCCTCACCTCAAGTGAAGGGCCGCCCATCGATCGCGCCAATTCCCCCGAACCTGGACACCACACTCGTTAGTGATTGTAGCGGCGTGTCCACCTGCGCAAAGCGGCTATGCGTTGAGGGCGACTGACCCACTGAATCTTCGCAACGACATCCATCGGTTGGCGGCAGTCCACCAGTGTATAACTCTTCCTCATGGTCTGTGCTGGAAGTGGCGAGCGAGTTGGAACTGCATTCGCTACGTGTGCAAGTTTGCGTTTGTTGTTTGATACTTCGATAGGCGCAGGCAAACTTCGCCATACGGTTCAGAAATGAGTCTCAAATCTAGTCAAAATTGGCTGGGCGCGTGTTCAAGTCTTGACCGAAGATACTCATAGCCCACCCAAACTTCGACAGTTCCTCCTGTCGACCGCCCCGCCTGAGTCGTGCCCCGATGAGCCCCGTCGCCACACTGGAGCGCTCTTCCCGCGACCGCCGAATCGCTGGAAGCTCTCCCCTCGATGAACTTGAACCGATGCTGGTGAAGCCGCTCTCTCGTGAGCTGCGTCCGCCATCCGCCCACCCTTCCACTCGCCGCTCCCCGCGCCACCCTCGCCCGGATGAAAGTCTCCGAGATCGAGGGCGTGCCCCTGTTCGTGAACCTCGCCTTGACGCACGGATCGAAGATGACTTCGCTGCCGAGAGCTTTGCCCGAGCATGGCCCGCGGTTAGTGGTGGCACCGGTGCCGCCGATGCCCTCGATTTCAACCCGGTCCTGGTGCAGGCTCTCCGCGATGTGGCGGCGGTGCCAGCGCGTCGCGCCGCCAAGCGGTTCCAAGCTAGGCCCGGCGTGCTTCGGGCGGCCGCATACCTGGTGGCGGGCGCGGCAACCATTGCATTTGCGGGGCACATCGCTGCCGCCGCTGCTGCGCCCGTGATCGCCACACACCGGACCGGCGTGGAGATCCAGAGCTTCGAGCGGGAACTGTCAGCCGCCACCCAGCACAATGATGGCCTTCGCGCCCAGATTGCCTTGATGGACACGCGTACGGGTTGGGAGCAAGAAGCGCGCCGGCGCGGTTGGGTGAAGCGTGACGAGGTCGCTGTTGGCCTTGTCTTCCACGATGCCTCTGGAACTGCGGTGAAGTCGGCACGCGGGCCAGAGATCGCCTCGCGGGGTGAATCCTTTGCAGACCGGATTCGGCAGGCTGTAGAGTCGACCCTCGCGGTGTTCGGTGGCCAATCGCAGGGGATGCGCTAGCCAGGCACCGCCGGTTCAACAGTACGTACGAGGGGCGGGGCCGCGAGGCTCCGCCCCTTTTGCTGTACTTCTCAACGGGCCGTTATAATGAGCGGCGCCTGAGATGCAGATCCTGGGCGCCCCGCTCCGCGAGATCGCGGAGCCCGTTGCTGCGTACAGGGCACCCGCCAGAGCTGTATTGATGAGCCTTCAAAACTACCTGAACGTCCTGAGACAAACGAGTGAGTACGACCGAGGGCTTGTCGCGCTCCGCAAGGACACCGCCCCGGTCTGGATTGAGGGGCTGGCGGGGGTCTCGAAGAGCTTCGTCTGCAGCGCCATCGGCCACGACCTCGACCGCGTGGTGCTCCTCGTCACGGCGTCAGAGGATGCAGCAGAGAGGGCCGCTTCGGACTTTCTCGCCTTCGGGTTCGGATCAGAGCAGGTTGGTCTCTATCCTTCCACTGAGGCGGACGTTGAGGATCTGATCGCCGCAGATCGCGTGATCGCCTCCTCTGCCTCTCCGGAGCGGCAGGCGCTTGCCAGAACACGACTGGCGGTCCTCGAGGCGCTGCAGGACGGCAGGCTCAAGGTCGTGGTGGCACCCATTGCCGCGGCGCTCCGGGAGACCATCGGCCCATTGTCCAAGTTTCGCATCTCCCTTGAGCAAGGTGGAAGCGTAAACCTGACCGAGCTGGCCCGCCGCCTATCGGAGCTTGGCTACGACCGTGTTCCGCTGGTGGAAGCTCCTGGCCAGTTCGCCGTGCGTGGCGGGCTGATGGACGTCTGGCCCGCAACCCATCCCGACCCGGTGCGCCTGGAACTGCTTGGGGATGAGATCGAGAGCATTCGTGAGTTCGAGGTGGCTTCCCAGCGCAGCACGGAGCGGTTGGCGCGCGTCTCGTTCCTGCCCGCCTCTGAGAACCTCCAGCCCGCAGAGACCGTGTCCGCCACCTTCACCCTCCTGGAACACCTTCCCGCCGGCGCCGTCGTGGTCCTGGATGAGCCGAACCACCTGCGCAGCCAGTGGATGGACGAGCAGGAGAGGCTCCGGCAGCGACGGCAATCCGCCCTCGATGCGGACAAGGTGACGGCGGCTCTCCTCAAGCCCCCGTCCAACTTCCTTGACCTGGACGAGTTCCTTCGTCGCTCGCAGGGCTTCCGCCTGGTGGTGTTGACCCTTCTCGCGCAGAGCATCCCGTGGCTACGCAAGTTGCTGGATCAGGCGGAGAAGATCACCATCACCAGCGGAGTGGTGGATGCGGCGCACGGCAACATCCCGGAGCTGGCAAACCGGCTTCGGACCTGGATGGCGGCCGGTAATCAGGTGGTGCTGACCAGCGACCAGCCCCACCGGGTGGTTGAGCTGCTCACGGAGCAAGAGGTTCCCGCCACCGCCGAAGGTGGTCACGCCCGCCGCCCCGGTGAGGACAAGGCGGACGAGGAGCCCGACGAACCTGCAGCATCCAAGACTTTAGGCTCCCGTGCGCGGATGCCGGTGGTGCACGCGGTTCACGGTCGGCTCTCCTCCGGCTTCCGTCTGCCCGGTGTGCGGCTGGTGGTGCTCTCGGACTGCGAGCTTTTCGGCGACGGGGCGCAGCGGCGCCGTCCGGCGGCGAGCCGTCACGCACGGAAGTTCCAGGACGCCCGCCCGATCATCTCGCTGCTTGAGCTGAAGGAGGGCGATTTGGTGGTGCACGTCACCCACGGTATCGGCCGGTTCCGGGGCTTGGTGCAGCGGACGGTGGGCGGGGTGATGCGGGAGTTCCTGCGCATCGACTACCAGGATCCGGACCGCCTCTTCGTCCCCAGCGACCAGTTGGACCGCGTCCAGAAGTACATCGGCAACGAGGGACAGAACCCGAACATCCATCGGCTCGGGAGCCAGGAGTGGAGCCGGACGAAGGCGCGCGTGCGGCAGAAGGTCCGCGAGATGGCGAAGGAGCTGCTGGAGCTGTACGCCTCCCGTACCGCAGCCCAGGGGCATCCCTTCGATCCCGATACCATCTGGCAAGAGGAGATGGAGGCCGCCTTCCCGTACCGTGAGACTCGTGATCAGCTTCGCGCGATCATGGACGTGAAGCGGGACATGGAAGCGCCACGCCCCATGGATCGCCTGGTCTGCGGGGACGTGGGCTACGGGAAGACGGAGGTTGCCATCCGCGCGGCGTTCAA
>JANPLG010000390.1:0-15952 GCA_031426395.1 Actinomycetes bacterium
TGTTGACTGGGGCGGTCGACTAGAAGTCGCCCGCCCTTCTCGTGTCACTCATGCCTCCATCCCCTCATCTACCTATCCGACTGCTCTCTTTGGCGTCGCTCATCCTAACGCTTCCCCTGGTTCCTACGGCAGCGCAGCCAACCGGAAACCCGCCGTTTCGAGTGACCTTCATCCCCCTCCCACGCGGGGAATCGGCCCTCGTCCAGATTCCCGGCGGCATGACCGGCCTGATCGGCTGCGGGGCGAAGGGAGAAGCCCAGGCCGTGGTGTCCACGCTGAGGAAGCGCGGCGTCAAGCGGCTGGATACCTTCATCCTCAACACCTGGGCGGAGGAGAGCATCGGCGGGCTGCCGGAGTTCCTGCGCTCCTTCCCGGTGCGGCGCGTGGTCCAGAACCCGATGAACGTGCCGACGCCAGTTGCAACCCGTGCTATCGCGTCCATGAGCGGTATGGGTGACCGGTTGGCCGCTTCAGGTGCCACTATGGATAGCTCGGCTCTCTTCTTCAGTCCTCCATGTTCCGTGAGGAACGTAGGCCCCATCGGAGCTATGTACCACCAGTTCCCGAAGGACCCGGAGTGCTCAATGGTGGTGGAGTTCACCTACAGCAAGTTCACCTTCCTCAGCCTGGGAGACACGCGCCAGAAGCACCAGAAGGCGCTGTGGAAAGCGGCCGATCCAGACCCGCTTGGGCAGGTGCTCCAGATCTCTGGCCGCGGCGGGAAGGATGCCCTGATGCCCTCCCTGCTGCGCCCGCTCGGCACGCTCTACGTGGTCATCCCCGTCCCAACGAAGAGCAAGACCAAGCCAGCACCCGAACTGCTGCGGATGCTGCGCCAGAGCAAGATCCGGGTCCTGCGCACCGACACGAACGGGTCGATCACCATCACCTCGGACGGGCGCAACACCTCGGTCGCTACCGAGCGCTAGTGGTCGGTCAAGCTAGGTACGTTGCGTAACAGATCGACTACCAACGGCACTTGATGGAAGTGCCGCCCACGTTGCGCCGCGCAACAGCCCCGGAGGGGCGAAAGCATGTAGCCAGGTGCGCGAGCACCTGGAGCCGGTAGCAAATCAACCCAAAGCCCCGGAGGGGCGAAAGTGCCCACGAGTATCGGTAGCTCTGGAACACACATGCCAACCCGGGACGGTGCTTTCCCGCGCTAATGATGGGCTCCAAGCCCCGGAGGGCGGCAGTCAATAGCGAGGGGTGCAACCCCTCGAACGCGGACGGAACAATGAGATTGAGCCCCGCAGGGGCGGCAGTGCCCACGAACAGAAGCATCTCCCAAAAATGCAATCCTAACTTGACCGGCCATCTAGGGTTCTGCCACGTCCGCATAGCGGTCGAGGGCAGGCGCGGGGATCACTGTGGATTTGCCGGAAGGCCACCGGACCTCCAGCCGCTCGATCGCCGTAGCTGTCCCCAAACCAAAGAGCGCACGGCTATCGCTATGGGAGAGGTAGCTGCCACCGCTCCGGATCCAGCGGCGCTGGGTCCGGCCTCCAGTCGTGAGGCGCACCTCCGCGCCATAGGCGTTGCGGTTGCCCCGCATGCCCTTGAGCCGGATGCCCAGCCAATGGTGCGCGGAACCCGTGGCATTCCGAAGGAGGCGGGCGGGGCCACCGTTCTCGCAGAGCAGGAGATCCGGCTGGCCGTCGTTGTCGATGTCGCCCCACGCACAGCCACGGCCTAGCTGCGGCTCCGTGAAGGTCGCTCCTGCCTGCGCGCCCACTTCGGTGAACGCAGCGTCTACCTGCGCGCCCTCGTTCCGGAAGAGCTGGGGCCGCTGCTTGTAGGTGATCATCCCGCCCGCATCCCCCACCGACGCGTCCACGTGACCGTTGTAGGTGAAGAGGTCGGTCCACCCGTCCCGGTCGGCATCCAGGAAGGTGAGTCCGAAGGTGACCTGCGGCAAGCTGGGAGCCACCAGCCCGGAAGCGGGCGCGGAGTCGAGATAGACGGGGCCGGACTTCTGGTAGAGCGAGAGGCCCTCGTTGGAGAAGTTGCCGATCCCGAACGAAAGCCCGCCTTCGTTGCGCACGTCGGCGACGTCCACGCCCATGCCGGCGCGCGCCCGCCCGTTCTCGTCCACGGCAATGCCGCTCTCGGCCGCAACGTCCGTGAACCGCTTCCCCTGCTCGTTCCGGAGCAGCCGGTTGGGGGTGGTGTCGTTGGTGACCAGAAGGTCCGGCCAGCCGTCCCCGTTCTCATCGACCGGCAGGACTCCGAGCGACTTCCCGCGATAGCCGCTGACGCCGGTCCGGGCGCTCACATCTTCGAAACGGCCCCCTCCCCGGTTGCGGTAGAGGAGGCATGTCTTCTCGCCGTAACGGTTGGGACCGCAATAGATGCGCTTGCCGGCTCCGGAGATGCAGGGGACGTCGGTTGTGGGCGACCACTCCACATAGCGGCAGATAAAGAGGTCGAGCAGGCCATCCCGGTCGTAATCCAGCCACGCCGCGCTGGTGTGATAGCCCCACGGCTTGGAGACCGCGAGGCCGCTGCCCGCTGTCACGTCCCGGAACGCGCCGCCCCGGTTCTCATAGAGGCGGTTCTCGCTCAGGCCGGTGAGGAGCAGGTCCTCGTCGCCGTCGTTGTCGTAATCCCCCACGGCGCACCCGAGTCCATAGAAGGAGCGGGTCAATCCCGCCTCCCGCGTGACCTCCTGAAAAGAGCCGTTCCGAAGGTTGCGGTAGAGCGCGTGCGGGGTGGCCGCCTTGCCGGGGCGATCCGCCCAGGGCGCGCCGTTGACCAGGAGGACATCGAGCCAGCCGTCGCCATCGTAATCGAAGAGCGCCCCGCCAGAGCCGATCGATTCCGGCATCAGGAAGCGACCGTCGGCCCCCGTGTTGTGGCGGAAGCGGATGCCGCTGTCAGCCGTGACATCCCCGAACCGGATGGACGAATGGTTTTGGGGGGCGGCCACCCCTGATGGCGAAGAGGGCGTGGCCGACTTGAAGCAACCGGAGACCCCGACGGACAGCAGAGCGGTCAGGAACCCGGCCATACGCGCGCGAGACGCGCATGGGTGAGAGGGCCTCTTCATTTGGAGCCACCCGCAGTCGATCCGCCCTTAGTTGACGCACCCTTACCTGGCGCAGCCTTGAGTTCCCCGGCTTCCTCGAACATCCGCTGGAACCGGCGGAGGTGCCCGTACAGCGCCACCAAGGTGCGGCGCGACGCGGCATCGCTAGCGTCAGCGTGCACCACACTCTCCAGGTGGCTCGCTGCCTCACGGTAGCGGGCGATCCCGAGGTAGAATTCGCCAAGCGCACGCCGCTCGGCAGGCGTTTCCCGCCGCATGCTGCCCGGCATCTTAAGGTGCGCTTCCATGTCCGCCTCAGCCTTCGCCATCCGGTAGGCACGCAGCGTTTCCTGCTCGTGGGCCCGGTCTCCAGCCAGGGAGTAGGCCCGCTGGAGCGCCACCAGCGCCTCCGCCATGCGGGGGGCAAGGTCGACCGCGCGCTTCAGGGAGGCGATCGCTTCCGGCACCTGACGGCGAGCCAGGAGCAGAAGCCCGAGGCGGAAGTGCGGACCGGGCAGCTTAGGGCCGAGCCGGATCGCCTCCCGAAAGCACGCTTCCGCATCCACCAGACGGTTGGGCCGCGCCGACCACTGCGCCAGCACCACGCCCAGTTGAAAGTGCCGGGTGGGATTTTGCGGCTCACGGCGGCGGAGGTCCTCCAGCAGCGCTTCAAGCTCCGCAAAGCGGCTGAGCTTCTGCAGCAGGTCCGCCTTCTGATCCAGCAGGGCGAGATCCTCCGGGGTGGTCTGAAGCAATTGATCCAGCGTGGCGAGCGCCTCGCCGTCCCGATGGCTGGCCCGCTCAGCGCGAAAGGCCGCTTCCAGGACGGAGCGGTTGCCAGGATGGCTCCGCTTCAGACGGCTGAGCACCGCCAGGGTCTTCGGACTCTGCCAGGCGTCGTAATAGGCCTCCGCGAGTGCGAGGGCAGGCTCCACCTGATCCGGTTGCGCGGCCGCCACCGGCTCCAGCACCCGCACGGCGGCGGGCGCGTCACCGATGAGACGCAGGTAGCGCGCACGACCCTCGGCCGCCTTGAGGAAGTCACCCTGCCGTTCCTGAAGCCGGGCCAGATCCCGCTGCGCTTCTGGTAGGTCCGGCTTAAGCGCCACCGCTTGCTCCAGTTCGGCCCGCGCTGCATCCCACTGACGGAGCTGAACGTGCACCAGCCCCAGCTCGTAATGGTGCAGCGCCGACCCCGGCTCCAGGTCGACCGCCGTTCGCAGGTGCCGCTCCGCCTCGTCCAGGCGCGCAAGGTCGCCGCAGAGCCGCAGGGCGCACCCGAGATAGTAGTGGGACGCCGCCACTTGCGGACGCTGCTTCACCGCCTCCTCCAGCGGCTTTACGGCCTTCAAATGCTCCCCGCTGACCAGCAGCGCCAGTCCAAGGTGAGCCTGGGCATCAGGATCGTTCCGTCGGGACTTCACCGCCTGCTGGAAGTACGGCAGCGCCAGGTCGAAGCGCAGGGCATCGAGGCAGGTCTGCCCGGCCGAGATCGTGACCGCCGCCGGAAGCGTGCCCTCAAGTGGCCGGAGCATCGCCACCGCCCCAGGCCGATCACCCGCGCGCACCAGGTACTGCGCCACTCCGATCCTGTACACCGGAGCCGCACCTGCCAGCGGCCGCAGGGCATCCGCTGCTTCCCGATAGCGCGAGAGGGCCGCAAGGCTCTCCGCCAGCACCTCACGGACGGGCGTGCTCTCCGGGAAACGACGCCTCGCCTGCCCGGCGGCATCCAGAGCGTCGTGCTTGCGACCGGCGACCAGGAGCTGGCGCACCAGCTCCAGCCGTGGCGCGGGATCCTGAGGCATCGCCTCAATGCGGCGGTTCAGCTCGTCATCCGCTGCTGCGTTGGTCGTCGCAGCGGGAACCCTCTGCGGAGCAACTCCGGGCGCTGGGCAGCCCGTAAGCACCAGGGACGCCAGGATGGAGCCGAACAGAATCCCCACACCGCGCGCGATCTCGCCCGCGCGTGAGGGCTGGTTGTGGCTGCGGGGAAGCGGGGAGAATCGCATGCGTGGGGTGGGGAACGTCCGTTGCTTCCATTCAATACGCCGCCCGGCGACTCCCGGACCTCCACGCTTCGCGACACGTCTCACTGCATGATGCTCCGATTGCGGGAATAATAGCGGCGGTCGCCCTACCGGCCGCGTTTCTGGCGCGGCAACCTGGAAGCCCTCATGCAGTTTCGAGCAATCCTTCAAATCACCGGACTGGGAGCATCCCTGGCCTTCGCGGCCCTCGCGGCATTGCATCCCGTCGCCACGCAGGCGGGTGCCCCGCGCGGGGACGCCACCGGTGACTATCCCGGCCGCCACCACATGATCCGCGCCCAGGATCTACCGGAACCCTTCGCCACCGGTTCCGTGGGCAACGGCGCCTCCATCGTGGAGCGGCCGGAGGGGTTCCTTCCGGACGTGCCGGAGGGGTTCGCGGTCAATGTCTTCGCGGAGAACCTGGGGAACTGGAACAGCCCCCGGATGATGGCCACCGCCCCCAACGGGGACATCTTCACCACGCTCTCCGGCGACAGCAAGGTCCTGGTCCTCCGTGACACCAACAAGGACGGCGTTGCCGACCGGCGTTTCACCTTCGCCACCAGGGATCACGGCCTCGTCCTCCCGTTCGGCCTCGCCTTTCGGGGCGACTACCTCTACGTGGCCAACACCAACACGGTGCTCCGGTTCCCGTACCAGCTGGGGCAGACCAAGGCGCGCGGGCGCGGCAAGACCCTCATCAAGGGCATCCCCGGCTTCGGCTACAACCAGCACTGGACCCGCAATATCACCTTCAACGCGGACAAGTCGCGCCTCTACCTGAGCGTCGGCTCCCAGTCGAACCTCGGGGTGGAGCCGAGGATGCGCGCCGCGGTCCACGAGTACCGGCCGGACGGCACCGGCTACCGGCGCGTTGCATGGGGCATCCGCAACCCAGTGGGGCTGGCGGTCAACCCGGTGGGCGGCGCACTCTGGGCCACCTGCAATGAGCGCGACGGCATGGGGGATGACCTGGTCCCGGACTATTTCACCGAGGTGAAGCAGGGCGGGTTCTACGGCTGGCCTTGGTTCTACATCGGCGCCAACCCGCAGCCGGACTTCGCCCGCCGCCCCGATCTCGCCGGGCAGGTGCTGGTGCCGGACGTGCTCCTCCGGTCCCACTCCGCCTCCCTCGGCTGCCTCTTCTACACCGGCACCCAGTTCCCCGCCAAGTACCGTAACGACGCCTTCATCGCGCTTCACGGTTCATGGAACCGAGGGCTGCGCACCGGCTACAAGGTGGTCCGCGTCCGCTTCCAGGACGGCCATCCCGTCGGCGGCTACGAGGACTTCATGACCGGGTTCATGGTCGACCCCAACTCCCTCAACGTCTACGGCCGCCCCGTGGGACTGACCCAGGCCGCAGACGGCTCCCTGCTGGTTAGCGATGACGGCGGGCGGAGGATCTGGAGGGTACGTTGGGAAGGCAGCTAGCCCTCAATCAATTTGCAATTTGCAATTTGCAGTTTGCACTTTTCAATTTGCAATGTTCTGGATTCCCGAGCCGCAGGTGGCTCGGAAGGGATATTGCAAAGTGCAAACTGCAAATTGCAAATTGCAAATTGGGCCGCCCTACGGGCGCCGCAGCAGCGCGTGCAGCCGATCCGAGCGCGCGGCCAGCGGGCGGGTGGTGAACGCCTGGTAGATGGAGAGCAGCTCCAGCCCCGCGTCCTCCGCCGCCGACCGGATCTCCGACTCCGTGTAGCCACGCTGCACATGCGTCTCGTGGAACACCCGTGTCTGCTGTCCCTCACGCGACTCTCTGGCCTCTCGCACCCGGAACTCCATCGCGATGGTGCAGAGGCGGCTGCGTGGGTCCCAGGCGCTGTGCCAGTCAAAGGTGAGCCGGTCGTCGCGGCCGGTGCCGCGCTGGTTGAACATCCCGGTTTCCAGGGCGCGCACCGTGTTCATGTCGAACACCATGCTGCCGCCAGGTGCCAGGTGCCGGCGGACGCCGCTGAACGCCCTCCGAAGATCATCCGTCGTGAGCAGGTAGTTGAGGCTGTCGAAGAGGCAGACGCACGCGTCGAAGGGCGCGCCGGGAAGCTGGAGCGAGCGCGCGTCCTGATGCCAGAAGGGAGTATCCGGCGACTTCCGGCGAGCAATCTCGATCATCGCCTCGCTGTAATCCGCGCCCTCTGCCTCGTAGCCCCGCGCCAGGAGTTCCAGGGCGACGTTGCCGGTGCCGCACGCCAGGTCCAGCACGCGCCGGGGCTTGAAGCCCCACAGCGCCCACAGACCCTCCACGTAGTCCACCCAGACGTGGTACGGAACCACTGACATCAGGCTGTCGTAGACCGACGCGACGTGGGTAAATTGGGACTCGGCGGGGTCGGGCATGGCGTCAATAGGTGCGCCGCCATTGTCGGACGCGCCGCCGCAGGATGTCAAACGGGGGTTGGGAGATGGGGGATGGGGGATGGGGGATGGGGGATGGGTCGGAACTGACGATTGAAAATTGACAATTGGAGATTCGGCTTCCGCCACGAACGAAGAGGGGTCGCGGTGCGTGACCACGACCCCTCATCCATCTCTACCGCTGACCGTCTATCGCATTAGCGTCGGAAGTAGTAATAGTCCCGGTCCGTGCGCCAGCGCGGATCGACCCTCTGGTTGCGGCTCCAGTAGTCTCGGTCATTGCGCCAGGTCCGGTCGCCGTTGTGGCCGCCGTAGTTGCGGTAGCGGTTTCCCGCCTCCCGCCGCAGCTCCTGCTGGACATCGTCGAGATCACTCATGCGGCGGTCGAACTCGCTGTCCGAGAGGTTGCGGTCGTCGCGCAGGAAGTCGCGGACATCGTCCAGTTCCTCGTACAGGTCGCGTGCTTCGTTCCGGTTGATCGCCCGATCCCGCTCCGCAAGACGGATACGGTCGCTCAGATCGAGCATCCGCTGCCGCAGGATGTCCCGGCGGCGCGTCTCATCCCGGTCCCGGCCCTGGTAGTAGCGCTGGCCGTAGTAGCGGTCGGTGTACTTGGCGCTGGCGGGAATCGCCATCACGCCGAGGCCTGCCACGGCCAGAGTGGCCGCAACCACCATCGTTCTCAACTTCATAGTTGTGTCCCCTCGTCATTCACAGCGTCGCGGCGCATCTACGGGCGGGATTTGCCACCGCTTTCCTGACAGCGTTCCGTCGAAAAGAGGACCCGGCGGATCGCGCCGCGTTCCCACATCTTCTGACCCGAGCCGCGTTTCGACCCAAGCGCTCGCCGACCCGATCTGTCGACCCGATCCCCAACTCCGGCACAGCCCAAGCTAACAACCGTCACGCGTTCCGCCGACCTCACATCAGGGGCATGAAGTCGCCCACGCGAGCTGGGGCGAGTAGGGCGACGCCGGAGCTCGGACCGGAGCGCGGACCGGAGCGCTTCTGGCCATGAAAGGCCCTTAACGCCTGATACATCTGAGGCGGAAGCGAAACAGCCTGCGCTCGGAGCAGTGGACTACCCGGACCAGCCACCCAATGGCCCGGAGCGGCTTGCTCACGGAGAAGATCAGCCATGCAAGTCATTCTGGCGGAGAGCTATGGGATGTGCTTCGGAGTGAGGGACGCCGTCAAGATGGCCCTCGATTCTCCCGACCGCCACGACCTGACCGTCCTGGGCGAGTTGGTCCACAACCCAGTGGTCCTGGAGAAGCTGCGCGGCAGCGGCATCCGAATGGTGGGCGGACTGGACGCGCCCGTGGAGACGCGCCAGGTGATGATCACCGCGCACGGCGCGGCCGATTCCGTCAAGGAGCGCCTACGGTCGGAAGGGCGCACCGTCCTGGAGGCGACCTGCCCCCTGGTGACGCACGCCCACCGGATGCTGGACCGGCTGGTCCGCCAGGGCTACTTCCCGGTGGTGATTGGCCGCTCCGGCCACGTGGAGGTGCGGGGCCTGGTGCAAGACCTGGACGCCTACGAGGTGGTCTCCGGCCCGGAAGAAATCCACATGTTGGCGGGACGGCCGCGCCTGGGGGTGGTGAGCCAGACCACGCAGCCGCTCGCATTCGTGCTGGAGATGGTCGACCGCATCCGCGCCGCGTTCCCGGAGGCGGAGGTGAAGTTCGCGGACACCGTCTGTCAGCCGACCAAGGACCGTCAGACGGCTGCACGCCGCCTGGCATCCGCCTGTGAGGTCGTCATCGTGGTCGGCGGGCGCGCCAGCAACAACACGCGGCAGCTCGTCCACACCTGCGAGGCGGAGGGCGCACGCGCCTACCAGGTGGAGCACGCGGACGACCTCCTCCCGGAGTGGTTCCTCGGCATCGAAACGGTGGGCCTCACCGCAGGCACCTCCACCCCGGACGAGACCATCCACGCGGTGCGTGACGCAATCGAGGTGATTGGAAACCGCAGCCGGATGTCGCGGCACCACCTCACGCTCGCCTGAAGCGAGCGCGGGGGCCTCGCGCAGAGGACGGGTCCAGGGGATAGGCGTTGCCGTGGTAACCTGTTGCTAACGCGGCAACCGGCCCGGCGGCCCTCCCAGGTCCGAATCAATGCTCATCCTTCGCTGGCTCTTCCCGCTCGCCTTGATCCTCTCATTAGCAGGGATCGATGCTCTGCCTGCGCACGCCGCAGACACCATGGCCGGCTACATCGCGAAGCTGCCGCCGGAGTCCCCGGCTGAGCGCAAGTTCCGCCACCGCCGCGTGGCGGAGCGCCGGGCGCAGGCGGCGGTCGTCCTCTGCCACCGGGGGGCGAGCGCCTTCGCGCCGGAGAACACGCTGGAGGCGTACGCCGCCGCCATGGACTACGGCGCGGACGGCTGCGAGATCGACATCCGCCGCACCAGGGACGGGGTGCTGGTCCTCTTCCACGACGACATGCTGGACCACCTCACGGACGGCTTCGGCACGGTGGAGGAGATCACCTATACGGAGCTGCTCGGCCTCAAGCCCCGCTTCGTCTACGGCCGCGCGACCGCCAGGACGCGCCCACCCACCCTCGCCGCCGTGCTGGCCCTCGCACGGCAGCGTGCCATGCTCCTCCACCTCGACATCAAGCGGGAGGGCCTGGACCAGGAGTTGAAGCAGCTCCTGGATGCGGCGGACATGTGGGACCACGTCACCGCCATCAACAGCGCCACCGGCGGGATCTTGCTCAAGGACCCGCGCTACCAGCCACTCCCCTACAAGGGACCCGGCCTCTTCGAGCAGCGGCTGGACTGGGACCCGGAAGCGGTCCGCGCCCAACTGGCCCGCCCCGGCGTTGGCGTGATGGTGGACGATCCCCGCCTGGTGGCCCGCGAACTGAAGCGTCTTGCGTATGAACCGGTGCCAATTCCAGCCAATTTGACGGCTGATTGGACTTACCAGGCTGCGAAATCAAGTAGGCGCATTTACATCCTAATCGCTCCGATCCCCGATGGCTGGCCAGAGACCAAGTACGAGCGCGATCCGTTCGGTTTCGGCATGAGTCTCAGGTTTCGATTCAACCACGAACAATGTTTTTTCGAATTGATGCGGCGCAATGAGTACTTGCAGCTCGTGCCGGACAGCGCCACTCCCATCTCTCGGGAGACTCCAACATCCCGTGCCTCAACACGTGAGGAGATGCTGGTCGCTAGGGCTCACGAATGCAGCCGCCTGGCCTCCGAGACCCGATCGCCCGTGCTGATCAAAAGGCTGGAAACCCTGGTCATGCAGCGAGCCATGCACTCGGACTGGATCCTACACGGCCTGGATGGAGCGATGGCGGCGCGCGCCCTCGGCACGCTCAAATCGCAGCGCAGCGTCCCGGTGCTGGTGCACGCCTTTAAGCGGATCGATCCGGCGCTGAAGCAGGTTCAGGACCCGCGCTTCTCCGCCAATCCGCTGGCCTGGACCGACTTCCGCGTCAAGATGTACATCCTGCCCGCCCTCGGGGAGATCCGCTGCCCCGAGAGCCGCGAGTTCCTTCAGGAGTACCTGCGCATGGATGAGAAGCAGGCCAAAGAGCTCGCCCCGCTCATGTGGGACGAGGCGACCCGCGCGCTGCTCAAGCAGGGACTCACCCTCCCGGAACTGGTGGGGCTGCTGCGGAGCCCCCGCTCCGCCGTCCGAGGCACCGCGCTCCAGGAGTGCTTGGACAACCCCAACTCGATGCGCCGCACCGCCCTCCGCACCGCCGCCTCCTGGGCCACCACCCTCCCCTCGACGCGAGGCGAGCGGCCGTAGCAGCCCTCGATTACCTGGCAAACACGCTGCGTGCATGTCGCCTTTGGATCGGGTAAGATCGGAGTAAAGTTTCGATAACGATTGCGGTAAGGATTGTCGCAATTGTTCTCGCCAGTCCTTCGGGAAACGCGCCGGTTCCGTAGGGACTGAAACCAGGGGACGGAATCCATGGGCAACTACACCGATTTCCTGTACGCGAGACCTTCGTTCCTGGAAGGGGTGGGCCGCCTGCTCGACTTCGGCGGCACACTCAACGTATACAACGCAAGTGGTTCGACTGAAGAGGCGGATGCCCGCGCCCTAGCAGCCGACTGGGCCGCCGTGGGCGAGGACATGTGGGACGCTATCGACTGGTTTGAAGAGCATTCCGACTGTGCCGATGGGGCGGGAGGATAAAGGACGCCCCGCGACCGCGGGGACGAAGCCGGATACCGAGTCCAGCCCCGAGAGTCCTGCTCTCGTGGACGCGGAGCTTGTTCCCGAGCCACCGCGTGAGAGCCAGCCGAGGCGCAGTCACCCTCCGCGCCCGCAGGTGATGGCCACCTTTGAGAGTTACAGTGGTCCAATTCCACCCCCGGCGATGCTTGAGCAGTACGAGCGGGTGCTACCCGGTTCGGCCAAGCAGATACTGGACGCGTGGCACGACCAAGGCAAGCATCGGATGGACCTGGAGCGCACGGTCGTCAAAGGGGACAATCAACGCGCAACTGCAGGCATGTGGCTGGGCGCGGTGGTCGCGCTGGCGCACCTTGGCGTGGGTGGCTTTCTGATCAATAGCGGCCATGACGTGGCCGGTGGGGCGATCGTCACCTCGACTATCGCCGCAATCCTGGGAGCGTTCGTGAAGGGTACCAACTCCCGCCGCGCGGAGCGGGAGTCCAAGGCGCAGAACGTACCGCCGCCACGCAAGCGTTCCTGAGGTTTGCCAGAGCCTCGCCCTATCTCTCCCTCGCCCCCTCGCTCCCTCGTCCCTCTGGCTGCAACGTCTGCCGGGCGAACTCCAGAATGCCGTGGGTCATGTGCTTCCGGAGCTGCGGGTCCCCAATGCCGTGCGTCGACTGCGGGTAGAGCATCATCTGGAACGGCTTCCCCGCCTTCTGCAGGGCGTAGGAGAACTGCAGCGTGTTCTGCAGGTGGACGTTGTCATCCATCGTCCCGTGGATGAGCAGCAGCTTTCCGTGAAGATCCTTCGCAGCGAAGCGGGGCGAGGAAGCCGTGTAGCCCTCCGGGTTGTTCTGCGGCAGCCCCAGGTAGCGCTCCGTGTAGACCGTGTCGTAGTTGCGCCAGTCCGTGGGCGGGGCACCGGCAATCCCCATGGCGAAGCTCTTGCTGTGGGTCAGCGCGTAGCACGTCATGAAGCCCCCGTAGCTCCACCCATAGATCCCTATGCGGGCACCATCCACATACGGCTGCTGCTTCAGCCACGCCACGCCATCCTCGATATCCCGAAGCTCGGAGGCGCCGAGGCTGCGGTAGGCGGGCCAAGCGGACTTCGCCCCCTGATCGCTGGCGGTGCGGTTGTCGCACACCCAGACAATCACCCCGTCCTGCGCCAGCAACTGGTGGAGCGCGCTGTCCGCCACGCCCCAGGCGTCCCGCACACTCGGTGAGCGGGGGCCGGCGTAGGTCATCTGCAGGACCGGATACTTGCGGGCGGAGTCGAAGTCCGGCGGCTTCACCATCATCGCTTCCAGCAGCACGCCGTCGCGCGCCTTCACCTTGAGGTATTCCGGCTGGGCGAAGCGATACAGCTTCCGGGCGGCGACCTCCGTCTCGTGGAGCTTCCGGATCAGCGTTCCATCCGCCCGCTTCAGCTCCACCCGGGTCGGAGTGGTGGCATTGTTCCAGGTATCGAAGTAGCGGGAGAAGTCAGGGCTGTAGGCGGGCCGATGGCTGCCTGCCGACTGCGACAGGCGCACCAAGCCGCTGCCGTCGAGGCGCACCCGGTAGAGGTCCGTGGTGATCGGGCTGCGCTCGCTGGCGGTGAGGTAGACCCACCCGCCAGCCGCGTCCACCCCGTCGAGGCTGCGCACATCCCACTCACCCTGGGTCAGCGGCTTCACCATGCGTCCATCCGCGCCGCAATGGTAGAGGTGGCTCCGGCCAGTGCGCTCGCTCAGCCAGAGGAACGACCCGTCCTTGAGCCACTTCGCGGCACCGGTCACGTCCACCCAGGCCGGACTGCTCTCCCGCAGCACCCGCCGCACCCCGCCGCTCATGGCGTCCGCCAGCAACAGGTCGAGCCAGGTCTGCTCCCGGTTCTGCACCTGGAACGCCACCGATCGCGCATCCGGGGTCCAGTCCACGTTGACCACCAGGTACTGACCGGCGGTGTAACCATCCATGTCCGCCCATATTGCCGGGCCGCCGGAGGCCGGGACGATTCCTACGCGCACCTCTGGATTCGGATCACCCGCCTTCGGATAGCGGGTGGGGCGGACGCCCGGCTGATACGGCAGGTGGTTGGGAACCTCGAACTCCGGCACCGCCTTCTCGTCCAGCCGCAGGAAGGCGAGGCGGCTGGAATCTGGACTCCACCAGAAGGCGCGGAAGCCGGAGCGCCCGAAGATCTCCTCCCAGTAGAGCCAGTCCAGCCGCCCATTCAGGATCTCCGCCGACCCATCCGTGGTCAGCCGCGTCTCCGGTCCGCCGCCGGTCGAGACCACGTACAGGTCGTTGGCCCGGACAAAGGCAACCTGCCTCCCATCCGGGCTGAAGGTGGCGTCCCCTTCCGTCCCCTGCGCCTGCGTCAGCCGCGTCAGCGTCACGGAGCCAAAGCGGTAGTAGAAGAGGTCATCCGCAAACGTGAAGAGCGCGCCCGCTTTGGCCGGGTCCAGCACGTAGCCCCCGGCGCGCGCCATGCGGCCCGCCTGCTCCACGGTGACCCCCGGGGCGGTGGCGAGCGCCGTCGCCATGCGCGCCGCCTCGAAGAGCGGGACCATCGCGCCGGTGTCTGCTTCCACCAGCAGGGTATCGGCTCCCTGGTTCCTCCCCTGAGGCCCGGCCTGCCCCTGAGGCCCGGTCTGCCCCGGCGACCCTTGCGGCCTCGGTGGCGCTGGCCGAGGGGTGATTTCCCGTGTCCAGATGTAGTGGGTGGCGTCCTTCCAGAGAACGGTGCCGAAACGGGTTCCCTGGAACAACGTGCGCTTCGCCGGATCGCTCATTTCCTCCAGTGTCAGCCGCTTGAGCGCCGCCGCCTGGTTACCAGAAACCGAAAGCGGCAGGAGACCAAGCGCCGCCACCACCAGAATCCCGAGCCACCCATTCGCCATGCCACCACCTTCAAAAGTGTTCATTCCACCGCTGTTCTTCGCCCACGCTCCATTGCTTGACTGGGCAAGACCTACGTTCAACCCGGCTGGACGTCTAGCAGGGGTTCGTCTGATGACGGTTAGGTGCGGACACGCTATGATCCTAAATGGATGCGGGTGAACGATCCGTTGCCCCAACGCCAAAACCTACTCCGATGCCCAAGATGTCCACCATTCCTTCAGATAGCAGAAGCTCCTCAAGACGCAAGGCAACGAGAACCGCGATGGGAATCGTTCGGGTTGACCCGAGCGCGGGGTGTTTCCTCGTGAGGCCCGCAGGCGACGCAAGGAAGTCATCGCTTGCCACCCGGCTCAACCGACCTGAAGTTTCCGGCAGTCAACTCGCCAGCAGCAATGTTTCCTCGTCGCAACCTGTTGGCGGTAATCGGTTGATGAAGTACGGCGGCATGTTTGCCAGCGACCCCGAGTGGAGTGCGGTAGAGGCAGCGATCAAGGCTAACCGCGAAGATGAATGGTGAGCTGCGGTATCTGTTGGATACGGATACCGCGTCGAACTTCCTGGGCCGCCTTCCTAGCTTTCCGCAGTTGAAGGCTGCGATGGATTCACAGCCTGATGGTGCCGTGGGAGTGTCGATCACCGTGGCCGAGGAGATGCTTAAGGGGCAAATCAAGAACACCCAGCAGGCTACCCGGCCCGCCGCGATGCTGAAGTTCTACCGGTTCCTGCAAGGTACTTTGTCGTTCCTTCAGGACATGGAGATCGTCCCCTTCGATCAGGCTGCAGCGAGCGAGTATGAGGCGTTCGGTGGTGCTACGGGGGTCGGCAGCTGGGATCGCCGGAACGCCGCCATCGCTAAGGCACATGGCCTGATCGTGGTCACCGCCAACTCCAGGGACTATGACCGGCTCCCAGATGTCTGGCACGTCAACTGGTGCACGGCACAAGAGACCAACTCCTGATCCTCTGTCCTCCAAACCTCGCCACCATCGATCCGCGCAGGCAATGGAGGAGCTTCGCCGATAGCGGGGCGCGGCAGCATGCGGGTGACTGCACGGCAGGATTCAAGTGCCGACCCCTCACGCCAGCGTCCCATCCACCACGCATTGACGCAGGTCTGGGTCGCCACCTGCTTCGAAGCGCGCACCGATACAGCCGGACAAAGGCTCTCCGCAACCCGCCAGGACCATGAGGACTCAGCACGCCTCGCGTTTGCCTTTGGCGTTTGCCCTTTCACCTTTGACCTCCTGAAATGCTGTCTCTCTCTACCCCCCATCTCCGATGGCCGGCAATGTTCCGTTCGCCTTCTCACCCGACAGCCCCGGAGGGGCGAAAGCATGTAGCCAGGGTCGCGAGACCCTGGTGTCCGCAGCAAGCATCCTCAAAGCCCTCTCAAGAAACTCCGGCCGTCGGGGAAAGGGAGAAGCCCAGCGCACTGGCCTCCCGCCGCAGGCGGCGGAGCCGTTGCTCCTGGCAGCGCT
>JANPLG010000391.1:0-2366 GCA_031426395.1 Actinomycetes bacterium
GTCCGGGTTCGCGGGCGCCTTCGGGGCTGGGATCGGCATCAGGACCCGGCTGCGTCCGGCGGCAAGGTCAAGGGATGCCAACTGCAGCGTGCTCACCTCCTCGTTAGCGACCTTCGCACGGTAGTAGAGGATCGACTTGCCATCGGGACCCCACGCGGGGTTGATCGCCTTGAGGGCTGGGTCTGGGAACTTGCGGAAGCTCTTGGTCCCGGTATCGAAGGTCATCAGGAGGCCGCGCGTGTCCAGCGCAATCGACTTGCTATCCGGCGACCAGACCGTGTCAGATCGGCACCCAGTCAGTAGCCCGCCCATCAGGAGTGCGGCAGCAGCGAGGCCAGTACGGTGGAGGGGCGGAAAGGCAGACATGGGCGGGAACCTCGGGGGACGCGGGGAGCTTTAACCGCCAAGACGCCATGGACGCCAAGCTGAAAAGGATCCCGACGTGGAGACTTTGCGAGTAGTTCGTGACCTTCCGGTTCGACTACCTCGTCGCCATCATCCTTCAGCAGGGCAACGATTTCAGCAATGATGTAAGCCACATCCGCTTGGCGTTTCGGTTGTCGACGCCCGGCCGTGAACGGACCGGGCTGGGTTTTGGGAAAGACCGCTGAAGCGGCCTGATCGTGCCATCCGATGCCGTTCGGCGTTCAGGTTGAGCTTCAATTCCGTGCGTTTCGAGTCCCGTTACGCGCTGGCACTGGTGACCTGCGGCGACAATGGAACTGATCTGCTCTCCCTTGGCGCTCTTGGCGCCTTGGCGGTTAACCTCCGCTACTTGCTCTGCAGGGTGGCTATGTAAAGCGCCCAGAGCTCGTCGACTGTCTTGCCGGTGTACTCCT
Source organism: Actinomycetes bacterium (assembly GCA_031426395.1). Taxonomy (GTDB): domain Bacteria; phylum Armatimonadota; class SYMT01; order SYMT01; family SYMT01; genus JANPLG01. Next base: position 840 of record JANPLG010000391.1, read on the forward strand.
TCCAGAGCTCCGGCTGGTACTTCCCCTGGCGCATGGCGGCGTTCATCTTAACCACGAATTGGGGGTCGTGGTTCTTCACCACGTACTCCAAGAACGCGCCCGTGGTCTGGTAGCTGTCCGTGTACTTGGCGCGGTCGGGGTTGGGTCGCGGGCGCTTCGCCAGGGGCTCGTAGTTGAACCAGCGGACGTAATCCGCGAGGCCTTCCACCAGCCAGCCGGGGTTGCGGCGGCTGCGGTACTGCTGCACCACGTGGGCCAACTCATGGACAATCGCGCCGCGATCCTCGGGGCGGCGCTTGAACCACGCCTCCGCACCGACGATCTGCGTGCCGCTGGCATAAGCGATGCCATCGATCTTCTTGAAGGTGATGGTCACCTTCTGGGGGGCGGTGTATCCCTCGCTGGGAAGCATCTCCACGATCTTGGGGTACCAGGCATCGACAATGGGACGGAGGGTCTCGGCCCACTCCTTCAGGTCCGGCGTCTCGGTGGTGTCGATGATGATCTCGTAGCGCGGGGCTGCCGGGGCCTGAACGGCGTCCGGGACTACGGGTGCGGCGTGCGAGGTGGCGCAGGCCGAGAGGGCGAGGAGCGTCACGGCCGCGAGGAAAGGTGCGTAGGGGCGCATGATCATCGATTCCGAAGGATGGGGGCGAGGCGCTGGTGAGCCTCGCGGAGGAGGGCGGCCGTGGTGTCCCAGCCGATGCATGGATCAGTGACGGAGACGCCGTAGCGCAGTTGCGAAAGGTCGGCGGGAATGTCCTGGCGGCCGGGATTGAGGTGGCTCTCCAGCATCACGCCGGCGATGGAGCGGTTCCCCTCCCCGATCTGGTCCAGGCACTCCTTGAAGACGAGTGGCTGCCGCTCCGGGTCCTTCGCGGAGTTGGCGTGGCTGCAGTCGACCACGATCTTCTCCGGCAGCCCGGATTCGTTCAGCTTCGACTTGCGCAGCATGGCCTCGCAGGCGGCGATGCTCTGGCGGTCGTAGTTGGGCGTTGCGCCGCCACGGAGGACGACATGGCCGTTGCGGTTGCCTCGCGTGTGGAAGACGGCGCACCGGCCATCCGCGTTGATGCCGAGGAAGCGGTGGGAGGCGGCGGCGGAGCGGATAGCGTTGATGGCGACCTCGACGTTGCCGTCCGTGCCGTTCTTGAAGGCGACGGGCGTAGAGAGGCCGCTCGCCATCTCCCTGTGCGTCTGCGACTCCGTGGTGCGCGCCCCGATAGCGGTCCAGGTGATGAGGTCGCCGAGGTACTGCGGACTGATGGGATCGAGGGCTTCCGTGCCGACCGGCAGGCCCATCTCGGCGAGGTGGAGGAGCAGTTCGCGGGCGCGGCCCAGGCCATCCTCGATGTGGAAGCTGTCGTCGAGGTAGGGGTCGTTCAGGAGACCCTTCCAACCGCTGACGGTGCGGGGCTTCTCGAAGTAGACGCGCATCACGAGGAGGAGCGTCTCGCTCACCTCGTCCGCGAGGGACTTGAGGCGGCCGGCGTACTCCAGGGCGGCCTCCGTGTCATGGATGGAGCA
>JANPLG010000392.1:0-9829 GCA_031426395.1 Actinomycetes bacterium
GCAAGGTCGGTGCCGGGATGGATCCACTGGTTGTGGACCGTGTAATCCGTGACTACGGTGACTACCGGCGCATCCAGCCGCCCCTCGGTGCGCAGCTCGGAAAGCGCCCCGCATGGCGTGGGGTGCACGGCAACGGCCAGGTCGACCTGGTTCTCCTGGAGCCAGTCGCCCAGATCCTTGCGGCCCAGGTTGTTGAACCACTGCTGGGCGGCGGAGTCCGCGCGGAGGTTGCGCGTCATCTCGTAGAAGAGGCCCCAGCCGGCGGGGAAGAGCCGGACGCTCTGCGTATAGCCAATGCCGGCGGCGATGGTCGTGGCCCGGTTGACGAAGGCATCGAAGTAGTCGACCACTTCGATCTTGCTGTCCGGGACGTTCTGCTCCCACCAGTACTGAAGCGCGTCCGCAGTGCTCTTGTGCCCGCCGCCGAACTTGGCCGAGAAGACCACCACGCGCTTCCCACGGGCGGCCGCCAGAAGCTCCGGGGTCAGGACGGCGGTGCCCGCGAAACCGGCGTGCGAATCTCCCCATTGCGCCACATCATCCAGCGCCTCGCCCTCGGCACCGTCCCGCGCGCCGTGTTGGTCCGAAATCGGGCCCAGTGTCATCGCCTCCGCCTCGAAATCATCCCATTCCTCAGTTCGCCCCGCCCCTCGACGGCCCCTGCCCCGCATCTGGCCATGCCGCAAGCCGGGTGGACGGAACTGAAACGGCCAGGAGTCAAGCACGCCGCCCGTCATCACTGGGCGACGCCGCGCGTATCGCCGCGCCGCAACCGCCATCCGTAGCAGCGGCGGCGCATGCCGAAGTCCGGGCTTCACCTTCCGGTGGACATTCATCCTGACGCTCCCCAGTGCGTGCCCCGCAGAAGTTCGACCTGCGGGCGATAGTCTCGCGGCGACTAGCGATCTGACCTATGAACCATCACACTATGTGCGGGTCCGGCTCTGAAGCGAGGGGAAGCACGGCATCGTTGCCGACTTCTGTGAGTATCTCCGAAACCTCCCCCGCTGCACGGTGCCCCGCCACCCATCGATTGCGGATTGCGGATTTGGGAACGCGGTTGGCAGTCCATCGTGCAACCAATGCTGGGGGATGGGCCCCATCCCCCAACCCCCATCCCCCAACTCCCACCTGAGTATTCCCACACCCCACGGCGTTCAGCAGGAGCAGTCGGCCCACTGCCGGGCGAGGAGGGTCCTGAATTCCGTGGGTCCCGGCCCCTCGCAAGTCCTGGCCCAAACGCGCTCGCGCACGACCCCTAATCCGTGCAGCGGGTCGGAACCATAATGCGACGATACCCGACGGTCGAAACTCTGCTTCCAGACCATGCCGCTTCCCTACCTGCTCTTCCACCTGATGCTCGCCGTTCTCTGCGGCTGGCTGGCCACGCGCTTTCCTCCGCGCAGCGTCCCGGGCTGGGTCCTCGGCGGGGTCGGGCTGGTGCTGGTGCTGGGTGGGCTGGCAGTGGAGCGCCGCAGTGAGTGGGCGTGGGACCTGCTCGGCCTGCCGTGGGCCGATCTGGTCTTCTTCACCAACTTCTCCCTTCAGGGCGTCACCGTCTTGCTGGTGCGGGTATGGGGTCAGTCGCAGTCCCGCTTCGACTACGTCCGGGCAGCAATCCTCTCGTTGGCCGCCCTCGGTGCCGCAGGCTGGAGCTACGCGTGGTACTTCGCGCCCGCGCCGCGTCACCTGACTGGGACACCCGACACTCGGGGCTTCTGCCCGCAGACCACCTCCGCCAGTTGCGGCGCCGCCGCCACGGTGATGCTGCTCCACCGGCACGGCATCCCGACCACGGAACGGGAGATGGCCGACCTCTGCCTCACCCGGGCTGGCATCGGAACCGCTCCGCTGGGGATGAAGCGCGGCCTCACCCTGAAGGGCGCGGATAAGGGACTGGCACCCCGCCTGGTCTCGCCCGGCTCGGTGGCCCGCCTGGCAGAGCTGGACACGCCCGCGATTCTTTCGGTTGGCTTGAAGCGGAGCGCGCCCGAAGTCATTGTCCAGGAGATGGCGCGCTACGGATGGCAGCCGGGGATGGGCCACGCCGTCGTCTGCCTCCGCGCCGACCCCGGTGGCCGGTGGCTGCTGATCGCGGACCCCAGCAACGGTCTGGAGCGCTGGCCGACCCGACACTTGGAGTGGCTGTGGGACGGCCGAGCATTGATTCTCGCTCCTCCCTGAGCGGGCGGAACCACAGCCAGATCCCCCTGCCCGTGGTTCGTCCGGGCAGCACCAGATAGGCTTCCGCACGACTAAGTCTTCGCGAATAGCAACCAATCGAGCGATCCCACCGAAGATGTAACGGTGAGTCTTGGCGGCTCATCGCAACGTGCCATCGAAACGGTCCCAATGATCTCAACCTTTGATCCCATCGCGGGCCAGCAACTTGGCCCGCCTCTTTCCGCCAGCTTGGGACCTATCGGGTCCTTCGATAGCCCGGTGGGTCCGCTGGAGATGAGCGGGGAGGGACTCAACCGTCTCACCTGGCTGGCCTGTCGATTGCTCGGCGCGGCGGGCGCCCTGCTTTTCCTGTCAGGCGACTTCGGACTCGGTCTCGAGAGCGCGGCCGGATCGGCGCGGGAGCTCAATCGAGAGAACGAAGCGATTGTCAGGCGCTTGTGCCAGCGGGTCGTCGATAGTGCCTTGCCCGTGTCCCACTGCCCTGCCTGCCCGGAGCGATGCGGGATCGAGAGTGGGGCGAACGTATTCGCCTTTATCGGGGTGCCTGTCATTGCGGCGGGAGGCCGGGTGGTAGGAGCGCTCTGCGTGGTTGACGTCCAGGAGCGGACCTGGAGCGCGGAACAGGTTGAGATGCTTGAGCAGCACTCTCGTTCCGTGGTCACCGAGATCGAGCTTCGTGCCACGCGCATAAGTATGCGTCAGCAGGCGGGACAGTTGGCTGACCGAGAGCGGCGCTTCCGAAGCCTCATCGAGAACGCCAGCGACATCATCAGCGTCGTTGATCACGAGGGGCGGATGATCTATGAAAGTCCGTCCATCCGGCGGGTGCTGGGCTATGAACCGGACGAGTTGACCGGCGTCTCCGCGTTCGAGTTGGTCCACCCTGATGACCTCGAACGCACCCTGGCGATCTTCATAGAGCTTGTCGGTGAAGATGGCGGTACGGGAGCGGCGCCGCCCTACCGCTTTCGCGCGAAGGACGGCTCGTGGTGCTGGCTGGAGAGCACGGCCAGCAATCTACGCCACGACCCGGAGGTGGGCGGGATCGTCATTAACTCGCGCGACGTCAGCGAGCGGATGCAGGCCGAAACCGCCATGCGCGAGAGTGAGACTCGCTATCGTCGGATCGTCGAGACCGCAGCCGAGGGGGTCTGGATGTGCGACCCTGCCGGACGCACCACCTTTGCCAACCCGCAGCTTGGCCGGCTCCTCGGCTACTCGCCTGCGGAGATGCTGGGACGAACCGTTCCAGACTTTCTCCCGCCAGAGGAGCAGGCGTCAATGCGCGCGCGCCTGGCACAGCGCGGCGAGGGGATTTCTGAACGCTACGACCTCCGGCTTCTACGCAAGGACGCCACCATCGTGTGGGTACTGGTTTCGGCCAGTCCGCTCATGTCCGAGGATGGCCGACACCTCGGCGCGATGGCGTTGCTCACCGACATCACAGAGCGCAAGCGTGCGGTGGAGGGATTGGAGTGCGTTACCCGGCACGCCAACTGCCTTCTCTGGCACGGAGAGATCGTGGAGCGGCACGGGCGGCTCCATTGGCTGGTCGAAGCGGTCGACGAGGCAGCCGCCCAGGCTTTCCTGCCGATAGAGCGAGCACCGGGCCAGTCTTACTTCGATGCCTGGTACCACAGCCGCCTTGAGGACGACCGGATCGCGAGTGACCTGCACGGCTCTGCGGAGGTCCGGGCGGGCAGGAGCTACCGACAGGAGTTCCGCATCCGAGACAGCGAAGGCCGGGTCCGATGGCTGCAAGAGGATGTTCAGATCGAGCCGCTCGGCCCCGGCAGGTGGCGCGCCGTAGCAGTCACCACAGACGTCACGGACCGCAAAAGGGCAGAGGAAGCGCTGCGTCAGAGCGAGGCCCGCTTCCGCGCGATCTTCGATCACGCTGCCATCGGGGTGGCCCTTGTCAACCTAGGAGGAAGCTGTGTCCAGGCCAATCCGGCACTTGAGCGGCTGATTGGCTACTCAAACATCGAGCTGGCAAGCAAGAGCATCCTTGAACTCACGCATCCGGAGGATCGGAGCCTGGACATGCTCCTTTTCCAGGAGATTCTGGCTGGCAAGCGAGAGCATTACGAGATCGAAAAACGCTACATTCGCAAAGATGGGCGAGTTATCTGGGGAAAGCTGACCGTTTCCGCTGTCCGCGATACGGAAGGACGGCTGCAGCACGCAGTGGGGATGGTCCAGGACATCTCCGCTCACAAGAGGGCGGAGGAGCAGGGGGCGGTCTTCCAGGCCCTGGGCCAGCAGCTCAACGGGAGCACGACCCCCGAGGGGGTGGCCCGCATCATCATGGCGGCTGCGGACCGGTTGTTCGGCTGGGACTGCGGATGGGTGGAAATCCTCGATCTGGAACAGCAAACGGGCATCTTCCTCGTTGCTGGGGATGTGATCGATGGGCAACGCCGCGAATTGCCCCTGGACGGCAGTTCCATTCCCATCGGGCCGCTCACGCGCAGGGTCCTCGCGGAAGGACCGGTGGCGATCTACCGTACTCCAGAGGGAGTTGGATCCGCCGGCGGGCCGGAGACGAACGCGATTGGCGATACCTCACGCCTCTCCGCCTCCCTTCTCTGCGTCCCTGTCCGCGATGGCTCCAGGGTCATCGCGGCGCTCTCTATCCAGAGCTACGAGTACAACGCCTACGCCCCTGGCGATCTGGAGACGCTCCAGGCTCTAGCGGACTACTGCGCTGGCGCCCTCCAACGAACGCAGGCCGAGGTGGCGCGCGCTGCGCTACAGGAAGAGCTGGTCCGCACCCGCGAGATGGAGGCGGCCGCCCTCCGGGTGCAGTCCCGCCTTGCAACCCTACGAGAAGAGATCGGGACCGCGCTTGCAGGGGGCACGGATCGGGCGACCGCCTTGCGAGACGCCTTGCAGCCGCTGGTGAAGCACCTCCCAATCGCGTTCGCGCGGGTCTGGACTATGGACCCCGAGGGCACAAGCCTACAGATGCAGGCAAGTGCGGGTCTCTACCCGGAGGTCAGCGGTCCTCGGCAGCGACTCCGGATAGGGGAGACCGAGATTGGGCAACTCGTTTCGGAACGGCGGCCGCTCCTGGATAACGGCGTGAAGGCGAACCCGGCCCATCGAGAATGGGCCACGGATGTCAGTATCGTTGGGTTTGCCGGACACCCGCTCCTGGTGGACGGTGAGGCAGTGGGTGCGCTGGCTGTGTTCTCCACCGAGCCGATCGAAGTTCCTGTCTTTGACGCTCTTGGAGTTCTGGCGGAGCGGTTGGCGGGTTTTGTAGCCCGCTGCCGCGCGCAGGACGCGCTCCAGGAAGTGCAGGCCCGGTTCGCCGCCTTCATGGAGCACATCCCCGCCCAGGCGGTGATGCGAAATGAGGAGGGCTGCTACCTCTACGTGAACCGGCAGTTCGAGCAAACTCACGGCGTCCGCCAAGCGGATGTGATCGGAAGGACTATCGAGGAGGTGCTGCCTGCTGATGCAGTGGCAGAGTACCGGGCAAATGAGCGTGAAATGCTTCGGTATGACCGACCCATGGAATTCACGGAACGGCTGCTATGCCCCGACGGCAAGCACCGAGACTACCTCGCCGTCAAGTTCCCTATTCGCGATGCCCTGGGACGGCGGTATGTGGGCGTGATCTCTACCGATATTACGGACCGCATGGCGCTGGAAGAGCAATTGCGCCACGCCCAGAAGATGGAAGCGGTTGGACGCCTTGCGGGCGGCGTGGCCCACGATTTCAACAACATGCTCTCGGTGATCAACGGCTACGCCGAACTGCTGCTGGGCCGCCCCGATGTGCCTGGGACCTTTGCCACCCCGCTGCAGGAGATGCTCAACGCGGGCCGACGGGCGGCGGCGCTCACCCAGCAGTTGCTTGCTTTCAGCCGCAAGCAGATCATCCAACCGCGGCTGCTGCGACTGGACGCGGTGATGGTGGATATCTACTCCATGCTCCGTCGGCTCATCGGCGAGGACATTGAGCTGGTGAGCTTCACGCGCGGCGAGGTCGGCCAGATCAAGGCCGATCCGAGCCAGGTTGAGCAGGTGCTGATCAACCTCGTTCTGAACGCCCGCGATGCCATGCCGATGGGGGGCAAACTGACCCTTGAGGTGCGGAATGTCGTCCAGCCGGAAGTCGATGTCAATGCTGGCGAAGAGCTTGCGCCGGGGCAGTATGTCTGCCTGACGGTGACCGACACCGGGACGGGCATCGACCCGCACACCCTGCCTCATATCTTCGAGCCGTTCTTTACAACTAAGAAGGCGGGCGAGGGTACCGGCCTGGGTCTGGCCACGGTCTACGGCATTGTGAAGCAGAGCCAGGGGCACATTGCCGTAGAGAGCGAGCCGGGAGCGGGGACCACTTTCAAGGTCTGTTTCCCGCGCGTCAGCGAACCCGATCCCGCGCCCGTCAGGGCAGCGAACCGCCCCCTTCAGCGTGGCGATGAAACCATCCTCGTAGTGGAGGATGAGCCGATGCTGCGTCGCCTGCTGGTCGACGTACTGCGAGCGAACGGTTACCAGGTCCTCGACGCAACCTCTGCAGACGAGGCGTTGATGCGCTGCCAGGAGCACCCAAAGGCCATCGACCTCCTGCTCACGGACGTGGTGATGCCGGGCCGGAGCGGACGGGAGCTTGCGGTCTTCGCGTCCGCGCGCTATCCCACCATGAAGGTGATCTATATGTCCGGCTACACGGATGACGCCGTGGTTCGCCATGGCGTGGAGTCTGAGCAGGTCCACTTCCTGCAGAAGCCGTTCACGCCTGCAGCCGTGACGCAGAAGGTGCGGGAAGTGCTGGACCAGAACGCCGTCACGGCGTCCTGAACCCACCGCACGCGGCGTGAACGCAAGGGAGCCGGGGGCGAGGTCATCCTTGAGAGCAGCATCCGGCCCATGAATTCCACTGAAGAATATGCTCTGGTGATCTGCGACATCAGCGGCTACACCCGCTTCGTGACGAGCCAGGAGGTGCGCAATCACGGCTTCGTGGTGGTGGGTCAACTGCTGAAGGCGGTGCTCAGCAGTGTGGCACCCGCGCTGCTGCTGGCCAAGGTGGAAGGGGACGCCGTCTTCCTCTACCGGCCGCTCCCCGCCGATCCGGCACGCCAGGCAGCGGTGCTCCGGGAGGTGGTTGTGGCTTGCGATCGCGCCTTCCACCACTTCGCGGAGCGTCGTCGGGAGCTGGTGGAGGCCAACATCTGCGGCTGCGGGGCTTGCCGGAGTGCCGGAGAACTGGAACTGAAGGCAATCCTGTCGTGTGGCGAGGTGCTGGAGCAGCGGATCGGCAAACACCGGGAATTGGTGGGATTGGAAGTGATCCGCCTGCACCGGTTGCTCAAGAACAGCGTGGAAGCCACATCCTACTTGCTGGTGACGGAGAACACTGCGGCCCGGCTTGCTGACCTCGCGCTGCCCGACCCAACCCTGGTGCTCGAAGAGCACGGCGACCTGGGTGATTGCCCCGCCCGCGTCTACTCGCCCCCGCTTGGCCTCGCCGCAGTTCCCACGCCGCGAAGCTACAAGACAGTGGGGTTCAAGGCCAGGGACATCCTCACCAAGATCTTCGTCGGTCGGCTCTTTCAGGTCCGCCTTGTCCCGCCGCGCCCGCCCCGGCCTGATGTGTAGTCGGCGACCTTCACAGCGACCGTAAGTGTCCGGGTTTCTGCCGTTACGCTTGAGGGAATAGTCGCGTCAGCGGCCTTGCGGCGGGCAGTCTGCCCCAAAGGTCCGGCAACGTTGCAAGGGGTTCCCGCCCTTATGGGGGAGCCTCACTGTCCAGAAGGGCAAGGGCACCAGTGAACAACGACGACAACATCCAGCACGGTATTGACGACAACCCCCACGGCGACGCAAAGAAGGGCGCAACCCTCGGCGGCCTGGGTGGCGCGGCGGTAGGAGCGGCGGCCGGTTCCATGGCGGGACCTGTCGGCACGGTGATCGGGGCGGTAGTCGGCGGCCTCGGCGGGGCTGCGGGCAGCGGTGCGGCAGTCGCGGCAGTCGACCAAGTCGATAACGACGACAACATCTCCGGCGTGGGCCATGGCACCACCCGCAAGGACGACCACCGCTAGGTTCAGGGTTCAGGGTTCAGGGTTCAGGGTTCAGGGTTCAGCCGGTGCGGGATGCTGTGAACTGCGGCACTCATTGGCTCGAGTGGTCGGGGTAGAACTTGCGCTTGGAACTGAGTCCGGGCTCAATCGCTGCGACCCGCCATCCATATGAGTCGAGTTGATCAGTCTAGGCCAGGGCCCTACAGAGGCGACAGCATCGGGGCCGGGAACCCGCGCGTTCCCAGCCCCGATTCCGCTTCCGCTGGTGGAAACCCAGGCTGCCTTAGGGACGGATCACCGTTCCATCGCGGCGGCGGATGGCGGGCCAGGCACCGTTGTACTCATGTTCCGGGTATGGGTAGCGCGCCGCCAGGGCCTCGTCCAGATCGACCCCGAAGCCGGGGCGGTCGTTGGGCCAGAGGCAGCCGTCCCGTGCCGCGGGTGAGCCGGGGAAGACTTCCTGGGAGGCGGGACCGATGGCCGTGAACTCCTGGATGCCGAAGTTGTAGCAGGCCAGGTCGAGGTGCATGTTCGCCGCGTGGCCCACGGGAGAGACATCGCCCGGCCCGTGCCAGGCGGTGCGCACCCCGAAGTACTCGCAGAGAGCCGCCAGCTTCCGTGCCGGACTGAGTCCGCCGATGGTGGAGACGTGGACCCGGATGAAGTCAATCAGGCGGTCCTGGATCAGCGGCAGGTACTCCGTCACATTGGAGAAGAGCTCCCCCATCGCAATCGGGATGGCGGTCTGCTGGCGGAGGTGCGGGAAATACCCCACATCCTCCGGCGCGAACGGATCCTCCAGGAAGAATAGGTCGAATGGCTCCAGGCGTTTCGCGAGGTTGATCGCCTGCACCGGTGGAATGCGCTCATGGATGTCGTGCAGCAGCTCCACCTCGTCCCCAAGCTGGTTGCTCAGGTGCTCGAAGAGGCGGATGACGCTCCGGACGTAGGGGGTCGGCTCCCAGACCGCCTGCTCCGCATCCTGCCCGCTCACACCGTAGGTGCTGAACTTCGGGACGGCGACCTGCGCCCGCACGTGGTGGTAGCCCTCCGCCATCGCCGCGCGGATGCGGTCCTCCACCTCCACGGGATCGCGGCCATTGGCATGAACGTAGAGCGGCACCCGGTCCCGGCACGCTCCGCCCAGGAGCTGGTAGACCGGCATCCCGGCGCGCTTCCCCTTGATGTCCCAGAGGGCCTGGTCGACGCCGCTCAGGGCGTTGTTCAGGACGGGGCCGTTGCGCCAGTAGGAGGAGACAAAGGCCGCCTGCCAGGTGTCCTCGATCAGGTCCACGTCCCGCCCGATCACGAACGGCTTGAGGTACTCCTCCACCGCCGCCGCCACCGATAGAGGCCGCTGGGTGAAAGTGGCGCATCCCAGGCCGTAAAGCCCTGGCTCGGAGGTGTCCACGCGCACGACGACGAGCCGGATGCCGTCCGGCGCAGTCAGGATGGTGCGGACATTGGTGATGGTGACGGGCATGGCGGAGGAGGCGATGGAGAGAGGGGGCGAGGGAGAGATGGAGCGATTATCGAGGTTAGATGTGGATTGGCGGTGACCGGAGTGGGTGCCTTCTAACCTTTGGTGGGTGCGGGCGGGA
>JANPLG010000393.1:0-7169 GCA_031426395.1 Actinomycetes bacterium
TCCCCCACCGCCTCGACCGCCGTCGCGATCTGATGCGCGCCCTGGACGGGTGGCAGCAGCGCGTGGAAGGGGACGGCACCGTCGCTCACGACACCGCCTACCAGCGCGCCTTCTCCGTGGTCACTTCCGCAGAAGCCAAGCGCGCCTTCAAAGTGGAGGAAGAGCCGCTGGCCCTGCGGGAGCGTTACGGCATGCACGAATGGGGACAGAGCTGCCTCATGGGCCGTCGCCTCATCGAATCGGGCGTGCGATATGTCCAGGTGAATTGGTCGGCACGGGGCTGGGACCAGATCACGAAGAAGGACGACCTCTTCACCCGCAGCACCTTCGACAGCCACTTCGGACACTTCCCCTGGCTGCGCCGTCAGCTTCCCCGCCTGGACCAGGGCCTCGCCGCCCTCCTCGGCGACATGGCCGACCGTGGCTTGTTCAAGAAGACGCTCGTCATCATCATGAGCGAGTTCGGCCGGGCCAACGGTGTGAACGCGGACGGCGGTCGAGAGCATTGGCCCAAGGCCCAGACCATCCTCATGGCCGGAGCGGGCCTGGCCGGAGGCCGGAGTGTCGGCGCTACGGACGAAGGCGGTGCTGAGGTCGTTTCCGGCATGTTCGGGCCGCAGGAGCTGCTCAACTCCGTCTACTACCTGTGCGGCCTGGACGTCCCGGTCACGCTCCGCCAAGCCGGCATCGTCCGCGACTCCTCCGAAGGCATCCCGGGCCTTATCTAACGGATCGGGGCTTGCTTCCTAGCTGATGGTCCCCGTCCGCAGAACTACGCTTGGTTTCAAGGCGGAAGGCCGGCCTGCAGCAGTTCACTCCAAGCTGGGTCGGCGTGTGCGAACTCACCTACCCGGGATTTTCGCGGACGCGAAGGACCCGTGTCCCAATACCGCGCCACACTGGACAACTCCGCACCTAAGGGACCAGCTCTCGTCGCGCCTCCAGCCATTCCAGTTCACTCGATCGGCAGCACGTCATCCTCGGCGGCGCGTCAACAGAGCGAACGAGCCATTCTGGGACTTGCAGGTTTGGCTCCACCTACCGCTATGTGGCTTCCGGCAGGACCGTGGTTCGTGGGTGCTTTCACCCATCCGGGGCTTGGAAGGCCCTTGACACGGGCACCAGGGGCTCGGCCCTCCTGGCTACATGCTTTCCTCCTCCGGAGCTAATGGCTGGCGTGACGGGAACGAGAGCCCCAGTGGGGCGTTGTCCTCGCTTGCAGTTTTGGGTGAACGACCTGGACCGGCCCCTCAGGCCACCAGGCCACGGCGCGCGGATGGCACTGCACCTTTTGGAGGGAGCAGCAACTGTTGCAGAATTATTGAAACCCGTGCCGGAGTGGAGTGTCGAAACCGGCGCCATTCGAGAGGCGGGAAGCCGGGAGAAGGTCAGGTATCGCGATGTGGTGTCGAAGCGTAAGAGAGCAGCTATCTGCCCTCGCGGACGGTGAGCTCAGGCCCACGGATGCGCACGCGATCGAGTCGCACTTGTGCGGGTGCGCGGAGTGCCGCCAGGAGCATGAGCTTCTCCGCACCCTCCGCAGCCTCGCTGCGCAGATCCCCGATGAGGAGATGCCGGCGACCCTTCACGCGAGGATCATGGTCCGTCTAAGCTATGCGGACGCCCTACCCTCGTCGACGCTGCCTCGCAGTGACCGCGGACCGACCATGGGACCGTGGATGTACACTGCGCTTTCCGGTGCGGCAGCATCGCTGGTGTTCGGGGCGATCCAGCATCGTCCCGGCGCGCCGACGACCCCTGCCGTGGTCTCGATCCGGCAGTTGAGCAACCGCCTCGAAGCGATCCGCCCACCAGCAAAGCCCGTTCCCTCCGAAGAGGCTCCGATGGTGAAGGCGGTAGAGCCAGCCGAGGCTTCCTCCACGGCGCGGCCCAGCCGGACTCCTTCTGCTTCGAGGCGTCCAGGCGGTTACTCCGGTTTTCGGTACTCATCATCCGGCTTGGACAGGCGACGTCGGGAGCCGATGGCGGTGGTCACCGGCACGGCGGTCACCGATGGCAGTTCCGCAAGTCTCAACGGTGCGTCAGCCGGTTCCGGCAGCGAACCTGCGGTCGGTCCTGAAGTCCACTCGATCCCGACGACCTCTGTTTCTGCGGCTCCCAATAGGGCGAGCGTCCCAACGGCGAGTGTAGGTTCGCCGGACCCGGTGCGGCCAGCGACGGAGGACGAGGGGCTGCGGGATATCAAGCGCTACCTGCGCGACAGCAACCGCGACGTACCCCAGCCAACGATGCTGCCCGAGCGCGAGAAGGACCGCAAACCCCTCTAGCCGCTCCGTCCGCCCTGTCCAAGGGTCGCACGCCAGATCCACCGGCGTTTCCGGCGTGCATTTGGCGCGGACGCTCGAATTGGCGCATCATTCTTCCCGGCGCGCCGACGGTTCTGAACTGCCGAATCCGCCCGTCCGGCGGGTAACGTTCACCGTGACCTACGCACTGTTTTCAATCGAATAGCTCCGTATGCGCGAACGGAGCGGGGGAAAATACGAATGGCAATTCAGGCGGACCATCTGGTCCTCTTCAAGCTGAAGCCGGAGGCGACGACGGAACAGAAGTCTGACGCGTTGAACGCGCTGAAGACGCTCAAGGAAGCGGTTCCAGGGGTCGTTGACTTGAGCGTGGGAATCAACTTCAGCGACCGCAGCCAGGGTTTCGAGATCGGCCTCTTCGTGCGGTTCACTGACCGTGCGGCGCTGGAAGCGTATGGCCCCCATCCCGCGCATCAGGCGGTGGTGCGGGACTTCATCAACCCAATCAAGGCTGATGTCATCGTATGCGACTTCGAGCTGGTCTAGGCATCACCGTCGTGGCACGCACCTTCGCCATTGGGGATATCCACGGGCACACGTCCAAGCTGCGAAAGCTCCTGGGCAAGCTGCGGGAACGGGCGGAGCCGGGGGACTCCATCGTCTTTGTGGGCGACTACATCGACCGCGGACCGGATAGCCGCGGCGTGATCGATATCGTCTTGGAACTGCGTCAGGGGAAGTGGGAAGGGCCGGTCGTCTCCCTCAAGGGCAACCACGAGGTGCTGATGATCGACTCGCTCTCCCGGAAGCCGCTGATGGAGGAGGACTGGCTCCGCAACGGCGGCTGGGACACGATGAGCAGCTACACCTCCGGCGCGCCCAACCGCCGCTGGACCGCCTTCGTGCCGCCGAGCCACCTCGAGTTCCTGGAGGGGCTCCAGAACTGGCACGAGGATGAGCACGCCCTCTACGTTCACGCCGGCATTCCTCCCGGCGTCCCGGTGGCCGAAGCCCGTGAGGAAGATCTGCTCTGGATCCGGGAGCCGTTTCTGGAGTCGGACTACCAGTGGGAGAAGGTGGTCGTCTTCGGCCACACGCCGCAGTACGACAAGCCGGCCGGGCTGGTGATTGACCTGGACAAGATGCCGTGGCGGCCGCTTGACCGGCCGGAGAAGATCGGCATCGATACGGGCGCTGCTTATGGTGGCCCGCTCTCCGCGGTGATGCTGCCCGAGCGCGAGTTCTTCTCCGCTCGCTAATGGATCAGCTGGAACAGCCTTTGAATCTGCGACTCCCCCTGGCTGCCCTCGCCCTTCTGCTTCTGACGCCGAGCGCGGCCCAGGCACCGCTGACGCCGCTCCATGCGAAGTCGCACAGATCCTTCTCGTCGATCCTCATGTGGCACGATGTGGTCGAGAAGCGGAAGGATGTCTGGTTCGATACCACCGTGGCGGAGCTTCGCCACCAGTTCGCGGAGATCAAGCGGCGGGGGCTGAAGCCGGTCACGCTGGAGACCCTCGCCGACCACCTGGCGGACGGCAAGGCCATTCCGCCGAAGGCAGTAGTGCTCACCTTCGACGACAACACGCTCGGCCTCTATCGCCACCTATTCCCACTGCTCAAAGAGTACCGCTGGCCGGCAGCGCTCTTCGTCCACACCGATTACGTGGGGGTGAAAACCGGTAAGGAGCACTGCACCTGGGAGCAGCTCCAGGCGATGGAGCGATCCGGCCTCGTCCGGTGCTACCCGCACACCGCCAGCCATCCGGCGGACATGCGGGACCTCAAGGACGTGCCGCTGGCCCACGAACTGACCGAGCCTCTGGCCCGGATTGAGCGTCGGATGGGCGAGAAGCGGCCGTATCTCTCCTACAGCAATGGCTTCTACAATGAGCGGGTGGCCCGCGCCGCCCAGAAGGCCGGCTACCGCCTGGCGATCACGGAGGACTGGGGCGCGGCCCAGCGGTCACCTAACCTGATGATGGTCCGCCGCTACAGCATGCATAAACGCGCCGACCAGGCAATCCGGGACACGGCGCGTGGGGGACGGTGAGAGGGTTGGGAGTGCGGCGAGGGTGGCATGGATGACCGTTGGGTAGTTGGCGGCAACGCCCGGCATCGGCTGAACCTGACGCCTACTCACGCGAACCCCGCTCTGTGGGCTACGGCCAATTTCAGTCCTGAACTGAGAGGCTTTCGGTAACAGCTACTTCGTCTTCTGGATCTGCGTCGCGAGCTGCTTCTGTGCCGCCTCTGCGGCATCGCCCGGAAGGTTGGTGACCGTTTCTAGGAGGTCTCGCGCGGCGAGGGTGTCGCCTAGCTTGGTGGCGGTGTCGAGGGCCTGGCGTGGGGTGAGGCGGAACGACATCTTCTCGGCGACACCGCGTGCTGTCGCGATCTCGGCATCATTGAGCTGGGTGCCGGTGGTGCCGCTGGCCATCAGGTTGAAGGTGTCCTGGCGGTGCGGCAACCCCAGCGCGTGCCCCATCTCATGGGCGCTCACGCGGGGCAGCGGCTCGTCGATGCCGCCGGGGACGGGCTGCAGCTCTGCGGTGTCCTTGATGAAGAGAAGCTGGTGGCTGCCGTCGAAGCAGATGCCGTTGGGACCCATCTGCCGGATGTAGTAGAGATGGAACATCAGCTCCGTCCGGCTGGCGTGCGGACGGACCAGGGGCAATCGGTCGACGCCGCGGTTGCCGGCTACTGCGGTGTAGAGAGCCTGCGCGTTGGCCTCCTCCACCAGGATCGACTCCGGGTAGAACTGCAGGCCGGCCTGCTTCCAGATGCCATTGACCTTGCCGAGTACCCGCCGTGCATCCTTGTCCGTGAGCTGGGCGTTGAGGGCGGGCGCCTTTTCGGCTCGCAGCAGGTGGATGCGGACCGGGAGAAGACGCCATTCTTCCGGTTTCAGGCCGGGTGGCGCGTCCTGAGCTGCGGACGGCGCGAGGGAGGCCGATATGGTGACCGCAACCGTTAGGGCTGCGAGGACGAGCCGGGGAATTGTCAATTGAAAAGTGCAAATTGCAGATTGCAAATTGGGTTTACGCATCAAGGTATACCGCCCTCAGCACCTCTTCCAGCGTCGTGACGCCGGAGAGAACCTTCCGCAGCGCGTCTTCCCGAAGCGCGATCATTCCGGTTTGCACTGCGATCTTGCGGATGTCTGAGGCTCCCTTGCGCTCCTGGATGGCGGTGCGGACCGCGTCATTCATGGCGAGGATCTCATAGACGCCTAGACGGCCACGATAGCCGGTGTGGCGGCAGTCCTTGCAGCCTTTGCCACGGAAGAGGGTGGCGTTGGGGTCCTGGATGTTCAGCCGCTGGCGCAGCGGCTCGGGGAGCGGCTCTGGCGCGCGGCAGAGGGGGCAGATCTTTCGGACGAGGCGCTGCGCGATCACGCCGACCACCGACGACGTGAAGAGGAACGGCTCCAGCCCCATGTCGGTGGCGCGGGTGGCGGCGGAGACGCTGTCGTTGCAGTGGAGGGTGCTGAAGACGAAGTGGCCGGTGAGCGCCGCTTGAACCGCCATGCCGAGGGTCTCGGCGTCCCGGATCTCGCCAACCATCACCACGTCGGGGTCCTGCCGGAGCACGGAGCGGAGGGCCGTCGCGAAGCCCAGGTTGATCTTGTGGTGAACCTGGATCTGCGTGACGCGGGGCAGCTCGTACTCCACCGGGTCCTCAATGGTGATGACGTTGCGGCCAACCGTGTCCATCTGGCGGAGGGCGGTGTAGAGGGTGGTCGTCTTGCCGGAGCCGGTGGGGCCGGTGACCAGTAGCATCCCGTGCGGCTTGGAAATCAGCCCCTCGAAGAGGCGGCGCTCCCGTTCTAGCATGCCGAGCTCTTCCAGGCTGAGCGTGGTCGAGTCTTTGGGCAGCATGCGGAGCACGGCCTTCTCGCCGTGCTGCGTGGGGACCGTGGAGACGCGGACGTCCCAGCGCTTGCCCATCAGCATGATGGTGAAGCGGCCATCCATCGGCAGCCGGTGCTCGGCGATGTCGATGTTCGCCAGGATCTTGATGCGGGACATCAGCGGGATGTGCTGTTCTCCCGTCAGGGGCAACGCATCGTAGAGGATGCCGTCCACGCGGAACCGGACGAGGCACTGCGTCTCGTACGGCTCGATGTGGATGTCACTCGCCCGCTGGTGGATCGCCTGCTGAAGCACCTCGTTGAGGAGGAGGACCGTGGGGGCCTCCGCGCTCGGGTTGAGGGAGTTCAGGTTGATGATGTTCGACTTGGAGATCCCGTCGCCCAGTAGCTCCGCCTCGCCCATCGATCCGCCGCCGCCAGCGTAGACCTTGGCGATCATCAGGCGGAGGTCGGCGTGGGAGGTGCCCACCGGACGGATGCGCTTGCGGGTGATCCGCTGGATCTCGTCGATGCTGAAGACATCGCCCGGCTCCAGCATCGCCACGGTGAGGGCGTCGCCGCTGTCCTCGATGGGACAGCACTGGAGCTGTTCCGCCGCCGAACGCGGGAGGCAGTCCGCCAGGGCCGTGGTCAATTCGAGATCGGAGGCCCGGACGACGTTGCTGGGAGGGGTGACGGGGGCGAGGCTCATAGGAGTGCTAGGGTGAGTCTGGAAAACAGAGCTAAAGGTTGCCGGGCTGCGAAAGGCGTACGCGCATCCACCCCCTGTAAGGACGTGATCGGCCCTGGTTGGTAGTTCCGAAAGGTTCTTTGTTGTGGGTCGCGGTCCCTCTCCCGCCACCGGCGGGGGTGCGATACACGCTCCTGTCAGCTGGTCGGTCCATGCCCTCGGCCGAACGAAATGAATGGTATCTACTGTTCGGCTTTTCTTGTGGGGGGACTACACCACCACCGAGGGCAATTCAGGATGCAGAATTCAGAATGCAAATGGTCGCACCTTTGGTTGCTGTGGGCGGGACGGACTCGAG
>JANPLG010000394.1:0-6698 GCA_031426395.1 Actinomycetes bacterium
AGTGCGGAGTGCGGAGTGCGGAGTGCGGAGTGCGGAGTGCGGAGTGCGGAGTGCGGAGTGCGGAGTGCGGAGTGCGGAGTGCGGATCTCGGATCTCGGACTGCGGAAAACCTGTACCTACGCCAAGCGGACGAGGCCTTCAACCACAGACTGAACCCTGAACCCCGAACCCTGAACCCTTCGTGCGGAGGATTGCAGCGCGGAGTCCCCCAACGAAGGTGAGTCACCGGCATTCAGCGTCAGTTGGTGCCGCAGTGCATAGAACGCGGCCAGCGCGCAAAGGATACGAGCCCACGTCGCTCCCTCGCCCCCTCTCCCCCTCGCTCCCTCTTCCCACCCGGATTGGACATCGAATGGCTCGAACGGACTCTACGCCGCCGGAACCCGCGCCCCCACTTTCGGCAGAGCAGGTACGGAACGCGCGCAATGGGCTGATACTCTTCGGCGTGTACGTGGTGCTTTACGGCGGCTTCGTCTGGATGAGCGCCTTCGCGCGGGACGCCATGGCCGCCACGGTAGGCGGGGTGAATGTCGCCACCTGGTACGGGTTCGCCTTGATCGTGGCGGCGCTGGTGCTGGCGCTGGTCTACTCCGTTCTATGCCGCGACGGCCTACGCGAGTCGGGCGACAGTGGGACCAGTCAATGATCTACAGCAGCTCGCCCGTCGCCATCGTCATCTTCGTCGTCTTCGTTGGAACGGTCCTCGGCATCAGCTTCTTCTTGGGCGCCAAGGCAAAGAGCGCCCAGGGCTACTTCGCCGCCCACGGGCAGGTCGGATGGTTCGTGAACGGCATCGCCTTCGCCGGCGATTACCTCTCCGCCGCGTCGTTCCTCGGCATCTGCGGGATGATCGCGTTTTATGGGTACGATGGCTTCCTCTACTCCATCGGCTACCTCGCCGGCTGGGTGGTTGCGCTCTTCGTCATCGCGGAGCCGATCAAACGGCTGGGCAAGTACACCTTTGCGGACGCCCTGGACAGCAAGTTCAACTCCCGCGGCATCAAGCTATCGGCCGCCATCAGCACGCTGGTGGTCAGCATCTTCTACCTGATCCCGCAGATGGTCGGCGCAGGCGCGCTGGTGCAGCCGCTCCTCGGCTTTTCCCATGTCGCCGGCGTCATCCTCGTGGGCGTCGTGGTGATCCTCATCGTGGTGACCGCCGGCATGGTCAGCACCACCTGGGTCCAGTTCATCAAAGGCTCGCTGCTGGTGGTTTTTTGCGCCGCGCTCACGATTGCCATCCTGGCGCGCGGCCTCTCCACCGGCCCGGTCGAGCTCACTCGACCCTATCCGGAAGATGCGATCACTGTCGGAACCCTGATTCCGCCGGCCGGCGAGTGGGTCAGCAAGCCGTATGAGCGGCTGCAACAAGAGGACGGTCGGATCATCACTCGGCGGGTCGGTGCGGACGGCAGCCTCACCATCGCCCAGACCAGCACCAAGCCGAAGAGCGGTCCTACCCTGGTTAACGGTCTGCCGCACGGCCTCGGGCCGGGGCAGGCGGACTTCGCTCCCGTGGGTCACCTGGCCGAACTGCCCGGCGGTTCCCCGGCCGACCAGAAGCGCTCCACCGGCCCCCTCGGCCCCTTCGAGTTCTTCGAGAAGCTCTCCGGCAGCAAGGTCGTAACCTGGCCCAATGAGAAGATCAAGGAAGCGGACGGCAGCGTCACCACCGTCTACTACCAGAAGATAGTCTCCGGCGCGGACCTGATGATGCCGGGCGCCTCCCCCACTTTCAAGGGCGTCCGCAGTGACAATCTGGTCGATAAGCTCGACTTCCTCTCGCTCATGCTGGCGCTCTTCGCGGGGACCGCATCCCTTCCGCACATCCTGATCCGCTACTACACGGTAAAGGACGCAAGCGCCGCGCGGAAGAGCACGGTGGTCGGCATCGCCAGCATCGGCTTCTTCTACGTGCTCACCCTCTACCTGGGGCTGGGCGCGATGACCAGCGGCACCCTCGACCCCACCAACAGCAACATGGCGGCCCCGCTCCTCGCCAAGAGCTTCGGAGAGCTGCCGTTCGCCATCATCAGCGCCATTGCGTTCACCACGGTGCTGGGGACGGTCAGCGGCCTCATCCTGGCCGCCAGCGGTGCGGTGGCTCATGACATTCTGAACAACGTGATGGGCAAGAAGCTCAGTGACACGGCGATGGTCAAGGCGGCGAAGATTGCCGCCGTGGTGGTTGGCATCATCGCCATGGGCCTCGGCATCATCTTCGAGAAGCTGAACGTGACGTTTCTGGTCGGCTGGGCGTTCAACGTGGCCGCCAGCGCCAACCTGCCCTCCTTGGTGATGCTCCTCTTCTGGAAGCGGACCACCAAGCAGGGCATCACCGCCGCCATTGTGGTGGGCATGGTGACCTCCCTCGGCTGGCTGCTGCTCTCCGCTCCTGCCTACAAGGACGTCTACGGCCTCGATCCGGCCAACGCCATCGCACCGTTCAGCCAGCCGGGAATCGTCACTATCCCGCTCGGCTTCCTGGTGCTGGTGGTGGTGAGCCTGCTGACCCAGCCAAAGCGCTCGTCCACCCTACCGGCGACGCCCTGATTGCACGATATCTTACCTGGAGTGCCGGTTTGGTCGGCACCTGTCTAATCACCGGCTCCCAAGGCTGGTGTAGCGAGCATTACCTCCATGACCCTGTTCCCTCGCCATATCCCGGCTTTCACCGTGCGCACCGCCGCAATCTGCCTTGCCGCCTTTTGTCTCACCGCCGTCTCGGACTCCAGCAAGACGGCCCTTTCCGCTCCTTCCAAGAACATCAAGGGCACCTACAAGGGCACCTTCACCCTGGCCGGCGAAACCACGACCGCTCCATTTACCCTGAAGATCACCAAGCAGACCAAGCTGCCCAACGGCGCCTACATCCTCCAGGGCAAGGTCACCAGCCGTGGCCGGACGATCAACATGACGCACGGCATCCTCAACCTGAGCGCGGACGACAACATCAGCCTCACCGGCGCGCTCGGCTCCCCCACGGCTCCCGTTGGGACCACGGGCGTCCTCGGCAGCATCAACCTGAGCACCCGGCGGATCATCGCCACCTGGTCCTTTGATGACTTCGGCAACAACCTGAACGACTACTACGGAGACATCTCCGTCAAGAAGTCCAACTGATCCTGGTCGCACAAGTAGGTCGTATTGCGATCTACGGGACCCCGCCACCACTGAGACAGGCGGGTCTCCCTCTGTCATCAATCAGCTCCAGCTCAAATCCGAAACTCGAAATCCGAAATCCGAGATTGAAATGAACCGCCGAACTCTTCTCCAACTGGGCGCTCTCTCCGCGCTTCCCATCCGCGCGTCGTGGGCACAGGCCCCCGCTGAGCCGAGCCTATCCCTGGAGATCCGAGAGCGCCTGGAGCGCGAGATCAGCGCGGAGATGTCTCGGCAGCAGATCCCCGGCCTCTCTGTGGCGTTGGCCACCGGCGGCAAGCTGCGCTGGTCCTCTGGGTTCGGCCTCTCAGACCTGGAGAACAACGTCCCGGCGAGGGCCGCCACCATCTTCCGGCTCGCCTCCATCTCCAAGCCAATCACGGCGGTCGGCGTGCTGCAACTGGTCGAGCGGGGCAAGATCGACCTGGACGCGCCGGTCCAGCGCTACGTCCCGTCTTTCCCGACCAAGCAGTGGCCGGTCACCACCCGACAGCTCCTCGGTCACTTGGCCGGCGTGCGCCATTACAGGGGAGACGAGGTCAACAGCACCCGGCGCTATCCCAGCGTCACCGCCGCCCTCTCCATCTTCAAGGACGACCCGCTCCTCCATGAGCCGGGCAGCAAGTATCAGTACACCACCTACGGCTACAACCTGGCCGGCGCCGTCCTGGAAGCCGTGGCCGGCGAGCCATTCGACCGCTACCTCCAGCGGGAGATATTCCAACCCGCAGGCATGCGCCGCATCCGCACCGACGATGCAGCGGCCATCATCCCCAACCGCGCCCAGGGCTACCGCAAGACCCCGGAGGGTGAGCTGCGCAACTCCGCCCTGGCGGACATCAGCAACAAGATCCCCGGCGGCGGTCTCTGCTCCACTTCGGAAGACCTGATCCAATTTGCCCTGGCGGTGATGAGCGGTCGCCTACTCAAGCCGGAGACCCGGTCGATGATGTGGACGCCGCAGAAGTTCACCAAGGGTCTGGACGCGGGGAAGGAGACCAACTACGGCCTTGGCTGGACACTCTCCACCCGCGCCGGCAAGCGAGAGGCCGCCCATGGCGGTGGCCAGCCGCGCGTCGCTACCTACCTCTACCTCCTGCCAGAGCAGCAAACAGCGGTGGCGATCATGAGCAACCTGGAAGGTGCCGCGCTACCGCCCCTGGCCCGCAAGCTCGCCGACCTGGCGCAGGGAGGTTAGCAGGCCATGGGCGGTGGCCAAGCAGGGATGAGCAGCAATCGCCTGGAGGCGTTCAGCGACGGCGTCCTCGCCATCATCATCACGATCATGGTGCTGGAGTTCAAGGCACCTCATGACGCCAGCCTCGCCGCGCTTCGGCCGCTGGCACCGGTCTTACTGAGCTACCTTCTGAGCTTCGTCTACGTGGGAATCTACTGGAACAACCATCACCACATGCTGCACGCCGCGCGGCAAGTGGACGGTGCCATCCTCTGGGCAAACCTCCACCTGCTCTTCTGGCTCTCCTTGGTCCCGTTCGTCACGCACTGGATGGGCGACACGCACTTCGCGCAGGCACCTATGGCGGTGTACGGCGCGGTGCTGCTGATGTCTGCGGTCGCCTATTGGCTGCTCCAGGGTGCAATCGTCCGTCATGAAGGGAAGGACTCGCTGCTGGCCAAGGCGCTGGGTAAGGACCTGAAGGGCAAGGGTTCCATCGTCCTCTACCTCGCCGCCATCCCGCTTGCCTTCTTACACCCCTGGATCTCTGGTGCCATCTACGTGGCTGTTGCGCTGATCTGGCTGCTGCCCGACCGCCGCATCGAACGGATGGTCGATGCAGGGGACGGCAGGCACGGCTGATGCTCCTGGAAGCATCGCGGCGGCTGGCTTTCCGGTCTAGTCCTTTTTCATAAGCCAATCGAACGCTCGCAGGAATTCGGCCTTGCCGCCCGTTTCCTGAACCTTGCCGTGGGTGATGATCACGCGGTCGAAGTCCCACTGCTCGATCCGGAGGAGGCACCGCCGCATCGCCTCGCGGTCCCGCAGCGAGAGCTTGAAGGAGCGCGAGGCGTCCAGGTGGCCGTGGATACCAAGGAGCTTCGCCCAGAGCGCCGTGGTGCCGCCTTCTTCCTCCGGGATATGGAAGAGGAGGTCGGTCAGGATCAGGGTGCGGGACGCAGGGTGGAAGAAATCGACTTCGTCATACATGGCGCTGCCGCGCAGGATGACCTGGTCCAGCGTCCCGGCCCACTCCGGCGGCGGCAGGTCGTTCAGCTCGCGGCACGTCTGGGCGATCTCGAGCTTCTTCTCGAACTCCGGCGGAATCCACACTCCGGCATCAGGATAGGCGTGCGCGAACTCTTCAGCGTGCTCGTAGTGCATCTTGCTGGGGGCCACGATGCACCGGACCGGACCGGCCGCGTCAACGCTGGCCTTCAGTTCGGAGGTGAGCTGGATGGGCGAGTGGATCCAGAGACCGCCATCCGGGAGCCGCACAAGGGTCATCCGCGCGCCAAACTCGAATCCCATCTTTGCAGCGGGCATCTCCGCCACCCAAAGGCTGTCCGATACTAACTCACGCATCGTCCCCTCGATCCTGAAACTGCATCGCGATAGTGGATACAGCAAAGCGCAACCGCCGGATGCGGTGGCCACCTTTGTTACTACCCCATCTGCACGGCCTTTGACCCCGATAACAGTGAGTTTGCCGAAGGCGCCGTGGCGCGCTTCACCCCTGTTCCTTGGAGCACCCGGTGATGGCATGGATCCGGCAGCCAGTCCAAGGTCAAGAAGAAGTGGTGCGCGCTCACGCCGGGCGGGTAGCATGTCGTCATTGTGTGGGCGAGCAGGAAGGCGGCGGGCGTGATCCGGAAGCATTACAAGCGGCGTACGGGGATGCGCAAGATCCGGTTCCTCACCGGCGCGGAGTTGGCCAGTTGCCTGTTGACGGCAACGGTCGCCCTGTCAGGGTGCGGTAGCTCTCCGGGACAGCTGGGTGCTTCGTCACCACCGCCAACCACCGACGGTACGGGAGCTGCGCTTCCGGTGCCGGTCAAGGGGATGCTCCAAGTGTCGTTCCTGGACATCGGGCAAGGCGACGCAGCGCTGATCCAGGCGCCGGATGGTAGCGGAGTCGTGATCGACGGTGGCCCGCAAGACGCGGGACCGAAGCTGATCGATGCGCTCAAGCAGGCGGGTCTAACGCGACTGGAATGGGTAGTCGGCTCCCATCCACACAGCGACCACATAGGCGGACTCATCGACCTCCTGCGAGACATTCCCACCGCGAAGGCACTTGATCCTGGCTATGTCCACGGCACCCAGCTTCAGCAGACCTACGTGAAGATGCTGCAGGACAAGGGGGTCAAAGTGACGCGCGCTCGTGCTGGTCAGCGCCACGAGTGGGGCGGCGCTACCTTCGAGGTGCTGGCACCGGAGGAGCCGCTGCTCAAAGGAACCGAATCCGATGCGAACAACAACTCCATCGTGGGGCGGCTGGTGTTCGGCAAGACGCGATTTCTCTTCACCGGGGACATGGAAGAGGACGAACGCACCCGCCTGCTGAAGAACGGCAAGC
>JANPLG010000395.1:0-4483 GCA_031426395.1 Actinomycetes bacterium
GTGCAGCGTTGCCGGATGTCTACTCGGGATTCCCTCGGACGCGGCGGGTTAGCTGCTTAGCAGGTTGTGCCTGTCCGGGGAAAGACGCATGGTCTTTGGAGCTAGGCAGCATTGAGTTTGGTAATCTAGCGTCCTTTCCGGCCACTCAGAAGAAGCACTCCATGACCAAGCGACTTTCGGATCTCATCCCAGCCGTGCCCGGAGCTAGGCGGGTAGGCGCTGAAGGTAATCCCCTCCTAACCGGCCTCTCCTACGACTCCCGCCAGGTGGAGCCGGGCCATCTCTTCTTCTGCGTCCGTGGGGCGAAGTCTGATGGGCACCAGTTCCTGTCCGCTGCCGTTGAGAGGGGGGCAGTGGCGGCCGTGGTGGAGGAGGCGCAGGAGGTGAACCTGCCGCAACTCCAGGTCGAGAATGTCCGCGCCGCCATGCCCCATCTGGCGACCGCCTTCTTCGACACTCCGGCGCGGCGGCTGGCGCTGGTGGGGGTGACTGGCACCAACGGCAAGACCACCACCACCTACCTGATCGAGTCTCTCGCTCGGGCCGCTGGGCGCGAAACCGGCGTGATCGGCACCATCGGGGTCCGCATTGGCGACGAGATGCTGCCTGCTGACCGCACCACGCCGGAGTCGCCGGAGGTGCAGGCGCTGCTTGCGCGGATGGCGGACGCTCCCGCCGGTTCCGGCCCCCGTGTCGTCTCGATGGAGGTCTCCTCCCACGCCCTCCACCAGGGCCGGACGCTGGGATGCGAGTTTGATGTAGCGGTGTTCACCAACCTCACCCAGGACCACCTGGACTACCACGTTGACATGGAGAGCTACTTCGAGGCGAAGGCGGCCCTCTTCACGGACTACCCTCAGCGCACTTCAAAGGCCACTACGGCAGTGGTCAATGTCGACGACCCTTATGGCCGACGCCTGGTTGAGCGGCTCTCCACGCGCTCAATCACCTACGGTGTGGAACAGGAAGCCGACCTCCGCGCATCCGCCATCGAAGCTTCGCCCACCGGGGTCGCCTTCCGTCTGACCACTCCGGAGGGGGAGTTCCCGGTCCAGATTCGGTTGGGCGGTCTGTTCAACGTCTACAACTCCCTCGCCGCGCTGGGCGCGGGGCGGGCGCTGGGTCTTGAGTGGGACGTGCTCCTGCGGGGCCTGCAGTCATCCCCCGGCGTGCCGGGTCGCTTCGAGAGCGTGTTCAGCTCGGACCCCGCGCTGCGAGAGCGCCAGGAGTTCAGCGTCATTGTTGACTATGCACACACGCCGGATGGCTTGGAGAACGTGCTCCGCGCAGGCCGGGCGCTGAACCCCCGTCGCCTGATCGCCGTCTTCGGCTGCGGCGGCGACCGTGACCGTACCAAGCGCCCGATCATGGGCCGGCTGGCGGCGGAACTGGCGGACCGCGTTATCGTCACCTCGGACAACCCGCGCACGGAGGAGCCGCTCGGCATCCTCGATGAGATTGTCGCCGGCATCCCCGCCGACCGACATAGCGCCGTGATGACCGAAGTGATGACCGAAGTGAACAGGCGCACCGCCATCCAGGCCGCAATCCGCGAAGCCGAGGCCGGCGACCTGGTGGTCATCGCCGGAAAGGGCCACGAAACCTACCAGATCTTCGCCCATGAAACGGTCCACTTTGACGACCGCGAAGAAGCCAGAATTGCTCTCGATGCTCGACTATCCTCTTGACCTGATCGCCCGCGTACTCGACGCCCGCGTTGCTTCGGCCGACCCCGCTGCCAACCTCTCCGACATCCGGGTCCGCCGAGTCAGCACCGACTCCCGCACCGTGCACCCCGGCGACCTCTTCGTCGCCATCGCCGGCGAGAACTTCGACGGGCACGCCTATGTGAAGACGGCCCTGGATGCTGGCGCGGCTGCTGCCCTGGTGGCACCGGACCGCGTCACCGGGGTCGGTCCATTGCTGGAGGTGCCTGATCCGCTGCTCGCGCTCGGGACGCTGGGCGCGTGGCACCGCAACCGACATCAGGTGACGGTGGTCGGCGTCACGGGCAGCGTTGGCAAGACCACGACCAAGGACCTGCTCCACTCCGTACTTTCCCAGGCTGGCCCGACGCTTAAGAACCCTGGCAATCTCAACGCAGAGATCGGTGTTCCGCTCACGCTGCTGGAGATCCGGCCGGAGCACCGGTTCGCCGTGGTGGAGATGGCGATGCGGGGTCCGGGGCAGATCCGCTACCTCGCCCGTCTCGCGCGGCCGGACGTGGCACTGATCACCTTCATCGGCCTCTCCCACATGGAACTGCTGGGCAGCCAGGACGCCATCGCTGCAGCCAAGGCGGAGATCCTCGACTTCCTGCCGCTCTCCGGCACTGCGGTGCTGAACGCCGCTGATCGCTACTTCCCTTTCCTGAGCGGTCAGGTTCACGGTGCCCGCATCCTGCCCTTCGCGCTCTCCGAGATTCTGGAAAGCGAGGGGGTCTTCGGTCGATACCTGGGTTGCCGACCCTGTTCCGGGAGCGAAGGCGGCGGCCCGCTCGGATCTCGCTATGAGGTCCGGCTGGGCGATGGCACGTGCGAGGGCTGGCTGCCCCTGCTGGGGAGGCACAATGTCTCCAACGCCCTCGCTGCGGCGGCAGTCGGCGATGCGCTTGGACTGACGGCTGCGCAGATCCTGCGGGGATTGGCCATCGCCGAGGTGTCCGGCAGCCGCATGGCCTGCCGCCCGCTCTCCGACGGAAGCCTGCTCCTGGACGATGCCTACAACGCCAGCACGCCGGAAGCAATGATCGGGGCGCTTGAAGTGCTGCACGAGATGGACGGCCCACGAAAGATAGCCCTCCTGGGGAGCATGCTGGAGCTGGGTCCCTCCAGTGAGGCCGCGCATCAGCAGGTCGGCGAGGCGATTGCTCAGAGGCCGCCGCAACTCCTCATCACCGTGGGCGGCCACGCCACGCAGATAGCGGCGTCGGCCCGCGCGGCAGGCATGGCACCAGAGCTGATCCTCGCCTGCGAGAGCAAGGACGAAGCACTCGCCGAACTGACGGCACGGCGCCAACCGGGAGACGTCATCCTGGTCAAGGGCAGCCGCGGCGTAGCAATGGAGACCATGGTCCAGATGCTCACCGCCAACTCTGGTGCTCCGGTGACCCCCAACCAGAAACTAGAAACCAGAAACCAGGAACCCTCCTGATGCTCCCCTACCTCTTCGGACCGTTCCTGGTCGGCACGCTCCTGGCGCTGGTGGCGGGGTGGCTCCTGATCCCCGTGCTTCGTAAGCTGAAGGCCCGCCAGACCATCAGCACCGATGCGCCCAAGTCCCACCTCAAGAAGGGCGGCACCCCCACCATGGGCGGGGCGTTTCTGCTGCTGGCGGGGCTCGTCGGCGCGCTCATCTACCCGCGCCCCGGCGGCGAGATGGCTCCTATCACCGCCGTGCTCCTCGCCACGATTGGCTTCGGCCTAGTCGGTTTCATCGATGACCTGCTCATCGTGGTGCGCGGCAAGAATCTGGGTCTGCGGGCGCGGGAGAAGCTGCTGGGGCAGTTCATCGTCGGCATCGCCTTCGCCGTCTGGTGGGCGATGCACACCCCGGCGTGGACCTACTTCAGTCCCGAAGCCGGGGCCGTTTCGGTTCAGGCCGGTGCCGTTCAGGGCGCTCCCGCATGGTGGCCCTGGGTGCTGGGCGCGTACCACGTCCTGCTGATGGTCGGGATGTCCAACGCCGTCAACCTGACCGACGGCCTGGACGGCCTGGCGGGGGGCGTCAGCCTGCCGGTCTGGCTCACCCTCGGGCTGATGGCCGCCTTTGGTGCGCAGGCGCACCCCTGGTTCGGCGCGAACGTGGCGGACCACGGCCTCATCATCTTCTGCGGCGCGATGGCGGGGGCCACCCTCGGCTATCTCTGGTACAACGCCCACCCGGCGCAGGTCTTCATGGGGGACACCGGCTCGCTCGCCATCGGCGGCGGCATTGCGGTGGTTGCCATTGCCATGCGCCTGGAGTGGATTGTCCTGGTAGCGGCGCTGGTCCACATCGTGGAGGCGGGATCCGTCACGCTGCAGGTGATCTCCTTCAAGACCACCGGCAAGCGGATCTTCAAGATGTCACCCCTCCATCACCACTTCGAGCTATGCGAATGGCCGGAGACGCGGGTCGTGGCCCGGTTCGTCATCGCCAGCGCCCTCTGCTGCCTCACCGCGCTGCTCATCTACTTCCGGGGGTGAAGGGGGTAGCGTAGGCTCTTGTGGCCGTGGGTCTCCCGTACTCCCGTGGGGAATCGGGACACGGCTGCTCGGTCGCTCCCGTTTCAAGGGGCGTCATGGAGCCGTCGGGATGCAGATGTACCAACCGACCATTGTGAGAAATGGTTACGGGATTGCCCGCCGCGTGATGTTCCCGGATGGCTTCCGGGATGGCGCGTGCTCCCGCTCGCTTGACCGCTTCAGCGAACTCCAGCAGTTCAGTCATCCATGCGCTGCTTTGACTCGATGAGTTGCCGTTCGACGCGTTCATAGATCTC
>JANPLG010000396.1:0-11106 GCA_031426395.1 Actinomycetes bacterium
GGGATGACCTCACTCTCCCCGGCCTACCTGAAGTCGACCCCGAACTGCCCGAGCGGCGGCACCTACGCGCTGGGAACGGCCACGGCCAACCCCACCTGCACGATCAACACGAACGGCTCCACGGACACCTCCGACGACCACGTTCTCGCCAACTAATCACGGTCTGAACGAGATCGGTTAGCTTGATGGAGGGGAGCGGCGTACGCCGCTCCCCTTTTTCCGCGTAGGCCGTGGCAATGCCAATTTCAACCGGAGTCCACGCGGTCCGAGCGGCTCGGAGACCGACGCGTGGCCTTTGGGCATGGCAGTCGCTTGCTCCGCACCCTGCGGACGCAAGCACGCGGAACGTGTGATCCGCGACACGGCAGCGTAGGGCCGGACGAGGGACAATCGCTTACAAGCAAGCCTTACGTCCCTCCTCGCGCTTTCGTGCGTCTCCTTCGTCTGAGAAGTGAGCCGGCACTTTCCCAGCCCATATCCCCACCATTGGGCCCATCGGGCGGATCCCTGTGATGAGCGCGGTTGACTTGCGCCGAGATCCGTGTATTAGTAGTAAAGAAGATTAACAACGCGGAGAAGCCCAATGGCGGGTGAGAAGAGCATCGGAGTACTAATGGACCTTGGCTTCACGGGCCTGGAGGCGGAAGTGTACTCCTACCTGGTGGGCGAGGCGCCCGCGACCGGTTACCGGGTGGCCCAGGCCATCGGAAGGCCGGCGGCCAATGTCTACAAGGCACTTGAGACATTGCAAGCCAAAGGTGCCGTCATCGTGGACGAGGGTGCGAACCGCCTCTGCCGTGCCACCCCCGTGCGCGAGTTGCTGGACGGACTTACCCGCGCGTTCCAGGAGCGCAAAGAGCGGGCGAGCATGGCGCTCGGACGCCTGGGCAGCGCTCCTGAGGACACGCGGGTGTATGCGCTTCGCTCGGCCGACCAGGTCTTCGAACGCTGCCGCGCCATGCTCCAGCGGGCCCGGCACATCGTATTGATCGATCTCTTTCCCCTGCCGATGGCGCGTCTCCGCGAGGAGATTCAGGCTGCGGTCTCGCGGGGCGTGATCGTTCAGGTAAGCGCGTATGAGCCGGTGGACCTACCGGGCGTGGAGCTTCTGGTCCATCCGCGTGGGAGCAACGTCATCGCGGGCTACCCTGGCCAGTGGCTGAACGTCGTTGCCGATAGCCGGGAGTGCCTCCTTGCTTTCCTGACCCGGGATGGGCGTGGCGTCCATCAGGCGGTCTGGACCGGAAGTGCTTTTCTCTCCCACGTCTACCACGCCGGCCTCGGATTCGAGATGGTGGTCACACAGATCCGGAGAGCCGTTGCACAGGATGCAGCAATCGAGGAGGTGGCCACTATCCTGAAAGACAGCCGCCGACTCTTCAGCGCGGAGATCCCCGGTCACCGGGAACTTCTGCGGCAGTTCGGCGAAACCACGGCACCGCATTCGGAGTTGAGTGCACCGGAGGTTCAACGGTGAAATACCTTATGGCCACAGGTGGCCTGGCGGCGTCCGCCGCCTCAATGCTCGTTCTGAATCTGATCAGCTCCCCGGTGGTGGGGATTGCCGCGACCGGCGTACGCACCGCTCTAGGCGATGTTCCCACGCCGCCGGTCATCGCACACGCGGCACCCGTGGTTTCCTCCAAAATGCCCCGCCCCGTGGGGATGGGCCTTAATGCCCAGGTCCGCACGATGCGTGGAGGGATGCCGCACGCCGTTCAGCCCGTGATTGCGCAGGCCGGCACCGCAACACGCCTGACTCCGGCTCCGCAGCCGTCCGTCAGCGAGCCGCGACGAGGCAAGCACCACTTCAACTGGCCGGAGACGTTGGAGAGCGACCGCGTCTTCCTGCAGAGGGTCCGCGGTGCCCTCGGCTGCGAGCGGATCGCCCTGCGGACCAGGGCCCTTCAGTTGTCCGGTGGCATCCGCCGACGCGGACAGGATGAGCGCCTGAGCCTGGACGTGGGTCCCGGCAGCCAGTATGTGGTGCGCGTGGAGGGTGCCGGGACCTTGATCCAGGGCTACGACGGCACGGCTGGATGGTCGCAGACGCGTTCGGTGGCCAACGCCACCCTTCCTCTCACCTACGGCAACTTCCAGCTTCCCATCTGGATTCAGTCCGGCTGGTGGCTCGCTCCCGGAAGCCCGGTGCGGGTTGCGGTCGACCGCACTTCCTCGAACTCGCTCCAGATCAAGCTGAAGCTCTCCGTCTCCGATTCGGACCGGCCCGCCGTCATGATGCTGGATCGGCGGACGCTGCGGCCGATCTACCTCCACGTAGAGACCACCGTGGGCAACGAGTCCTGGATGTTCAACGATTACCGTCGCGTGGACGGGCAGCTCATTCCCCATCACATGGTCTACATCGGGGTTGCAGGCCGGGACATCATGCAGATTTCCTCATCCGCCGGCGATCAGCCCCAGCCTGCTCGGAACGCAGCCCGTGCTGCGAACCGCGCACCGGTAGCCGGTCGGCCTCAGGCTGGGAAGCGGGTTGGCTAAGTGGATCAGCACTGCGGCGTGCGCTCCACGAACGTCGCGCTGGTTCGATGGACCCTCGCAGGGCAGTTGGCTCACGCACCGAGAGTGCCTTTGACCGTTCTGCCAAGGGATGACGTCCACCAAAGTCGAACCAGCGCCGCATGAGTGAACCCGAGCGCGGCTGGACCGTCCTCTCGTCAGGCCTACCGGACCTCTTCTCGCGCCTCCGTGAGGTCGGTCCGGCGGAGGTCCTGGTGCGCTTCAGCATCGGGACCGAGGCCCGTTATCAGGTGGAGGTGCCGGGGTGCCGCACCGCCATCCTGGGCCGCCTCGCCCTCCAGCCAGGTGTCGACCGCTTCAACGTCCACGTCTCCGGCTGGGGCCAGGATGACTTCGCCTGGTTCGGGCGGCGCAAGGGCCGTGGCTGCGAGGACTACTGGCAGGGCGCAGTGGAGTACCGGCCGGAAGGAAGACCCGCGCTGGTGGTCTACTTCACCGCCCCGCTGGACGGCCTGGAGATCCGGGTGCGGAGAGACGGAGAGACGGAAAGATAGCGGGATGGAGGGATAGCAGGATGGAAGAACGCGACGGGTGCGGTGAAACCGCACCCGCCAACGACTTGCCGGGTAACCCGCAACGCCAATTCGAAATCCGAAATCCGAAATTGATCAGCACTCGATGCCAGGAACCGGGAAGCGGCCGCTGGTGCAGAGTTCGCGCACTTCGCCCTTCACCCGTTCCACCACATCCGGCTTGACAACCGCCTCGCCCTCCATTGCTTCCGCCAGCTCGCCGAACCACCGCGCGATCTCGCGCATCTCGGCTTCCTTCATACCGCGGGTGCTGACGGCCGGAGTGCCGATCCGTACTCCGCCAGGCTTCAGCGGCGAGAGCGTGTCGTTCGGCACCGAGTTGGCGTTCGCCTCGATGTTCGCCTCGTAGAGCACCTTGGCGAAGCGCCAGCCGGGGATCCCCTTGCCGCGCAGCATGTCGATCAGCACCAGGTGATTGTCGGTGCCGCCCGTGACCAGATGGAATCCACGCTCCTGCAGCCCTTCGGCCAGCACGCGGGCATTCTTGACTACCTGTCCCGCGTACTCTGTGTAATCCGGGCGGGCGGCTTCATCCAGCGCAACCGCCAGCGCCGCGATCTGGTTGACGTGCGGACCGCCCTGCGTGCCTGGAATGATGGCACGGTCGATGCGGCCCGGAATGCGGTTCACCCGCTTCTCCGCATCGGCGCCGCTCACGCCCTTCAGCGCCTCATCCTTGCACAGGATCAGCCCGCCGCGAGGCCCGCGCAGCAGCTTATGCGTGGTGGAGGTCACCACGTGCGCGTGCGGCACCGGGTCCGGGTGGACCTTGCCAATGATCAAGCCGTTGATGTGCGCGATATCGGCAAGGAAGTAGGCGTCCACTTCCGCGGCGATGGCCGCCATCGCCGCGAAGTCCCACGCCCGCGGGTAGGCCGTGCCGCCGGCGATGATCAGCTTCGGGCGGACTTCCAGAGCCTGCGCGCGGATCTGGTCGTAGTCCAGCCAGCCCTCCTCATTGCCGCTGTACGGATGGCTCTCATAGAAGCTGCTGCTGAAGCTCAGCCGCGCCCCGTGGGTGAGGTGCCCCCCGGAGGGCAGCGCGAGGCCCATGACGCGGTCGCCCGGCTGCAGCAGCGCGAAGTATGCGGCCAGGTTGGCCGGCGAGCCGCTGTAGGGCTGCACATTGGCATGATCCGCCCCGAAGACGCGCTTGGCCCGCTCGATGGCGAGGCTCTCCAGCGGGTCGACAAACTCCTGGCCCTCGTAGTAGCGCCGGCCGGGGTAGCCCTCCGAGTACTTGTTGGCGAAGGAGGTGGTCAGCGCCTGGAGCACTGCGGCGGAGGCGTAGTTCTCGCTGGGGATGAGGCGGATCTGCTCCACCTGCTTGCGCGCTTCCTTAACCGCCAGCTCGTAGACGGCCGGATCGCTGCGCTTCACAAGGTCAAAATCGAATACCATTTCTTCTTCTCGCTCGCCTGCTCGGCTTCATAGACGGGGACGGCCCTGCAACGCCGCTTCATGGAGCCACTCATAATGAGCCTCTAACATGAGCTTCTGACCAGGAAAGGGCGGCCCCGTTGCCGGCCCGCGTCCACCCGAGTTCTATCAGCCGTCGCGCCCGATATCCGCTCAGACGGCGAGTGAGTCCCGGGCTACCCTGGACGCAGCCGCCGGCCGCCGTTCTGGAGCTGCTGGTGCTGGGCACGGAGGTTCATGGCTTCCAGGCGCAACTGCTGGATCCTTGCGAGGGTGGCCTGCCGCTCCCAGACGATCAGGCGCTCGAGAATGAAGTAGGTGAAGGTGAGGCCAACGCCCCACAGGACCATATGGGTGGCCCAATCCCTGAGGGCGGTCTTGCCTTCGAACATCATCGGCCCGAAGGTGGAGACGCCGACGACGAAGAGGATCAGCACGACGATGGCGCCCTGACGTATCGCCACCGACAGCCGATTGACCGCAGCGAGGGACTCTTCCGCCTGGGCCGCCTCCCCTTCCAACCGGGCTGCTTCACGGGGGCGGAACCAGTCGGCGTCATCGAGTGAGCGTGGCATGCGGCACCTCGGAGACAATGGTTCGAACCACTGTGGCTCGAACCTTGCAACGGATTACTGCTGCGGACACCGCATTCCCTGCGCACCGACCTAATCTGTAAAGAATTTGCGCGTTCCAATCAGGTCCAGGGGTGGGTTCCTGGACAACCATTCAGCCGCGTTTAGGCTACTTGTCGGCTTTCACTGGCTCGGCATCCTTCACTTCCTTTACCGTGTCGGCCTTGATCTTGAGGGTGCCGCTGTCGGTGATGACCGTGTAGACACCGTCCGCAAGGCCTTCGACGTAACCGGTGATCTTGTCGCCATTCCGCAGGACCAAGACGCGCTTTGGGCCATCCGGGGTCTTCCGCGGGCTTCCAGCCGCGCTCGCTTCCGAACCTCCGTCCAGTGCGAGCTTCACAGTGTCGTCCACGTAGGCAATGATCTCGGTCCCTTCCTTGAGCGTGACGTTGCCCCCCTTTGATGAAGAGCGCCACTGGGGCGAATAGCACTGCGGTGGCAATCGTCGCGCCTGCGTTACTCTTGCCGGCGCGCCCCTTCGTTGCGCGAAGAGGGACCTTCGTGCCGTCAACGGCAGTGGTGTAATCAACCGCCACGTCCAAGAGGCCGCGCTTGCCGAAGATCCCCGACCTACGAGATGCGGTAACCTGGCCAAATGCCTGCGTGCCTTTACGGACAAGAACCACGCCTTTCACATCCACGACATCATCGTTGACGCGAAGGTTGACCCTGTCACCCTTCTTGGCATCGCCTGACTTGTAGTTCCCGATCACGATGAGTTTGATCACCGAGTCAGGAGATAGCTGCCCAGGCTGATTGACCGTAGGCGGTGCTGTCGGTTCAGCCCCGCTTTTGTCGTCGCACAATGCAGCCGAGGCCGAGAAGCACACGGCAATGAGTGAAGACAGTGCTCGTCGTTTCAATTCCAAAGCTCCCTTGGGACTACCCTGCCGTTCGTCCCGCCCAGCAGCGTTTGGTAGAGAAGAAAGCTCGCCAAGCGACCAAGAACCTGGTTTCCAGGTGAGTAGTCGTTTAGCGCTCTAGAACCCCTTCCATCCCTACTGAGTTGTGGAACCCCTATATGGTCGAGAACCCTGAGCCTGAACCGTCCAAGCCCGTCCTATCCATCGAATGATGGACGCATCACCCTCGACGCGATGACTTTCGCCTGTGAACTCGCCCCACCGATTCAGGTCCAGATGGCCCCGAAGAGTCCCTGTGGCTCAAAGTTCGTGCTTGGATCAACCCGAACCGTAGCCGCCGACGATCGGTCGACACCGCACGACTGGCCTGTGCAAGTCTCATTCCAAAGCACGTCCCACGCTGCCCCTAAGCCATTCGCCCATTCTGCCAATAATCGGTTCGCAGTCAGATTTACCGTGCGGCGCTGAGCAAGGCACGGAGAGCCGGTTGCCAACTCAAGGCGCTTGCCCAACTCGGAGCGCTTGCCTGATTGAAGGCGCGATCTTGTGTTCCGGCAGGGGCCGAGCAGGGGGGCGGCTTCCGGGCGATGCTCAAGAGCGGGTGCTCACGGGAGGAGCAGAATGGCCAGCGGCAGTGTGGTGGGCCTCGATATTGGGAGCAGCCAGATCAAAGCGGTGCAGCTAGAACGACACCGCGGCAACTGGCAGGTGATTAACGCGGGCATTGTGCCGACGCCGCCCGAGAGCGTGCAGGACGGCGTGATCCTGGATGTCAACCGGGTGACGGAAGCGGTGCGCCAGCTCTGGCGAGACAGCCGGCTGGCGTCCACGGACACCATTGCGGCGGTCTCCGGGTCGCACGTGCTGGTCCGGTCGATCAAGGTGCCGGACATGAACCAGGCTACCCTCAAGCGGTCGATCCGCTTCGAGGCGGCCAAGCATGTGGAGCAGGGGACCAGCGGCGTTACCATCGACAGCAGCGCGGTGGAGTATGAAGTGCTGGGGAAGAGCGGCACGCCTCCGCAGTTGGATGTGCTCCTAGTGGTGGCGCCGCAGCAGATGGTGAACGGTCGCGTCTCCGTCATCGAGGGCGCCGGCCTGGAGCCGGTGGCGGTGGACGTGGAAGCGTTCGCGCTTCAGCGCACCATCGAGGCGGCGGGACTGATGCCCGGCACCGGCGAGGCCCTGGTGGTGATGAACATGGGGGCCACCTACACGGACCTCAACATCATCGTCGGGACGGAAGTCGCCGTGACGCGCAGCATCCCCATCGGCGGCAACGCGCTGACCTCCAGCGTGGCGTCGGTGCTCAACCTGCCGGTGGAAGAGGCGGAGGAGCAGAAGCGGTATGTGGACATCGCTCCGCAGTCGGCGCAGGACAGCGGTGGCTTCGGGCTGAGCACCGCGCCGGATCCGGCGCGACAGGTGACCCTTCCGTTCGTGGACGAGCTCATCCGCGAGCTGCGGCGCTCCATCATCTACTTCCAGTCCCAGGCGGCGGAAGCCGGACTGGCCGTGGCGGTGGAGCACTTGGTCCTGGCGGGCGGCGGGACGCAGCTACCCGGTCTTCCGGACTACCTCCGGGAACGCCTTGGAATGAACGTCACCATCCTTGACCCCATGGCAACCCGCAGCACCGGCGCGGCGGCCCAGTGGAAGGACCGTGGCGCCGAGTTCGCCGTGGCGCTGGGCCTGGCGCTGAAGGAGTACCACTGATGGCTAACGTCAATCTGATCTCCGGCCGCCGCGCGGACCGGGTGCGGATGAACCGCGTTTCCCGCGCCCTGCTGATGGCCCTCGTCGGCACGGTGACGGTCGGCCTTGGCGGCGTCACGTTCATGCTCGGGCAGTGGGTGGTGGCGAATGGACGCATCGACCACACCGAAAAGCAGCTCGAGGTGCTGAAGCCAATCCTCACCGAGATTGAGGCGGCGAAGGGCGAACGGGAGCAGTTGATGCCCCGGCTCACCACGCTGACGGAAGCGCAGAAGCAGACCACCCGCTGGCACGGGATGATGGAGGGCCTGAAGCGTGCCATCCCGGAGCAGACCTGGCTCACCAACCTGACGGTGGAGCGCACTGCGGAAGGCCCGACGGCGATCAAGCTCAACGGCATCACCATCGACCAGACCCGCGTTGGGGAGACCATGCTACGGCTCTCCCAGCAGCAGGAGTTCTACACGGCAGTCGACCTCCGCTACACGGCCGAATCCCGAACCTCCGATCAGGACAACGTGGAGTTTGAGCTGGCAGCGCAGTTGAACCTGCCGAAGCCCCCCAAAAAGGAGACCGAAGGCAATGCGGCTCAAAGCAAATAAGACGACAATCGTTCTCCTGGGCGTGGGCGTAGGCCTCTCCGCGATGGTCTTCGGAGGCACGCTCTGGTTCCAGCAGCAAGCATTGAACACGTCGCTCAACCTGCTGGCTGGGCGCGAGGCGGAACTGTCCGATGGCCGGCGCATTGCGCACCAGCGTGACGCGGCGCGGGAAGCACTGGAATTGGATCGCCAGCAGCTGGTCTTCCTGGAGAACGGCGTCTCCAAGGCCGCCTACGTTCCGACCCTGCTGAAGCAGCTTGAGGATCTGGCGAAGTCAACTAAGAACCGCGTGGTCGGCGTGCGGCCCCAGGTGGTGCAGGAAGCCCAGAACCGGATGGAGGCGCGCCGGGACCCGGATGCCAAGGACGGGGAAGGCGACAAGTCCAAGAAGGTTGAGAAGCCGGAACCCTACACCCGGCTCTCCATTGAGGTCAACCTCATCGGCGACTACCGCTCCGCCCAGCAGTTCGTGCAGCGGCTGAACCGGTTCCCGAAGATCCTCTCCGTGGATGAGCTTCAGCTCCAGCCCTACCGCCAGGATGCGGATGAACTCACCGACCGCGCCCTCCTGGAAGTGAAGGCCAAGCTCACTGCGTTTGTCATGAAGGAAGAACTGCTTCCGCCGCCGGTCAGCACCGTCAGCGCGGTGACCGGAACCGGCTCCGTCTCCGGAGGGCTCAACTAATGAAGTTCCAGAAGCTGGACGCCAAGCAGGTCCCGCAGATTGTCGTGCTTTCCGTGCTGGTGGTGGGAGTCCTGGGCTACGCGGGATTCTCCTTCATGGGCTCTACGCCTTCCCCAGCCAACGCGGATGCCCCGAAGGATGAACGGCAGGTGAGCGTGGAAGGCGCGGCCGCCACCGCCGAAGGCCAGGGCGCGGGGGCGACAACTATCCTTCCGGCGGGCACGCCGGGGGCGCCGTTCAATCCGGACCCGTTCAAGCCCGGAGCGGGCTCCGAGAAGCCGAACCGTTTCGATCCGAATCCCAAGCCGGTGGTGAAGGTTCAGGAGAAGCCTAACCGCTTCGGGACGGGTACTTTTACGCCCATTCCGCCTGCGGAGAAGGAGCAGCCCAAGGAGAAGGAGGAGAAGCCGAAGCCGATCCCGCCGGAGCGCCCGGAGTTGCTGGTGACCGGCATCATCGACGCGGAAGACGGCGACAATATGGCGCTGGTGAGCGTTGGCCAGGACCGGCACGTGATCCGCGTGGGCGACGTCCTGGTGGCCAGCGCCCGAGCGTTCAAGGTGAACAAGATCGGGATGAACGGCATCACGCTGACCAAGTCGAAGGAGAAGTGGAGCTTCCCCGTGGGCAAGCCCACCGAAGCGAAGCCCGACGAAGCGAAGTCCGGCACGGCAGCCAGTGCCGGAGTGACGGTGGAATCATCGTCTCCCGGCCTCAAGTAATGAAGCCGGTGGCTGGATGCTCAAAAGCTAATCGGTAATGTAGGAAACGGCTGCAGAACACCCCTCTCCGCAGTGGGCGGAGAGGGGTGTTCTGCAGCCGATCATTCGCATGGCCGGTCAGTTGGAAACGGAGCGACGGAGAGACAACCTCGTGCCTTCAGCCAACTCGCGTCTCAATCCGAAATCCGAAATCCGAAATTGAGCGAGCATCCAACTGACTGAAATAGGACTCAAGGAAGGTGCACCGGACACCCATCCTTCCTATGGCCCACGCGCATACGAGCGCACTTCTGAGCGCACTTCCGAGCACTGACCCTATGGCCACCAAGCAGTTAGGCGACATCCTTGTCTCTCGCGGTTACGTCACGCGGGACCAGCTTCACCAGGCGATCGACGCTCAGAGCGGGCTGCCGACCCTGGCAGCGCTGGGCGACACCCTGGTGAGCATGGGCTACCTCAGCCAGCGGGACAAGCTCCGCTGCCTGGGCGAGCAGTGGGGCGTGGAGTTCGTTGACCTGGAGTCGTTCCCCATCGACCCCGAAATCGTGAAGCTGGTGGGTCAGGAGATCTGCCGGCGCTACAAGGCAATCCCGATCTCGCGGCCCAACGGCAAGATCGTGGTGGCGATGAGGGAGCCCAACGACATTTACGCCATTGATGCGCTCCGGCTCATCGTGGGCGGGGATGTGGAGCCGGTCCTGGCGGACGAAGAGGACATCCACTGGGCCATCAGTCGCCACTACGCCGCAGACACCACTTCCCAGGAGGTGATGCAGAGCGCCCTCAAGGACATCGACCTCGACAACGTGGAGATGGCCCCAAACACCACGGACTCCGATGACCTTTCCGTGGAGCAGATGCGGGAGCTGGTTGAGGAAGCGCCGGTGGTGCGCCTCGCCAACCTCATCCTGGGCAGCGCGGTGCGAGACGGTGCCAGCGACATCCATATCGAGCCGACCCGCGAGGGGATGCGCATCCGCAACCGCGTGGACGGCATCCTCCAGGAGACGATGTTCCTTCCGAAGAAGGTCCAGGCCTCGCTGGTCTCCCGCGTGAAGATCATGGCCTCCATGGATATCGCGGAGAAGCGCGCGCCGCAGGATGGCCGCATCAGCATGCTCATCGACGGCAAGCAGTGGGACTTCCGCGTCTCCACGCTGCCCAACGTCTTCGGCGAGAAAGTGGTGCTGCGGGTCCTGGACAAGAGCGCCATCAGCATCGGCCTCCACCGGCTCGGAATCATGCCGAAGACGCTGGAACAGTTCGAGAGCCTCATCCAGCGAACCTACGGCATCATCCTCGTCACCGGCCCGACCGGTTCCGGCAAATCGACCACCCTCTACTCGGTGCTCTCCAAGCTGAACAGCCCGGAGAAGAACATCCTCACCAT
>JANPLG010000397.1:0-4421 GCA_031426395.1 Actinomycetes bacterium
CGCCGCTCAGCTACCCGGCCGCTGGGCCGCTACCGGGACCGGACTTTCACCGGCAAGCCGAACACGGCTTATCTGGACACACTCATTCTGGGCACTTCCGCCCTACCGTCACGTGGAACCGCTGCCCTCCCAGAATCCACCTGGACCCGTATTGTGCGAGCTTCACGATTGGATTGAGGGTTCCCTTCGCAGCGCAATGAAGCAACTATGCGTCTACATCCTCGCCAGCAAGAAGAATGGCACCCTCTACGCGGGGGTCACCTCCGACTTGACTAAGCGGATCAGCCAGCATCGTGAGGGATGTGGGTCGGGTTTCACCAGCCGGTACCGAGTCCATCGGCTTGTCTGGTACGAGCTTCACGGGACGATGGCGTCTGCCATTGAGCGGGAGAAAGAGATCAAGAACAAGCATCGCACAGAGAAGCTGATTTTGATCGTGCGCACCAACCCGGACTGGACTGACCTCTACGATACGATCATCGACATCGATTGACCCGGGTCACATACCGGAAGTGTGGAGGCCGCACGGTGCTCGACGCGTACGACCTCTTCGGGAGAATCTTATGAATCTAACTGTTCTGTAGGTGATTCCTCGAGCCGCTGGTTTCGCCGGGGAGCACGAGCGGGCCGGGTTCAAATGGGTTCCGGGAGGGCAACACTCCCTCGCTCGTGACGGGTACAGCCCGGAATGACAGCGGTGGGGGCCAGTAGGAGGCGCTGCGGACGGAGGGAGGCTCTCGCACGGCGACCGCGTCATGGATGCGGGTGCCGCGTCATGGATGCGGGTGCCGCGAAAGCTTGAGAAATCCCGGGAGGGCACGGTTACCACGCAACGAAGGCCAGCCGATTCCCGGAATGACGGTCTACTGACTGTGTCCCCATTGCACTGGGAGCTGCTTCGGTGAATGCAGACCCCGCACCTATCAAGTCTGACGTAGTTCGCTTACTTCACCCCTCGATCCGCCGCACTTCCACTCCCGGCATCCCGTAAACCGCAGGGTCCAGCTCAATCCCCAGACCGGGCGACTCCGGCACCGGCAGCCAGCCTTCGATCGCTGGGTAGGTTTCCGTCACCAGGCCGTGGTACTCGCAGTTGTAGTGGCGGCGGACGCTCTCCAGGATGAAGAGGTTGGGGACGTGGGCGGCCAGGTGGATGGAGGCCGCGTGCTGGACCGGGCCGCCACAGTTGTGCGGGCAGATCGGCAGGTAGGAGGTGTCCGCCATGGAGGCGATCTTCCGGCCCTCCGTGAGGCCGCCGCACCAGACCACGTCCGGCATGACGAACTGGGGCGCGCCGCTCTCCAACAGCTCCCGGTACTGGAAGCGGGTCATCAGCCGCTCGGAGAGACAAAGGGGCTGGCGGACCTCTCGGGCCAGGCGGGCGTAGGCGGCGGCGTTGTCCTGGGGGAGCATCTCCTCCAGCCACATGATGTTGTACGGCTCCAGCGCCCGGGCCAGCTTCACGGCGCACGGGTAGTTCCAGTAGCCGTGGAACTCCACCGCGATCTCCATCGCGTCCCCCACTGCGTCCTGGATCTGCCGGAACGGCGTCAGGCCCTCCTCCAGATCCTCCCGCGTGAGGTATTGACCGCGATTGCGCAGGGCGGCGCGGTCGAAGGGCCAGATCTTCATGGCGCGGACGCCACTGGCCAGGAGGTCCTCGGCAAGGCGGCCCGCGTCGGTGTTGAAGTCCCAGACGTGGTCGTAGCAGGTGTTGTACGTACGGATGCGGTCGCGGCACTTCCCGCCCAGCATTCGCCAGACCGGTTCCCCCACCGCCTTCCCCGCCAGGTCCCAGAGCGCCACGTCGACCGCCGAGATCGCCCGCATCTCCGCGCCGGCCCAGCCGGGGAAACTGACGGCAAGGAACATCTCTTGCCAGAGCGCCTCGATGTCCCGTGGATCACGGCCCAGCAGCACGCGAGAGAGGTGCTTCTCCACGATGGCTCGCTCCCCCTCGCCGGAAGGGAACGTCTCGCCCAGCCCTACGATGCCGGCGTCCGTGTGGATTCGCACCCAGAGCCACGCCACGCGGCCGGCGTGGACCACCACACCGGTGGGATAGAGGATCGTCTCGATGGCGGTGATCTTCATGGGAGGTGGCTCGCGCGCAGGCTGACGGGTTCAGAGCGACATCATCTGTCGCGCGAAGGGGATTCGTTGAGTCCAGAAGGAAAGAACCGGGCAAGCGGAATGAGACTATCATAGGAGCGCGAGACACTGCAGCACCGAGGGATCAGCTGATGCCGTCACCGTTTCCGGGAATGGACCCCTACCTGGAGGGGCAGGTCTGGACCCAGTTCCACGGCGCGTTCATTCATGAGGCGCAGGCGTGGCTGGTCCCGCGCATTCGGCCGCGGTACATTGCCCGCGTTGAAGAGCGCGTCTACGTGGAGCACCCTCCCACCGGAGAGTCCTGGAAACCCGAGCCAGACCTTATTGTTGCGAGACCGGTTCGGGCGGGGCGGCAAGCTGCCGGTGACGCGCCTAGCATTGAGCCCATGCTGGAACTCCCGCTGCCGATGCCGGAACGTCACCGTGAGCGCTTCATTGAAATCCGGCTCCGCGATGGCGGCGAGTTGGTCACCGCCATTGAACTGCTGTCGCCCTCAAACAAGCGCCAGGGAGGCGATGGCTGGAAGGAGTATCAACGGAAGAGAGGCCAGCTCCTCGACACTGCGGTTCACCTGGTGGAGCTTGATCTGCTGCGCGGCGGCACCCGCTTGCCGATGGGACAGGGCCTTCCCCCAGGAGACTGCTTTGCCTTCGTAAGTCGGGGCAACCGGCGGCCCACCGCTGGGGTCTGGATATCCGGTCTTCGGCAGCCGCTCCCAACGGTCCCTGTTCCGCTCCTCGAAGGAGAGGCGGATATCCCATTGCCGCTCCAGGAACTCGTGACCTCAGTCTATGACCGTACCGGGCTCGACTACTCAGTTGACTACGACCATGGAACCATTCCACCGTTGAATGCCGAAGATGCCGCTTGGGCCTCAGTGCTGATCAACCGGTGGCGTATTGAGAACCCTAAGGAAGGGACACAAGAATGATGAATCGACGAGGCTTGCTGCTATCCGCTGCGGCGGCCACTCTTACCCTCTTCGGCGGAGGACTACTGCCAGCCAAGGCTGCTGGCGGCGTGGTCGCCATCCTGCCCGCGCCCGTGCTGCGCGGCGCCGCCCCCAACGGTCCAGCAATCACTGACAGCCTGCGTGCTAGTCTCGAGCGCCGTGGCTTCACGGTGTTGGAGCAGGACAACGTCCGAGGCACGCTGCGCGGATCCAACATGCGAAGTCCCATCTCCATTGCGCGCCTCGCGGACATGCGCGATAAGCTGGGGGCCGATTACCTTGTCTACCCTCGCGTGATGAGCGTGGGATCGCCCCTCACCGACGGTGACACCTTCCAGGCGACCGTGATCGTCAACGTGGTGGGCAAGTCCGCCAAGTCGTTCCTTCACACGCGCCAGGTCGGCCAGGAGTTCCGCCTGCGCCGGGGCATCCCGGCAGACACCGCCGTCATTCCATCGGGCGAGGCACGCGAACTGGCGGGCAAGCTGCTGGATGGCTTCTACGCCAAGGTGAAGTAACCCGGCGAGGCATCAGCGCGAAC
The DNA here is from genome assembly GCA_031426395.1 of Actinomycetes bacterium. Lineage (GTDB taxonomy): Bacteria > Armatimonadota > SYMT01 > SYMT01 > SYMT01 > JANPLG01. The sequence continues at coordinate 3,610 of JANPLG010000397.1, forward strand.
GCTACAATTGCGAGGACGGTGGCCAACGCTGCCGTCCTCGCAGTCGTTTCTGGAGAGCCTGGCTGGAGAGGGTGCTTCAATGACAGACCTGGAGTTCGTGCGGGACCTGGCTGAGCGAGCCGGCACGCTGGCGGTCGCCGCCTCGCGGGACATCCGCCGCGAGCTTAAGCCGGACCAGTCGATCGTGACGAACATCGACCGTGCCATCGAGGAGATGGTGCGCCGGGAGGTCGCGGCCCGCTTCCCCGGTGACGCCTTCTATGGCGAAGAGTCCGGCGGCGATCCACTCGCCTCGGAGCGGGTGTGGATTGTCGATCCGATTGACGGCACCACGAACATGGTCTTCGGGCTGCCGATCTGGGGCGTTTCGATCGGCCTGGCCGTGGCTGGGCAGCCGGCGCTTGGCGCGTTCCACATCCCCCGGTGCGCGGAGAGCTACTGGTTCCAGGCAGGTGAGGGCGCGTACTTGAACGGCAAGCGATTGCATGTTGAGGACACCGGGCCGCTCCAGCAGGAAGACGCCATCGGCGTGGGGAGCGAAGCGATCTTCATGCTCGATTTCGACCGCTTCGTCTGCCGACAGCGGAACTTCGGCAGCCTGGCCGCGCACTGGTGCTGGGCAGGGGCCGGCCACCTACGCGCAAACGTCAGCGTGCGAGACCGCCTCCACGATATTGGGGCCGCCTACGGGGTCGCTGCGGAGGCCGGGTGCGCCATCGAATACCTGGACGGCGGCGAGGTCCCCTTCTCACGCTTCCTCACTCATCCGCTTAACCTGCGTCCCATGGTCGTCGCCCATCCCGAGACGCTGG
>JANPLG010000398.1:0-11160 GCA_031426395.1 Actinomycetes bacterium
GAAGACCCCCAGGTCTTCCGTTGTTCCGGCGCGGAAGCGCACCGCGCGTCTGAAACCGGTGGGCCCATAGGATGTCCCTGCCAGGTCGCCGCCGCTGTTGATATCAGCGGCTTCTGTGCGGCTATCTCCCTCAAGGGGAGCGAGGGTGGTGATCGCCGTGAGTTCCGGGTTGGTTCGTCCGCCGAGGGTTGCGTTCTGCGTGACCACTGGCGCAGTCACCTGACCTCGGTTGTTTATGCGCGGAAACACCTCCAGCGAGGACGAGTTGGAGCTGTAAGTGAAACCCGCGTCCTCAATCTGGTACTCTGCATCCACCGTGCCGGCGGGAGCGGGCGCAGGATCATGGCAAAGGACGACCATGCTCAGGGGAACGGTTAGGGCGGCAAGGCGGGCGGCGATACGGGGACGCTTCTGGGACTGCTTCATTGAGGCGACGATCCTGGGACTGTGTGCTCGGGGTCAACGCTGAATTGCTTGGACGGTCAGCGTCTCCCTCCTTGAAAGCTCAATTTATTACCTTGGCGCGCTAGGGGAGGCGTGACGCGAGACGCTTGTGCATTCATCGTCGGGCTGGTTGCGCCTCAACTGGATAGCACACTGACAGCCGCTCAATGCTGAGAGATGCGTCATTGCAGCCCGCCTAGCCGCGATCTCGCTGCCACGCTCTCCCATCCCGCGCCTATCCGTGACCACCTGCCGACGATGGGGGTAAAGTGGCCCGTGAGTGAACACAAGTGGCTCGCTGTTCTGCACCGCTTGCTATGCCCTGGACCCCGCGCAGTGCCCGAACTTGCTCAAATCCAATTTGGTCCCACGGGTGGTTTCCGGCGGCATCTCGCCCTCGCCCTTTCGGCGGTCCTCCTCTCCTTCGGCGCGGCCAAGGTCCTGCCGGCCAATGAGAAGGCCCCGGAGGCGCGGTTGGAGCGCCCTTCATGGGGGAAGGTCACCGGATGGGTGGTCGATGCGTACAGCCGGAAGCCAATTCCCGGTGCACGAGTGGCCGTTGAGGTGGACGGCGCCTTCCCGGAAACTGGCCGCGCAACCGACCTCACCGAGAAGGACGGCCAGTTCCAGGCCAAGGCCCCCCTCGGCAAGATCTCCAAGCGGTTCGACTGGGGACGGCTGCTCACCATGCACCCCATCAGCCTCGTCTTCGGACCGAGCGCGGTCACCAAGAAGACCAAGGTCATCGACGTCAGCCAGGTCAATGTCCGCGTCGAAGCGTATGGCTACCGTCCCTTCGTCGGGCGGGTTCGCGCTACCCTAGTGAACGCCGCCGACTTCCAGATCACCCTGGACGACGTATGGCTTGCGCCCACCAACACCGCCCTTGCATCGTTTTCGCCGGAGAACCTGCGGCTGGAGGTCATCGAGAGCCTCACGGTCGATCCGCCCATCGCAGCACCCGGGGAGAAGGTGAGGGTCACGCTGGCCTGCCGGCTGCCGGTCCACCGGGGCTTTCGGTACCGCGCGTTCCTCACCAGCTCAGCCATCCGCTTGGTGGAGGATCAGCAGGAGCTGAAGGCGGAGAAGCAGCCCAAGGACTCGCCGGAGCCGGATCGTGTGGTCTTCACCAAGGAGTTGCGCCTTCCGAAGCGGAGTCTCGATACCTCCACCGAAATTGGCTTTTTCCTTGTTCGCAACGACACCACCGCCCTCCGCCAGCGAGACACGCGGGTACTGCTGCAGACCCCTGACCCGGAGGGACGGCCCGCCGCTGAAGCCGTTCTCCAGGCGTTCGGTGCGTTCCGCCGTGGGGACCGGCAGGGTGCCCTCGCGAGTTACCAGTCGGTGCGGAAGCAGTGGCCGGAGTACAGCCTCGCTCACCGCCTCTACGCCGAGCTCTGCCTACAGCTCAACCGCCCCGCGGATGCCGCCGGCGCCTACGCTGTTCTTGCCAAAAACGAGCCGGGCGGCGTGAAGAGCGATCTGGAAGGCGTGGGCGGGCGGTACGCGTGGTCGCTGCTGGAAGCCGGAAGGGTGGACGACGCGCTGACCCAACTCGCGGACCTGGACAAGCAGACGGCGAAATCGGTGCGGGTGCCGGAGATTGCGGCGCTCACACGGGCCCGCATCGCGGCGCGGAAGGGCGACTTCGAGGAGGCCGACAAGTGGCTGGGCCGGGTGAGTTCCACGGGAGGAACCGTCCCAGACGCGGTCATCACCGAGATCAACCTTGCACGGATGGCCACCGCCGTCCGGACGAAGCCCTCCGACCCCGAACTGCGGCTCTCCTACGCCCGCGTCCTCAGTGGCGCGCGTCGCCGAGAGGAAGCGGTCGGGCAGATCCGCGAGGCGGCGAAGCTCGATCCACGGCAGCCGTGGGCGTTCCTCGATCTTGGCACGGAGCTGTGGGAGACGGGCCGCCGGGACGAAGCGATCAGCCAGTTCAGGCACGCGGTCAAGCTGGAGCCGGCGAACGTGGAGGCGCGCTTGGCGCTGGCAGACGCCCTACGGCAAGAGCGCCGCTACGCCGAAGCGCTGCCGCTCTACAAAGGGGCCGCAGAGGATCAGAAGCTCAACCTTCGCGCGCGCCACTTCCACGCGCTGATGCTCTACGCCAATGGCCAGGAACAGTCGGCGCGAACCGAGCTGCTGGAAGTCCTCGCCCAGGCCCGCGACAAAGGCGACCTCCAGGACGACGGCTTCGCGGGGATCTACTTCGGACCGAAGCGGCGCAATGTTGCCGGGTTCAGCATCCCGGAGGCGGTGGCGGATGCGGAACTGCTGGAAGCGCTCCAGGACCTGGACCGTCACCCGGAGAACGGACTCCTTTGGCAGAACATCGGCAGCGCCCTCTCGGACCTCGGCCTCCCGGACCTCGCCGTCACGGCCCTCCAGCGCTCCCTCAAGGCAGATCCCACGCTCCTAGAAACGCGCTACTTTCTTGGGACTGCGTACCGGAAGTTCGGAGACGGTGACGCTGCGGAGCGTGAGCAGCGAACACTCCTCGCCGCCAACCCATTGCACCCACGCGCCCGGCTGGAACTCGCCCAGATTTACACCGACCGTGGCGAACTGGAGCGCGCCCAATCCGAGTTGCTCACCCACCGCAAGAACTACCCTTACCAGCGCGCACCCCGCCCCACCCAATCGTTTACCAATTGACCGGCCTTCCGCGTAATTGAGGTGAAGGAGCACTCGCTAGGAGCGGGTATTGGACGCCTATTGCAGTGAGGGTTCCTGCATCGTCGAAGGAGTGCCCCATGGGTTGGAAGGTGGTGGAGCGTCGGATCGGTCGGGCAGGCGCAGCTAAGCGGCGGATGGCCCGCCAGCGGGAGTGGGACCGCGCCTATGGTGAAGGCAACTGGGACACCGGATACCTGATTCAGGGCGATTTCGTCAGCCAGGAGGCTGCGCTGGAATCAATCTACTATGCCAGTTATGAGCTCCACTCCAGGAGCACCCGGAAGACCTCGAAGAACTACTGCAGACTGCACGAGTGCTCCGAAACCCCCACGCAGAAGCCACGACGGGCGTCGACCTGCAAGTGCCAGCGATTACCGAGTTTCTCCACCGCCACGGACTCGAGTTGGTCGGGACGGAGCGCGTAGACATCGGCACGTGGGACGGCAAGGCTTCTCATGCGCTGAGCGTTAGACTGAGTCCGCTCCAGGTCCGGTGCGTGGTGGATCCCCGGATGACTCTGGAGCAGTTCTGGCAGGAGAAGAAGTGCCTCGCAGTCTGGCACGAAGAATCGTGATAGCGTCCAGTGACGGTCACGAATGCTCGTCCGTTGAAAGCAGGGCCATTGGATTGTCGCAGCGTGTCACAAGCGCTTCGCGTAACGGGACCGCCCGTCTGCACCGGAACGAATCCCAACCTCGAAGCCGAACGGCACCTACGCGATCGATCAGGCCGCTTCAGCGGCCCTTCCCATAACCCAGCCCGGTCCGTTCACGGCCGGGCGTCGAGAACCGGATCGCCCTGCGTTCGAACAGGCCAGTAACTTGGTAACGGTCGCGGGACTGCAGTGCGGTCGATACCGGACAGAGGAGACGGAGTCCATGGAGATAAGTGCAATCGGTATTCATCCAGTCGAGGCAGCCGACCCCTGCCACCTCGTCGAACTAATGATCCGGGGCACCGGGGACCTGGACCTCATGGATTTGACCCAAGAAACACACGGCGAAAGGCGGGACAATTGGCAGGTCCCGTATGAAGACCACCTTCTCAGCGCCGACGGCACCTCCGGCAAATATGCCCCTTCGCCGCTTCGTGTGAGGGGCGAGGCGCGCGTCGCCTTCTTTTTCCACTTCCTCGATCTGGCTGCGCCACTGCTCACTCCGAGCGGACCGATCACGCTTCCCGCAGCATCACCTCGCCCCGACCGGCTTAACTTCATGCAATACGAGCCAGTGAACTGAGCACCTTGCGAATCTCCTGGATCCGCGACTCGGAGTTGAGGTCGCCGTAATGCGCGTGCGGATGCTCACCTCGTGGGAAGAGCGGTGCGGGATTGCCACCTACAGCAGTGACCTCGTATCCGCGCTGCGCCAGACGGACGGCGTCGACGAAGTAGAGGTCGTTCCATCGAGTTTCAAGCTCCCGCCACGCACCACGTACGCGGCCATGGGTGCAGCCCTCTCCGCAGGGGATGTGGCGCACGTTCAGCACTCTTACGCCTTCTTCGGGGGGATGCATCCGCTCCGGAATGCGTGGCCGATTCTTGCGGGAGCGGTCCGGCGGCCGACCCTTGTCACCGTCCATGAGCTAGACCTGCGCGCCACGGGGCTGCTGGGACTTCCGCCCGCCATGGAGGAGCGATACAAGCGCTGGTTCAACCGTTGCGTGTTCCGGCACGGTGCGGTCGGACGGTGGCTGGTGCACGCGGAAGAGCTTCGCGACGGACTGCTGTCGCTCGGCGTGCCGCAAGATCGCCTGACCTACCGCCCAATTCCAGTGCCGGAGCCGCCGGATCACCGCCCTGACCCTGCTCCCTTGCGGAAGGAGCTGCGCCTGGAAGGAAAGCGGCCCCTCGTCATCCTCGGTTTTCTCTCTCGCCGAAAAGGCTATGAGGTCGCGCTTGCGGCTCTAAGGGATCTTCCATCGGACATTGTCCTGCTGGCTGCGGGCGGAGAGCACGCAGCCGACCGCAGCGGAACCGAAGCCTGGCTCCGCACGCAGGCCTCCGAAGCGGGCGTCGCGGACCGCCTCCGCATCACTGGTTACCTCTCTGACGGGAAGCTGGAGCAGGCGACTGCACTAGCGGAAGTAGTGCTCGCGCCCTTCACGCAGATGAGCGCAAGCGCCTCCCTCAGCTATGCCCTGGCCCGTAGAAAGGCCGTGATTGCCTCGGATCTACCGGAGAACCGTCGCCTGGGATGCGTGCGGCTCACACCGCCTGGGGACGCGCAGGCCCTTGCGCGTGCTATCCGAGACCTCGTGGAATCCCCATCGGAGCGGGGGCGGCTCGAAGTGGCAGCGCTTGCTTACGCGAAGGAGAACAGCTTCCCAGCCCTCGCGGGCAGCACGCTGGAGATCTACCGGCAATTGATAGAGGAGAAGTCGAGCAAGAGGTAGAACCCTCAGCCAGTCAACTTCCTGGAGAATCCTCCGTGAGCTGCCGACAACTCGCTTGCCGGACAGGGTTGCGCGTGGTATTCTCTGGATAGCAATCAGACGTTCGCCGAGAGGTTTGACATGGATCGTCGCGGTTTCCTAAAGAAGATCACCCTCTCCGCCGGAGCGGCAGGTGCGGCAGTGGTTGCCAGCGCCAGCCCCGTGGAAGCGGGACGTCGTCCCCTCCCGAACCGTGGCAGGGGCATCAAAGGCTCAATCGTGGACATCGTTCCGGATGGCGTCTACGTGGTGATCACCATCCAGCGCACCACCGGACGCCGTGCGAACATCATCCTGGACAAGCTGACCCGGTTGTTCGTGGCCGACTCACGCAGCAATGTGCTTGACCTGCGCGACGCGCTCTACGTGAACCCGCAGGATGTGGTCGACCTCTACTTCGGCCTTGAGCTGGAAGCGCTTGAGCTGAGGGGCCGCGTCTCCCGCACTGTCTACATCGACGGCTAGTTCTGGCTGGGTCCTCACGCGCCGGCGGTTCTATGCGTGTCGCCCTCGATTGCCGGACCGTCACCGCGCCCAAGACGGGCGATCGCACTTACGCCCTGAACCTCTCTCGAGCCCTCGCGGAGCTTGACGAGAGGTTCGAGCTTTTTCTGTATACCTGGGAGCGGACCCACCTCACGGAGATGGACCGGCCCAACGTGCGGGGAATCCTCCTCCCCGCGCAGCCCCGATGGGCCTGGACGCCCTACGTCTTCCCCCGCGACCTCCGCCGGCGGCAGATTGACTTGGCGCACGTCCAGTACCTCATCCCGCCCTTCGCGCCCTGCCCCGTGATCACCACTGTCCACGATGTCGCCTTCCGCCGCTTTCCACACCTCTTTCCGCTCAAGCACCGCCTGCTGCTCAACGCCCTCATCCCGCCCTCCGTCCAGAGTGCAGCCGCTGTCATCACCGGCAGCGAGGCGACCAAGCGCGACCTACTGGAGTTCTACGGGCTGCCGGAGAAGAAGGTCGTCGTCACGCCGTACGCCGCCGACCCGATCTACCAGCCCATGGACCCGCAGGAAGCCCGCCGGGCGGTGCGGAGGCGGCTTGGGATTCCCGGCCCCTACCTGCTTTCCGTAGGGGTGCTGCAGCCGCGCAAGAATCTGCCCCGGCTGGTCCGTGCCTACAGCCGCATCGCCGCGCGCTTCCCCCACCGGCTGGTGCTGGTGGGCCGCGAAGGCTGGGCACCCGATGAGCTACGTGCGGCGGTGGCCGCCGCCCCGGCCGGCCGTGAGCCGATCTTCACCGGCTACGTCGCCGACGCCGATCTCCCCGCCCTTTACGCCGGCGCGGACCTCTTCGTCTATCCCAGCCTCTACGAGGGCTTCGGTCTCCCGCCGCTGGAAGCGATGGCGTGCGGTGCACCCGTCGTCACCAGCAACACCTCCTCACTGCCAGAAGTCGTAGGAGACGCCGGCGTCCTCGTGGACCCCCACGATGAAGCAGCACTCTCCCGGACCCTGGAAGCGCTCCTCTCCGACCCAGACCGTCGCGCACGGCTGGCCTCGTCTGGCCTTGAACGGTCGCGGGAGTTCTCCTGGGAGCGGTGCGCGCGTCAGACGCTGGACGTCTACCGGTCATTCGCCTAGGCAGCGATAGAGGCACCGGCATCGGAAGCGGCGGTCGCGCAAGGTGGAGTTGGGCTCGAAGGGCGGAGACGCGGAACGTCGTGGGAAGGGAGGCCGGCGCACGGACCAAACCGCGAGCAAGGCGTTACTGGGCTTATTGCCCTAGTTCGCCGCGACACATCGAAGCGATTGCCACTCGGCCGCCGATGAGAGCACCCTTCGCCCGTACGACAAGTGGAGCACAGAAGGGGCTCCGCCAAGGAGGCCGTCATCCCTCATCCGACGCCACCACGAAGTCCCCGCAGGTAACGCAACGCGGCGCGCCGCCCCTCCATCTCCGCCAGTCCTTCGGCGGTCCGGCCGCCTGCCCACGGGATCTTGCAGGGGAGCGAGCAGTCGGCCCCGTTCTCCACGAGAACCTTCAGCGCCCCGGGGTTGTCGGCGCGGGCGGCGATCATCAGCGCGGTCTGATTGGTTCCGGGGGGGCCATCCACGTCCGCACCACGGTCGATGAGCGCCTGGATGACCTCGTGCGTGCAGGCGTGCACGGCGAATTTGAGGGCCGTCATGTCATCCCCGGCCCGGATGTACGCCACGTTGGCCCCCGCCTCCATCAGCCGCAGCGCAGCCCGGCTGCCCTTGACCAGACCGAGCGAGCAGGCGTTCATCAGCGGCGTGAGATCATTCCGGTCGGTTGAGTTCAGGTCTGCGCCGGCCTTGATGAGAAAGTTCAGGGAGCGCATGTAACCGCCGCTGGCGGCAGCGTGCAGCGGCGTGCCGCCGGAGTACGAAGCGATGCCGTTCACATCCACCCCTTCGGCCAGCAGCAGCTTCATCTCGCGCAGCCGGCTGTTCGCCGAAGCGATCGACAGCGCATCGACCGCGGATTTGGCACGTATTCCGTAAAACTCCTGATCAGCCACAGTACACCTCCCTTGCTGCGCGACCACCGGCAATATCCCGCGACCCTTTCCACCACCCGAGGCGATGCACCTTCCTTGCCCCGGTTCAGACGGTCCACAACCTCTTGCAGACCCTCGGCGCCAGTTGTCGCGGCGAATCGGCTCCAGCTATAGAACTGAGTTGAATCAAACAATAATGCGTTGCGGCGTGGATTGATTGCGTTCTCGCTCCAGGCGGCGGCTGTTGTGGCCGCACTGGTCCGGCCGTTCTTATTGACGGCGCGGAAGAGCGGTGCTAAGCGCAGGAGCCACTCCGCTGGCTCGCAAGCGTGGACTCCATCGCGGCGCGGACTTCCGGGTGCTGCTCACGCAGCAGGGCGGCTCGCAGGCGCTGGAGGCGGGGAGCGGTCAGGTAATGCCGGTCCATCGCTCGTGCCGCACGCGCTCGGACCTTCGGGTCGGGGTCACGCTCCAGCAAGGGGAAGAAGGCAGGCGTTCCCGCGCCTTCCCAGAGGACCGCCCCCATCGCCTGCAGCGCGACCCCTTCGTCCCCGTCCGTGCGGGCGGATTGCAGGACGGCTGCGGCGGCCGCAGATCGGAACGGGTGCCCGATCGTGCGGGCCGCTTCGGCAAGCGGTGAGACACAGGCGCGGCGAGCGGCGGGAACGCCATCTCGGAGCATCGAAAGCAACGTCTGAACCGCTTCCGGGCTGCCGAGCGCCCCGAGGGCACGGCCCGCTTCCGCGTGGTAGAGCGGCTCATCCTCCGGCGCTGGCGACTTCAACGCCCGCTCCAGATGGAAGAGCGCCGCGCCATCCTTGAGCTTTCCCAGCGCGATCAGCACGTCGCAGCGCGAGACGCTGGCCGTGCGGTTCCCGTCGTACGCCGTGACCAGCAGCAGGTCCTTGGGCGACTTCCGGTCCCCCAGCGCCGCCAGGGTGCAGGCGGAGGCCAGCCGGATGTCCGGGCTTCGCTCCTCACGCAGAAGGCGGCGCAGAACGGAGAGGTGCGTCCGGACGTCGGTCTTCTCCAACTCGCGGGCAGCGGCGGCCCGTCGGGCTTCCGGCGCCTTCTCGCTCTGAACAATCTCCACCAGCTCGGCGACTTGCTCCTCGCCGTACTTCGCCGCTTCAGCCGTCGCGTACGGCAAGATAGTCAGCAACGAGGCGGCGATTCCCATATGCCACCGGTGCCTGCCTTTGCTGTCGCGCGTCTGCGCCATGAGCTGCTACTCCCCATCCCCTTGCAGGCCATAAAGCTCACGCACCCGCTCCGTGGCGCGGCTGAGCTCCTCAACGAGAACGCCCGTCTGTTCTGCGAGGGGCAGGTATTTCTCCTCGGTTTCGGCCAGGTAGCGCGCCCGCTTCTTGGAGTCGGGGCAATGGATCAGGCAGCGCGTGTTGTCAAGACGGTCAGCCAGCTTCAGCATTCGCACCTCGCGCGGGGCGGCCAGGAGGCGAGCGTGGTAGGTCGCATTGCGCGCCTCGCGATGCTCCGGCGTGGCTGCCGGCTTGGTCAAGATCTCGACCACCTCCAGCACTCTCGCACCAAACAGCTCCCCGATATCCCGGCGCACCTTGTCGGGATCTTCCGCGTCCTCAATGGCATCGTGCAGGTAGGCAGCGCAAAGCAGGTCGACGTCGCCTATCCCCAGCTCAACAGCCGCGATGCGGCCCACCCGTATGGGGTGCTCGATGTACGGTGCTCCCTCGTCACGGGTCTGCCCACGGTGCACCTCGGCGGCGAGGGCCACGGCCAGCGCAAGCTTTTGAGTATCGTCCATACCACTCCCCGCTCAGAGCTTCGTCAAGCACAGTTGAGATGAGGCCGGGCCAGGTGCCAGGCGGCGATGCTCTTGCAGTCCTTGATCTCGCCCGCCGAGATGAGCCGCTCCCACTCTGGAATGGAGAGCCACACGACCTCAATCCGCTCGTCCTCATCCGGTTCCAGCGCCGACTCGAAGAGGTCCGTGGCGAGGTAGGCGTGCATGTATTCCGTGCACCAACCGGGCGCCAGGTAGAAGGAGCCAAGGTAGCGAACATTCCGCGCCTGGAAGCCGGTCTCTTCGGCCAGCTCCCGGTTCACCGCGTCTTCCGCCGTCTCTCCGGGATCCACGGAACCCGCCGCTGTCTCCAGCAGTTCCTGGCCCGTGGGATGACGGTACTGGCGCACCAGCAGCACGCGGTCGCCATCCACGGCCACCACCGTCATCGACTCCCGATGCTCCACCACTTCCTGGCGGATGACCGCTCCATCCTCCAGGCGCACCTTGTCCAAGCGCACGGTCACAATCCGGCCCTCGAAGGGGCGCTCACTCTCGACTACTTGCGGCATGGTTTCTCTGGTTTTCAGAAAGGCACGAGTTGGTGCGGGGCGGGAAACCGCTCAGCGAGGCGGCTGGCGCTCCAGGACGACCGCAAATCCGGGGAAGAGCTGCGGGGAGAAGGCCGCTGCAAACGGTGTCGTGGAGATCAGCTCATAGCCAGCATCCGCGTGCTGGAACTCCTTCACCACCTGGTCCTCAACATCCACAATCCAGTACCATGGGACCTCGGCGCGATGGTAGGCCTCCATCTTCACGACGTAGTCATTCTGCCGCGACTCGTTGGTTGTGACTTCGCACACCATGGTGGGCGCGCCGTTGATGCGGTTGAAGTCGAGCTTGCTGAGCTCGTCGGTTGCCAGGTAGGAGATGTCGGGGAAGAGGCGCCATCTCCGCCGGTCGGGGTCTAGGTACGTCGCGACATCAAGCCACGCTTCCCCCAGATCGGCCTCTTCGAGATAGACAGAGAGCCGAGCGAAGAGCCGACCCCACGGAGTGGATTGCCGTGCGAAGGTGGGTGGCATGGGAGTAAGGTTTCCGTTGTGCAATTCGTAGCCGCGGACGGAGCCATCGGTTTCCTGGAGACGCGCGAATTCCTCGTCAGAGATTTCCGCTCCTATCCAGGCTGGGCGGGACGGCTCGACGTGTCCAAGCTTTGGAGCCGCCTCAATCACGACCGTCATCGCTGACCTCCGTCCCTCATGGCTCGAACCAGAGCCTGCGCCGGGGCTTCCCTACGGCTCGATTATCCCCCGACCCGCCGCTCGCGTCACTCCGTTCATCTTCCCGCGTAAGGTTG
>JANPLG010000399.1:0-60658 GCA_031426395.1 Actinomycetes bacterium
ACGATTTCCAGGTCTACGCCCCGCTGGCGGAGCAGGCGAAGGCGCGGGGCATCCACCCCCTCTTCGGCCTGGAGGTGATGGCGATGCTGGACGACCTCCGCCAGACGGACGTGAAGATCAACGATCCCGGCAATCCCGGCAAGTTTTACCTCTGCGGCAAAGGCATCACCCACTACGACCCGCTCCCCGCCGATGCGGCCGCGCTGATGGCGGTCATCCGTGAGAACGACGCCGCTCGGATGACGGAGATGGCCTCCCGCCTCTCGCATCTGGTTGCAGAGGCCGGATTGGATGGCGGCCCGGATGCCTCGGCATTACGGTCGGCCATTGCGCAGCGCTATGGCTGCCCGCTGGAGACGGTCTACCTGCAGGAGCGGCATCTGGCCCAGGCCTACCAGGAGCTGTTCTTCGAACGGCTGCCCGAGCCGGAGCGCGAACCTTTCCTGACGAGCCTCTTCGGGGTGCCCTCCAGCCGTTCTGGTGACCCGGTGACGGTCCAGAATGAGATTCGCTCCCATCTCATGAAAGCCGGAAAGCCCGCCTTCGTTCAGGAGACGTATGTCGGCTTCGACCACGTCTACCGGTTGGTGCTGGCTCTCGGCGGAATCCCCTGCTACCCCACGCTGGCGGACGGCACCAGCCCGATCTGCCCGTTCGAAACCCCGGTGGAACAGCTTGTAGCATCCATCCGGGAGCGCGGCATCCACGCTGCGGAGCTGATCCCGATCCGCAACCGGCCGGAGGTCCTCACGGAATACGTCACCGCCATGCGCCGTGCGGGGCTGGTCGTCACGGCGGGAACCGAGCACAACACGCCCGACCTCCTGCCGCTGGAGCCGACCTGCCTGGGCGGCCTGCCGGTACCCGAGCCGCTGCGCGCCATCTTCTGGGAAGGTGCCTGCGTGGTGGCCGCCCATCAGGAACGGGTGCGGACCGGAGAGAGCGGTTTCGTGGACGAGAACGGTCGCCCGAACCAGGAGTTCCCGACCGACGAGGATCGCATCGCCGCGTTCGCGCGGTGGGGAGCGGTGGTGATCGAAAGGACGGCAAAGGGAGTCCAGATGACTCCCTAACGGCGGTGGACGAGCACCGCAGTGGGGACGGTCGTGCCGGGGTCGGGGCTGGCGGTGACGCGGCCCTTCTCCCGCCAGGCGGCCTGGGTGCTGGCACCGCCATCCAGGCAGAGCGCCTCGTGGCACGGCGCCTGGTACTGCCGGGCGAAGTAGTCGAGCAGGAACTCAGCGCACTCCGCGAATTCCATGCCGTCCGCCGCGCAGAGAACCAGCCGCTCCGCCGCGCCCTTCCGTCCCCCGTATCCGAGGAAGGTCCGGGGTAGCCTGCCTGGGCTAGCGAGTCGCTCGCCGCGGTAGGTGACGCTTGCCTTGCCGCCACGGATGAGCCGGGGACCGCATCCCAGCGCCTGCTCCACGCGCCACCGCTGGCCGGCACCCTTGAACTCAGGAGCCTCGTGGGCGCGGAGCCGCTGGTCATCGCCGGGACGGTTGGTCACCCAATCGATGAGCGGGGTGCCCTCTCCGGTGAAACCGACCGCCGCCCGTGCGTACCGGGTGTCGCTACCCCGTGCCTGATGCACCGGTGCCACGGAGCGGACGCGCCCGCTCGTTTGCAGCAGCCCGAGGATCTCCTTGAAGTCACCGGCAACCGTCTCTCCGAAGAAGCCGCCGTTGATGCCCGCCACCGCCCCGGTCTGTTCCAGCCATTCCGGCACGGAGTAGGCGCGGCCGGTGATGCGCCCATCACGGCGCGCGACCTCCGCCACTGCTACCTCCACCCGAAGGGAAGGATCGTTGAGGTCGATATCGAGCACACGGACGTTGCCCCCGCCGGCACGCTCCAGCCGGACCACCATGCCGGTGGCCGGGGTGACGGGCGCCGATGAAGCCGCTGGTGGGGAAACGCATCCTCCGGCGCAGACGACCACCACCACCCCGGCAGCTACCTGAAAGCCCGCGAATAGAAGCCGCAGCCTACGTCCCGTTACCACATCCGTTGCCAATCGCCTACTCCCGTTTCCTCGACCCGCCCCTCAGCTTCGACGCCGGTGATTCCATAGTCAGCGCGATGCCACCGCAGGTTCATTCGGATGCGCGACCCCTCCCCCATCGAAGGCTCATTCGTCCGCGCTGCACCTCCTTGGCTCACCTCGGAAGCCGCCGCTCGGGATAGGATAGAGACGCGGCTCGTCTTCCGCTAGAGGGAGTTGAGATCATCGCCGCCGCTCTTCACGCCGGACCCTTGAGGGACCCACGGCGAGGAGTTGCAAGCGGTGCATCGATGACTTGCCGCAGAGGATTTGCTAGATGAGTCACAGGGTTTTCAATTTCAGCGCCGGCCCGGCGACGCTCCCGGAAGAGGTGCTCGAAGCATCCGCCGCCGCGCTTGTCGACTACCAGGGCAAGGGCTTCGGCATCGCGGAGTGCAGTCACCGGGGCAAAGAGTTTGATCAGGTTCTTGACGAGGCAACGGAACGCTGCCGCCGCCTGCTCTCCATTCCGGAGTCGCATGACGTCCTCTACCTGCAGGGAGGGGCGACTCAGCTCTTCAGCACGCTGCCGATGAACTTCCTGGCGGCAGAGGGCCTGGGCCCGGCGGAGTATGTGGTGGGCGGCGAGTGGTCGAAGAAGGCCGCGCAGGCGGCGCAGGGTGCGCACGGCGACCAGGTCCGGGTGATCGCGTCCAGTGAGGAGAGCGGCTTCGACCGCCCGCCCACCGGCTGGTCCGCCAGCGCGAACGCCAGCTACCTGCACGTCTGCTCCAACGAGACGGTCCACGGCCATCGCCTGGCGGAGTGGCCGGAGCATCCCAACCTCTTTGTCGACGCAAGTTCCGAGATGATGTCGCGCCCGCATCCGGTCGACCGGACGGCGGTCATCTATGCGGGCGCGCAGAAGAACCTGGGGCCCTCGGGGGTGACGCTGGCCATCATCCGCCGCGATCTCTACAGCCGCATTCCGAAGAGCGTGCCGAAGATCTTCAACTTCAAGGTGCTCTCTGAGGCGAAGAGCTGCCTCAACACCCCGCCGACCTTCGGGATCTACTTCCTGCTGGAAAGCTTCCGCTGGCTGGAGCGGCAGGGCGGCCTGGAGGCCATCGAGAAGCGCAACACCGAGAAGGCGGGGCTGATCTACGATGCCATCGATAGCTCCGGTGGCTACTACACCGGCACCGTGGCTGACCACTCCTCGCGAAGTCACATGAACGTGACGTTCCGCTTGCCCAATGAGGATTTCACGGAACGCTTCATCAAGGGCGCGGCGCAGGAGGCGATGGTTGCCCTGAAGGGATACCGGTCGGTGGGCGGCATCCGCGCCTCCATCTACAACGCGATGCCGGCGGAGGGGTGCCGCACGCTGGCGCAGTTCATGCGCAGCTTCCAGGCGGCCAACGGTTAACGACTCTGACCGCAAATGCAGCTCAACGGGTGGGGTGGCACAGGTTGCTATCCCGCCCGCTGATGCCGCACCGGCAAGAAAGCCCGCCCAACGTCGCGTCCGGCAGATCGACCCCCAGACGATCAGGTGGTGCGTGTAAGTTCCAGACGCGTCTGGTAAGAAGCGTCAGAGAACTGAGATGGACACCTCGATCATCGACCTTGGGGACGGGCGGATGGACGGGCGCAACGAACTGGAAGTGCTGGAGTACCGGCTGCTCTGCCGGGCAGTCCTGGAGGCGTGCCACCTACGCGGGCACGGCGATCCGTTCGCCGGTTTCCGGTGCCTGACGGCGGGGTTTGAGCGCGCGCGGGAGTACGAGGAAGAGGGCAAGCCCTGGGCGCAGGAGGTGGAGGACGAGTACCTTGGTGCGCTGGCGTGCTATGCGGAGCTTCCGAACAGCACCAAGCTCCAATCCAGGGGAACGGCAACTACGCGGATTCGGAGAGTCCGTTAGCCGTTCGACGCGAAGAGTTGACTGAGTGGCAGGGAGAAGCCTGGCAGCAACTCCTCCGCCGTCAGGACGTCGCTCTCGGTGAAGAGGCGGATCGAGGCAATCTTGCAAACCTCGACCGTCTTGCGCCGATAGTCCACGACCCACACCACCTGTGTACCCCCGTTGAGCCAGTCGCCTACCTTCGCCATCACTTCGCCGTACCGGTCGTTCGGTGAAACCAGTTCAACTACCAGATCTGGGGCGAAGGGTACGAAGCCAGTGTCAGGCACTCGCTGCGCCTTCTCGCGAACGAGGTAGGCCACGTCCGCACCTCTTACGGTGTCGGGATTCCGTGAGAGGATGAAGCCTGCCTCGCCACCGTAGAGCGAGCCGCAAGGATGGTGCTGCAGGTAGGAGCGCAGGGCGAAAGCGATCTCGATCTCAAAGAATCCATGTTTCCCAGATGCGGGTGACACGCGCTGAAGTTCGCCGCGCACCAACTCGTGGTCCTTCCAAGCGCGCGAGCTTTCGTACTCATCCAGCGTGAGCGTCAGTCCAGGTTCTGGCGGGGCAATCGACATCGCATCGCTCCGTGACGGGCGTCCTGTTCACACTACCCCACCTGATTGCGAATGTCAGCCTTTGCTGGAGCGCGGGCGCTTCCGCTTCTTGGGTGGGGTCAGCCCCAGCAGCTTCCGGTCAGCCTCGGTCATCTCGTGCTGCCGGAACAGATCGGGCCGGTGGCGGAGGGTGCGGTCCAGGGATTGTTCGCGGCGCCATCGCTCGATGGCGCCATGATCGCCGGAAAGGAGGATGTCCGGCACGCTCCAGCCGCGGAAGTCAGGCGGGCGGGTGTAGTGCGGATACTCCAGCAGATGTTCCGCGAAGGTCTCGCTCTCCGACGACTCATCCTTGCCGAGGACGCCGGGAATAAGCCGGGCCACCGCGTCGATCAGCACCAGGGCGGCCAACTCCCCGCCGGTCAGGACGAAGTCGCCGATCGATAGCTCGTCCGTGGCGAGGTGGCGATGGACGCGCTCGTCGATCCCCTCATACCGGCCGCAGAGAAGGACGAGCCGCTCCTCGCGCGCCAGTTCCTCCGCCACGGGCTGCGTGAACGGCCTACCCAGCGGGGTGAAGAGGATCACGCGACTGGGCGGCGGCGGCTCCGCGGAGAGCGCCTCGACCGCGCGGAAGAAGGGGTCCGGCTTCATCACCATGCCGACCCCGCCCCCATAAGGCGAGTCATCCACCTGCCGGTGGCGGTCGGTGGTGTAGTCCCGGAGGTCGACACCGCGCACGTCAAGCGCGCCGGAGTCGCGGGCGCGCTTGAGGATGCTCTGCTCCAGCGGAGAGCGCAGCATGTCGGGGAAGATGGTGACGACGTCGATGCGCACGGGGGGTGGGGTTTCTGGTTGCTTGTTTCTGGTTATGCGAGTCCGGAAGCGCTTGCCTTGGGGCAAAGAATCTCACACAGCCCTCACCCGGCATAGCCAATGAAAGCGCCTTCACTCCTGCCTTTTGCCGCCGTCATCGCTTCACGGGTAACGAGAAACTAGAAACCAGGAACCCAAAACCGAAGATCAGCGCACCTCTTCGCCTTCCAGGTACTCGCGGCTGCGGACGAGGAGGATGCCCTTCTCGGGGGAGATCTCGAGCACGGCATCTTTGGTGGCCGGGATCAGGAACTCGCCGGCGACGTAGACATCGTTGCTGGCGGTGCGCATGATCTCCCGCACCACGCCAAGCTCCTCGCCGGAGGGGGTGATCACGCGCAGACCGAGGATCTGGTACTCGTAGTAGCGGCCTTCGGGGAGCGGGGTGGCCTCATCGGCAGGGATGACAACTTCCGCCCCCCGCAGCGTGTCCGCCGCGTTCATGGAGTCGATGCCCTCAAGGCGGACGAGGAACATGTCCTTGTGCCGACGAGCACCCTCCACGCGACGTTCTTCCACGTCCCCATCCGGGAAGCGGAGGCGGAACACCTTGAGCTTCCCAACGCGCTCCGGGAACTCCGTGAGCAGCCGCAGCTTCGCCTCACCACGGGTGCCGTGGGGGCCTACAAAGACCCCCACGGCGAGATCGGCCGGGCGACTTGCTTGCGGTTCAGACATGACGCATGGCTCGGTTTGGGCCTGAGAAACTACGACCCGGAGGAAAGGATCAGGCGCGGAGTGTCCTTGCGCGGGGCGGGGTCACGGATCTCTTTGATCAGGTCGTCCTCCACCAGGATCTCGGCAAGGCCCATCTTCTCGAGGAGGTTGTCGCCAACCTTGACCTCGATATGGCCTTCCAGCGCGCCACGGGTGATCTCCTCGCCCAGGGTCAGGTTCTGGTACTCGTTGAGCTGCTCCTGAAGTTCCGCTTTCGCATCTTCCTGGCGGCGCTTTTCGACGTCCAACTGCTGGCGGAACGCCATGGCGCGGTTGAGGTCGGTGCGCTGCAACTCCAGCATCATGCGGCGGCTCTGGCGCTCCAGCTCATCCTGAGCCTCTTCCACACGCTTGATGGCATCTTGAACGTCCTCGACCAGCTGCTGCTTGAGCTTGTCGGTGACCACCGCCTTGAGGAGTACCTGTCGCTTAAGGTTCATCGCATTCTCCCGTGGGCCGCGCGGCGACAAAAGTCACGCACCTGCCGCCCACCTAAAACTAAGTCCAAACGGACGCCCGCAGATGCTGCTTGCGGGCAGACAAGACAAGAGGCGTCCGGCATGAAGCGCGGACCCTCTTTCCGCTATCAATCAGCGGGCTTCTGGCCGGCCGCAACAGAGCGGCACCGGCTGCAGCGACATCGCGCACCGCGTCAGGGGTTGATGTCCACGATGGCACGAAGGTTGTGGCGCGCCCCGGCAGCGTTGGCGACCGTGCGGATCGCAGCGGCAATGCGCCCATTGCGACCGATCACCTTGCCTGCGTCACGCGGGCTCACATAGACCTTGATGTTCACCGTGCCGGCACGCCCCGGCTGCTCCACCACTTCGACGGAATCCGGCTCATCCACCAGGGCCCGGACCAGTACATCCACCACGTCACGCATCGCGCACTCCCGCATCCAGTCAATCGCGGGGCGTGAAATGCGCCCCGGCAAGCCGGTTCATCTTGGCCTAATCGCCCCCTGTGTGCCGGCTCGGCACCAGCGATCAAAGGCAGGCATACCCAACCCAGGAACAGGTTGGGTGAACTGCAGATTAGGCGCTGGCCTTGGCAGCCTTCGCGGCGGCGCGCACTTCGGCCTTGCCCTCGGTGAACTTGTCCAGAATACCCTGGCCCTTGAGCAGGTAGGCGGCAGTATCGCTAGGCTGGGCACCGCGGTTGAGCCAGAGGAGGGCCTTGGTCTCGTCGATCTTGACGGTGGCCGGGTCGGTGAGCGGATCGTAGTAGCCGATCTGGTCGATGGTGCCGCCATCGCGCTTGGAGGCCGACTTGGCCACGACGATGCGGTAGAACGGGCGCTTCTTGGCACCCATGCGGGTGAGGCGGATACGGACGGGCAAGGGATCTCTCCTGAAAGGGACCGGTTAGGATCTTGAAAAGTACTGGCGCCGATTAGCGCCGAAAGGGCATACGACCCATCATGCGGCCCATGCCGGGGAGCTTCTTCTTCCCGGTCTGGAGCTTGTGGATCTGGGAAAACATCGAGCGCATCTGCTCGAACTCTTTAAGGACCTGGTTGACTTCCTGAACGCTGGTGCCGCTGCCCTTGGCAATGCGGCGGCGGCGCGCGCCGTTGATGAGCTCCGGCTCGCGGCGCTCCTGTCGGGTCATGGACTGGATGATGGCCTGGGTGTGGACCATCTTCTTCTCGTCCATCTCCGGCTTCGGCATGTTGGCCTGGTTGAAGCCGGGGAGGGCACCGAGGATCTGATCCAACGGACCCATCTTGCGCACCTGCACCAGTTGGGAAAGGAAGTCTTCCAGGTCAAACTTGTTCGCCTTGAGCCGCTTCTCCAGCTCAAGCGCCGCTTTCTCATCCACCGCGAACTGCGCCTTCTCGATAATCGAGAGGACATCGCCCATGCCGAGGATGCGGGAGGCCATCCGGGTGGGGTGGAACGGCTCAATGGCGTCCAGTTTCTCCCCGATGCCGGCGAACTTGATTGGCTTGCCGGTGACGGCGCGAATGGAGATGGCTGCGCCACCGCGAGCATCGCCGTCCAGCTTGGAGAGCACGAAGCCGGTCACGTTCAGGCGCTCGGTGAATTGGGTCGCCACCGTGACGGCGTCCTGGCCGGTCATGGCGTCCAGCACTAGCAGGATCTCGGCGGGCTGCAGCGTCGCCTGGAGTTGGGCGACTTCGGTCATCATCTCTTCGTCGACATGAAGGCGGCCCGCAGTATCGATGATGACCACGTCGCACTGCTGCGCCTGAGCTGCCCGGAGGCCGTCCTGCGCGATGCGGACTACGTCCTTCTGCTCATGGTCCGCGTGAACCGGGACCTTGACTGACTCTCCCACCACCTGAAGCTGCTTGATGGCTGCCGGACGATAGACGTCGCACGCCACAAGGAACGGGCGGCGGCCCTGCCGGCGCACCAGCGTGGCCAGCTTGGCGCAGGTGGTCGTCTTACCGGACCCCTGCAAGCCGACCATCATGATGACGGTCGGCGGGCGGGAGGAGTACTGGATGCGGCTCTCATCCTCACCGAGGACGGCACACAGCTCCTCATTGACGATGGAGATGACCTGCTGGCCGGGCGTAAGGCTTTCCAGCACCTCGGATCCGACGGACCGCTCCTTGATCCGCGCCACGAGGTCCTTGACCACCTTGAAGTTCACGTCCGCTTCAAGCAGCGCCAAGCGCACCTCGCGCAAGGCATCGTTCACGTCCTGCTCGCGCAGCGTGCCCTTGCCCCGCAGGCGGCCGAAGATGCCTGTCAGCTTTTGAGAGAGGTTCTGGAACATCAAGGATGGTGTGTCCGCCAGTCCGAGGGACAGCCGGGACGCACCAGTATACTGCGGCCCCTGAGGACCGTCAAACAACGGGAGAGGGTTCAGGGTTCAGGGTTCGGGGTTCGGGGTTCGGGGTTCAGTCTGAGGCGGGAGACTGCCGCCTACCGCCTTCATCGAGCCTAGCGTCCGAGCGGGCGGCTCTGTCAGGCGACTCGCGCGGTTCACCCATACATCGTTTGAAACCTCCGAACCTTGATCCTCTGGTCACGAGATCGCAGCCAATGCAACAGACTGAACCCCGAACCTCTGGCCCAGCGGCCGCAGCCGATGCACAGACTGAACCCCGAATCCTGAACCCTCACTTGAACCTTCCGAGCTCTTTCCTCCATCAGATTAAGAGGCTACAATGGGAAGGTGCCCCTCACTCTTGGCGGGGGAGGCAGCAGGCTTGGCCATTCATGTCCTCCACCCGAGAGCGTGTCCCTGAAGTCGACGTACTGCGTGCCTGGTGCTGCATGGCAGTGCTGGTCATGCATGTGCTGGCGGTGGTGACGCCGCCGGACGCAGGAGCGCAGCGTTTCACGGCGGCAGGTTGGCTCTACCAACTCCTGCTGTGGGCCACACCTACTTTCGCTGTGCTCTCGGGCTTCGTGCTCGCTCACGGTCGATCGGACGCACTGCCCGCACGGGAATTCTACCGACGGCGCATGGGGGGCATCCTACTGCCGTTCGTGGCATGGTGCATCGTCTACCTCGCGATCTTTGGAGAGGCGACCACCCCGGATCAGGTCGCCCTTCGGTTGCCCCTCGGACTGGCGGGGCAGCGGCACCTCTACTTCCTTGGGATGGTCGCCCAGTTCTACGTAGTGTTCCCCTGGATCCAGCCGTTGATCAGGCGCGCGCCGCGGAACATGTTCGCGGCCTCGCTGCTCATCAGCCTGGCGTGGCAAGCGGGTTTCAGCTACACCCGGCCGCCACATGGGTGGGAGACGTTCTGGAGCACCGCCCACGGCCTGCTGCCGGCGTGGATTGTTTACCTGGTGGCAGGCGGGCTGATCGCGCAGCAATACCGAGGGCTGTTGAACTGGCTCCATGGCCGCGCCTCCTGGGCACCGAAGGCTGCCGTTGCCGGGGCGTCCCTTGTGCTGGCGGACTTCGCCCTCGCGACCACGGGCGGGCCGGAGTTCAGCAGCCACCGGCCGCTGGTGATCGTCGTCACGCTGGCGGTGCTTCCCGCCCTCTGGCTTCTGGGGCGCTGGGCGGCAGGCAGCGCTTGGCTTCCCTCGCTGCGGACGATCGCGGGAGTCTCTTTCGGCGTCTACCTGGTGCATCCGCTGGCGCTCTGGATCACCTCGCTCTTCGTGCCCGCTTCCCTGGTCATGTTCGCACGGGTGCCGCTTCTGGTTGCCGGATGCGCGGCGGTGACGGCTGGGATCCTGCTGCTGGCTCGTCTCCATCCGTTCAGCGCCCGGCTCATTGGAGCCCCCGTGCTCCCCGTGGCGGAGGTCGTCCGCGTGCGGTGGACCTTGGGACGCCGCGCACCGAACCGTGCCGACCTGGAACCCCACTATCAGTCTTGATTGCCAAGGTTAACCCTTTGATGGAGTGCGGGAGCGGATAGGTGCGCGCAATCGACCGTTGGTTTCTAGGAGCGCTCGCGCTCGGTGTGGCGGGGAGTGGCGCGTGGGCCGTCGCACAGCGTCCGCATGAGGTGGTGCTCTCCCGCTTTGTCACTACGCTGAATGGCCGCACCCGCAACCAGGCGCACAACGCCGTGCTGGCGGCGCGGTCGATCAACGGCCGCTGGCTGAAGCCGGGCGAGGTCTTCTCGTTCAACAAAGCCGTTGGAGCGTGGTCGAGCGACTCCGGCTACAAGCGCGCGCCGGTGAGCTTCGACGGCGAGCTGGTCCCGAGCTGGGGCGGCGGCGTCTGCCAGGCCTCCAGCACCCTCTACAACGCCGCAATGCTCGCCGGCCTCACGCCCATCGAGCGGCACCGGCACCGCTGGCTGGCGGGCTACGTAGCACCTGGCCGGGATGCGGCGGTCGCCTACCCCAGCATCGACCTGAAGTTCCGCAACGACCATACCTGGCCGGTGCGGCTGGAGGCGGAAGTCCGCGCCAATCTGGTCGAGTTCCGCGTGGTTGGGCCGGGAAAGCTGCCCGACCGCTATGCCATCGAGGAGCAGGTGGCGGGCTCGGAAGATCCGGTGACAGTCCGGCACGGATGGAAAGAGGGACTGCCCACGCGCACGGTCCGCAACCCCGGCAAGCGCGGTTGCCGTGTGGTCACCTACCGCATCCGATCCCGGGGCGGAAGAGAGGCCGCACGCGAGCTTCTCACGGACGACGTCTACCCCGCAATGAACCGGCTGCTGCTGGTCGACGAGGGGAATTGAATCGCCCCTGAAGCGCGTAGATCAGTGGACGGCGGAGCGGACGAGCGTTGCCGCCGAACGGGACGGAGTGGATACCTGCTTATGCGAGTTCCCCTGATACTCTCCGCGCTGCTGATCAGCGCCGCTTCTGCCGCCACGGCGCCTCCTGGCTTCAACGTCCACCTGGTTGATGAGCGCGGGGGCCGCCGTGTCTGGCGAGGAGGCGCGCCGAAGCCGGAAACTCTCAGAACGCTGGCTGCGGAGGCCAAGCGGCGGGGGGTGACCGTAACGCTGATCGACCTCCGCACGCCGCCCAACGCGGATGATCGGAGCGGCAAGGGAGGTCGGCTCTCGCCCGCCGACGAAGCCATCGCCGCCAAAAGGGCCGAGTTGCGTTACCTGCCAGTGAGCGCGCTCGACCGTTCCCTCCCGGACAAGCTCCGGCAGGCGCGGAAGGTCGGCGACGTTTACATCCACTGCATGTACGGAGTCAACCGCACCGGATTTGCTGTGGCCCGCTACGCCCGCGCTGAGGGAGTGAAGCCGGACCGCAAAGGCCTCGGCAAGCGCGACTGGTCGCAGGGCGACGCCTTCCAGTCCCGTCTCTCGAAGTAGTCTATTGCAGGGGGCGTGCGACTTGCAGCTACGTCGCACGGAAGGAAGCCGGCACTGAGCCGGGGAACCTCCAGATAAGCGAGTCAGCCGGCACCCACCGTGCGGCCTCGCCAACCGGTCGGGTGCAGCGCACCCGGCTCACGGAGCGCGAGCATGGATTCTCACGGCGTTGACACATCGGTCCTGCAGGATGTTCCAGAAGAGCTTTCCCGTGATCTGCCGACTCTGGCGGATCACCTGCGGCGACTTCACCGCAGCGGCGGGGTGACCGTGGAAGCGGGCGGCGTCAAGGACTCCTACGAGGTGATGCTCTTCGCGCCCGCTTCGGAGACCGATCTAGCCTCCCTGCAGTTGGTCCAGGGCAAGCGGCTCCCGGCGGAGTTCGCGGACTTCCTCCGGTTCAGCAACGGTGCCAACCTCTTTGTCAACGACTCGGGGATGCACGGCGTCGGCATCGCGTCCGTGGAGCTGCTGGCGGACCTGCAGGCGGAGGAAGAGGAGCAATACAGCGCGGCGGCGCTCCAGCCTTACCTCGTCTTTGGGCGCGTGAACGGTGCCGGCGACTTCCTGGTGTTCGAGATTGCCAGCGGTCGAGTCCTGGATGGCGTCCACGCCGAGCAGCCGCACGAATGGCGGTCCATTGCGGAGAGCTTCACGGAATGGCTGCGGCGGTTCCTGCTGGCCCGTGGCGCCTACTACTGGATCGAAGCGCTGTACGAGAGCCCCGCTTCCTGAATCTCGGATTTCGGATCCCGGCCAACGCTGCACCGAAGGACGTAGACGGGTGAAGAAGTCATCGTCGAGGAAGCCGCGTCGGCGTCCAGTGCTGGTCCCGCTTGGCACAAGGGGAATCGCCACAAGGACGGAGCGGCGACGGAGCAGCCGCTCGACATTCCTTGGCCGAGACGGTACTCGCTTTGCCGCAGGCATCCGTTCGGTCGGTTGTAAGGCGGGGCGTCCCTGCCCGCCTGTCTCCGGCGAAGGAGCCGTTATCGACAGGTTTGCCACCCCAGCATCCAGAGGTCATACCGCCTGACGCGAGGAGTACCGGCGCGAAGGCGGGGCGGCGACTGAGCGCCCGCCCTACGTACCGTGGCCGAGACGGCGGCCGCTTTGCCGTTTGACCGGGCATTGGCCCCAGAACCATAGCCAGCAGCCTTGCGCTGCCTTGCGCTGCGTTCAATCACTGCGGCCGACGGGTCTCTGCACCTGACCGGTGACGCCTAGCCTTGCTCGCAGGCAAACGTCCACGCACGCAACTCGTAATCCGGAATCCACACTCGACTGACTGGTCACTACTCGCCTGGCATGGGGATCGACTTGAGGCGGCTCCGGGAGATCCACTCCACGCGGCCATCCAGGTAGAGCACGTTCGCCCCGTTGTGCCAGGGTTGGCGGTCGCGCGCCAAGGCCGTCATTGGATCATCATCGGTTGAGAGGCCGCCGCGAACGCGGTAGCTGCTGTACGGGGCGACCCCGGGTTGAACGGACTGCAGCGCGTTCATCCGGGCGCTCTGCGGGTCCAGGTCCATGGGGCAGGTGAGGACCCCGTAGTTCTTGATCTGCGGCATAGTAGCCCCGAGGGCGTCGTTAGCGGGTGGCAGCGCGCCGCTGTAGTCCTGGGCGTAGAGGTGGACCGCAATCCCGATCTGGCTGAGGTTGCTGGCGCATCCGGTCCGGCGGGCATCGTTGCGCGTCTGGAGGAAGACCGGTGTCAGCACCGCCAACAGGATCAGGATGATCCCGAGCGTAGCCAGAAGCTCGAGAAACGTGTAGCCGGGCCGCAGAAACGTGTAGCCGGGCCGCGCTTGCGGGCCACGGATGGTCCGGGTGGTCGTCATTCGGTGCCTCCCACTCCGCCGGAGGGTGCGGGCGAGTTGTCTCCGATGTCCGGCTTCCCCTTGGAGGGAGGTTGTCTGAAAGGGGTGAGAGCGCTGCCAGGCGGCAACCCCACACCTGGTGGCAGGGGACGCGGTCCCGCCGTCACGGGAATCCACGCGCTCCCCCCCTGCGTCTTGACCCACTTGACGCTCCCGGAGAGGGAAAGCACCATTGCTCCTTGCTGGGAATCCTCGTGCCATTCCGCCAGCAGGGGGATGTCGGCGCGGTCCTCAATGGAGAGGCCGCCGCGGTATTGGAAGCTGCTGAATTGCGGTGCCAGTGGCCGGATGACCTCGGCCAGCGGATCGGCCTCGTTCAGGAGCAGGTGGCGTGGGGCGTAGTCCCGAGTGACCAGCGGGGAGAGATCCTGTTCCCCTGGCGGCAGCTTCCCGTCGTGGTCGCGCCCATACAACTGGAGCGCGAGCCCAAGCTGGTAGGCGCCGCTCACCCGCCGCGACTTCACGCCCGCTGCGCGTGCCTGGGTGAAGACGGGGAAGAGAATGGCGGCCAGGATGGCTGTGATGCCAGCGACGAAGATCAGTTCGATCAGCGTGAAGCCGGGACGGCGCATCCGGCGGCAGCTCTCGTGTGCCCGAGGGCATGGGGCAACGGCTCGATGGGCTGGGGCGGCGGTTTTCCTCATTGTGGACCGTTCATTGCATTGGGTGCGGGGGCGAAACCTGGCCGGGGCGTTGAGACCACCGGTTTCCACGACCCTCCGGGGAGTGAGCGGACATAGCCGGAGAGGTGCAGGATGTTCCCTGCCTCGCGGTGGATCGGGGACCAGTCGCCCGCAACGGGCTCATCGCCCCGGTGGTCCAGGTTCAGCCCCGCCCGATAGGCGTAGCTGCTCACCAGCGGCAAAGTGAGCTTCATCAGGCCAGGCTCCCTCGGCGCGTTGGACGGAAACGGCGTTGCAGCCAGGGTTTGCTTGGAGTACTCGTTGTCACTGGGGCACCCAAAGATGGCCGTGGAATTCAGATACGGAACCGCAATCGGTGCGAGATCGAGCGGGCGTGGCGGCAGCATTCCGTCGTGGTCACGGGCATAGGCGTGCAGCGCCAGGCCGATCTGGTGGAGGTTCGATTGGCAGGTCGAGCGACGTGCGTTCTCCCTGGCTCCGGCGAAGACCGGGAAGAGGATGGCGGCCAGGATGGCGATCACCCCGATCACCACTGTAAGTTCCAAGAAGGTGAAGCCGCGGGTGCGGTGCACGATTGCCATTTCCTTCACGGTCCCTCCTCCCAGGCGCTCACGCTCCCGCCGGGTCCCAGTTTGACGCGGACGGTGCGGGTGATCGGTCCGGCCGCGCCGATCACCTCTCCTCGCGCCGTCACGATCGCCCCGTTCCGTGACCACGTATACCGTCCCGAACCCAATGCTTTCCAGCCGTGGCCCAGTCGCCCGCTTCGGGCTTCCGCAATCCCCGCTTCCGCCAGGGCGAGCGCCTGGCTGCGACGGTACTCCCGCTCTGCGGCACCCTGGGCGGCCACCGCAACGGTGACCGCGCCCAGCAGAATGCTGCCGAGGGCGAGGTAGAGGCAGAGAACCAATGCCAGCGTTCCGCCCCTTCGTAGGCTGTGCCCGCTGATCCGTCGGCTGATCCGTCGGTCGCTCATTCGTCGGCCCTCCGCTCCGCAGTCACCTCCAGCGGCAGGCTGAGTTCGCGGCCCCGCAGAGCGCGGACGAGGTCCATCCTCGCGCCGACCCGTCGGCCTTCGGCCCAGAACCGGATTGCGCGCAAGGGGGCGCCCCACTGCTGCCGCTCCAGCACCCGGCCGGAGCGCAGCCGCTCACGGGTCAGCACCGCCCGCCTGAAAGAGTAGCTGACCTGGTCGCTCGGGCCGGCCATCCGCGCCACGGTGAGCAGGAGATGAGCGCCGCTCGCCTCGGCCTGCACCGCCGACCGCGCATCCGATTCGAGGCGTGAGCTGATCTCGCGGCCGACGACCGTGAGCCGCGCCTTGGCAATACCCCAGTCCGCCTGCCGCCGTGCTTCCAGAACGAGCGGGACCACCGTTCCAAGGATGACGCCGCTCACCCCGACAGCCGTGATCATCTGGATCAGCAGCCCCCCGCGACGGTTACTAAGTTTCATCGCTGTGCGCCCTCCCGCACCAGGGTGGTCCACTCCGCCCGTCCGGTAGCGCCCCTTTCACTCCAGGTGATGGTCATGTCGACCCGCTTCAAGCCTCCCTCCGCGGGTGCAACCTTGATCTCGCAGCGGCCGGCGGGCAGCTCCGGTAGCCCGAAGTTCCGGGCCGTGACGGTCCCATACCGCAGGCGGTCCATTTCACGGGTGCCGGCCCGGGTGGCGATCAGCCGATAGCCTCCTCGGGCCGTGGCCTGGCTGAGGGCGCGGCAGAGGCCGACGAAGACCGGGGTGAGCGCAACCGCCAGAGCGAGGGCGGCAACCGTCCAGAGCAATGCGCCGCCCCGCCGCGTCCGGGTAAGTCGGCGCGGCCTGCTTCTCCTCGTGGGGAATGTGCGGGAATCGATCATGCGCTTGCCCTTTGCCCAATCGGCGTCAGTAGGTGGATGGCCCCCGGTTCCACGCCATCGGCTCACGGTACTGCGCGTAGCGGTTCCGCCGGGGTCCGCGCCCGCGTGGAGCCAGCGGTTGGCGCAGCACGGGCCGCAGCAGCCCGGCCAGCGGCTGCATCCGGGTCAGCAGCACCATCTCTCCCAGCCGCCAGATCACCAGCGTCACGATCCCTCCCATCAGGAAGAGGACGAATAGCTCGCCGAGGCAAAGCGCAAGAACCATCGCCAACGGAGCGCGGGCGCGGGGCAGCGTCCAGGAGGGCAGGAAGAAGACGTAGAAGAGGAGCAGCCCGGCGAGTGCGGCTGCAATCACGACGGTCAGCGGTGGTATTGAGGTCATCCGCCAGCCTCCTGAAGTTCGTCGATCCATCGGTATTGGGTCCAGCCCCGAAGCGCTTCCATCTCGTGCGCTGAGCCGATCGGACCCCACCCGAGGACCCGTTTCACTTCGTCCAGGGTGGTGATCCCAGCGGCGGCTTTCCGCATGGCGTCCATCACGAGGCTGATCCCCTCGGACCTGGTCTCGAGTTCGTGGGTGGCTTCACCACGGATAACCGCGTCCCTCACAGCGTCCGTTACTTCCAGCAGTTGGAAGATCCCGGTGCGGCCCCGATAGCCGGTCCCTCCGCAGGCGTTGCAGCCTGCGCCACGGCTCCACTGGTAGGGACTGTCGTCAACGTATCCGGCCATCTCTCCGGCGGCGTCCGGGTCGGGCGCGCGGCACTCCGGGCAGACGCGGCGGACCAGCCGCTGCGCCAGGACCGCCGTGACGGAGCTGGCCACCAGGAACGGCTCGCAGCCGAGATCGACCAGCCGCGCGAAGACACCGGCCGCCGAGGGAGCGTGGATGCTACTTAGGATCAGGTGCCCCGTGAGGCCCGCCCGCACCGCGATCCCCGCCGTCTCCTCGTCCCGGATCTCACCGATCATGATGACTTCCGGGTCCTGCCGCAGCACGGTCCGCAGCCCCGCGGCAAAGGTGAGGCCAACCGCCGGGTTCACCTGCGTCTGATGGATCACACGCAAGTCGTACTCAATCGGATCCTCCACGGTGCAGAGGTTGGCTAGGTCGCGGCGCTCCATGTGGATGCGGCTGAGGCTCGCGTAGAGGGTGGTGGTCTTGCCGTGATTGCTGGGACCGGTGAGCAGGACCAGCCCCTGGGGACGCTTCAGTATCGCGTCCCACGCCGCCCGTGTGTCTGGAGCCATCCCCAGCCGGTACAGGCTCATCAAGGTCCGGGCGGGGTCGAAGAGGCGCAGGACCGCCTTCTCCCCGTGCAGCGTTGGGAGAAGCGTGAGGCGCACATCCACCGTCCGGTCCTTGAGCCGGAGGGCGAAGCGTCCCTCCTGCGGCAGGTCGGCGCGGTAGACGGCGAGGTTGCCCAGCACCTTCAGGCGTGCCAGCAGCCGCGGCAGCCAGAGTAGCGGGACCCGCGCCACATCTGAGAGTACGCCATCGACCCGCAGCCGCACCCCCAGTCCGGCGCTCGTCGGCTCCAGGTGGAGGTCGCTCGCGCCGTGGTGGGCCGCCTGCGTGAGGATGAAGTCAACCGTGTTGACAACGCCATTGGACCCAGAGAGCAGCGATCTCACCGTCTCCTGGATGGCAGCGAACGGCTGCCGCTCCGCGTAGACCGGCAGGGTGCGCCGGTGAAGAGCGGAGAGCTGCTCCTGAATCAGCTCCGCGCCGTACCGAGCCTGAAGCGGATGGATCCGGTCGAGCATCCAGATCGCGCCGGTCTCCAGCTCCACCTTGATCAGGCCGTGTCGTCCGCGCCCGTCCGCCACCACGCCCGCCACGTCGTCATACGCCACGGACCCGATGACGCCGCCCGCGCTGTCCAGTAGCGTCATCCCCTCCGGAGCGATGTGGAGGCGCGCTCCATCCCCATTCTTCCATCGACCTTCAATGACGGTTTCCACTGGCGCTCCACAGGCTAGCAAGCGGTCAAATCAGTTCTGACAGGTTGAATGGGGGAGAGAGTGAGTGGGGGAACGGGAGTGGCCAAGCACGGGAGCGGACCCCCACTCTCCCCCATCTCCCTCTCCCCCAGTCTCCCATTCGCCCGGTTACAAGCACTTCGTTCTCGAATAGAAATGTGCGGGATCCCTACTGCCCACCGCTCAGGCTCTGAATCACGGTGATGAGCGGGCTCAGCACCCCTAAGGCGACCCATCCCGCCAGCAGCGCGAGGCCGAGGATGAAGATCGGCTCCACCAGCGCGCCCACCCGCGCGGCGAGGTAGTCCACGCGCTCCGAGTACCATCCGGCGAGGCGGTCGAGGGCCCCCGGCAGGTCACTGCCGCTCTCCGCCGCCGCCACCTGCCCAATGAAGGTGGGCGGCAGGATGCCGGCATGGGCGAAGGAAGCGGCGAGCGATTCGCCGGCGGCCACGCGTGGGATCGCGTCCCACATGGCGGCCTGGAGGAGCGGGCTCTCCGCGCCCTGGCCGGCCAGCCGCAGCGCGTCCAGGAGCGGCACTCCTCCGCGTAGGAGAACCGCAAGGAGACGGGTGAGCCGCAGCAGCGCCAGGTTCTCCCACAGCACGCCGATCACGGGAATCCGCGTCCGGAGATGCGCCCAGTGGAAAGGCGACTGCCGCTCACGCCTGCGGATGGCCCACCATGTGCCCAGAGCCGCCCCCGGGACCACCAATGCGAGCAGCGGGCAGACCGCGCCGCCAAAGAACTGGAGCGCCCGCGTGGCGAGCGGGAGCTGTTCATCCTTTAGGCCCAGCTCCTTGTAGAGCGCGAAGAAATTGGGCTGGATCAGCGCGAAGCTCAGCGCCAGCAGCGCCAGCGTGAAGGCGCCCACCACCTGCGGGTAGACAAGCGCCGTCCGAATCCGGAGCGAGGCCTGCCCCGCGCGCTCTGTGTACTCCGCGAGGTCCCGGAGCACCGCCGGAAGGTGGCCCCCAATCTCCGCAGCTTCCAGGAGGCGCGTATGGAGCGGCGAGAAGAGCTGCGGATAGGCCTCCAGGGCATGGGAGAAGGCACCGCCGCCTTGCAGCGTGCGGGTCACGTCGAGCAGGAGGGCGCGGAATACCGGGTTCTGGGTCTCCCGCGCCTGGAGCTCCACGGCCGTTGGAAGCGCGACCCCGTTGCCCAGCATGGTGGCAAGTTGCCGGTAGAGGGTGCAGAGCTCCCCCTCGCTGACGGAGCGGGCGTAGCGGCGGAGGCGGCGGTCCGGGCGGAGCGGGACCACCCGGCTCAGCGTGCAGCCCTCGCTGCGAAGCCGGTGTGCCAGCGCCGGGAGGCTGGGCGCTGTCAGCGACAGCTCGCCGGTGCCGCCGGAGGAATCAGTGAACTGGACCAGGTAGCTCGGCATAGGCGGGGAACGGCGGGGAAAGCGGGTATCCCGTTCTTAACGAGGTTTCAGTCGGCTGGTTGCGGCCGGCTCGAAAAAAGTCTGCTCCGTGCGGAGATCGAAGAAGAGCACGTTGCCCAATTGCTCCAGCGCGGTAGTCCCTGTGTGCGGGGGTCGGAGGTCCATGACAACGATTGCGGTGAAGCAAGTGACAGCACCTTGGAAGTCCCGGACAAGGTAAGGAGACCGCTGATGGATCGACGCACTCTGCTGGCCGCTCTGGCCGGAGCACTGCCGGCCGCTGCCATGCGACCGGCGCTGGCGGATGACCCCAAGCTGCCTCCCATCCGCGCCATTACCCGCGGCCAGCGGTTCCACTGGTTCGGCTACTACGACAAGCTGGAGTTTGATCCCAGCAGCCGCTTCGTGCTCTCCAACCAGGTCGATTTCGAACATCGCTCACCGCGCCGCGAGGATCAGATCCGGGTCGGGATGGTCGATACGGAGGATGGCGACCGCTGGACGGAGTTGGGCACCAGCCTCGCGTGGAACTGGCAGCAGGGGTGCATGCTCCAGTGGCTTCCCGGCTCCAAGACCGAAGTCCTCTGGAACGACCGCGAGGGCGACCGCTTCGTCTGCCACATTGCCGACATCAAGAGCGGCAAGCGCCGCACGATCCCGCACCCCGTCTACTGCGTCAGTCCGGACGGGCGGTGGGGCCTCGCCCCCGATTTCCGGCGCCTCAACGACACCCGGCCCGGCTACGGCTACGCGGGACTGCCGGACCCCAACCGGGAGAAGCTGGCGCCGGAAGACGCCGGCATCTGGAAGGTGGACCTCCGCACTGGGAAGCAGGAGTTGCTTCTCTCATTTGCGGACACAGCGCGGATTGCGTATCCGGGCGGCTTCAGCCAGGGCGCCAAGCACTGGTTCAACCACCTGCTCTTCGCCCCGGATGGGAAGCGCTTCATCTTCCTCCACCGCTGGCGCGGCGATAAGGAAGGCCGCGGCTTCTCAACCCGGATGTTCACGGCGGGGCTGGACGGCAAGGACCTCCACATCCTGGACCCGCACGGGAAGACCAGCCACTTCATCTGGCGGGACCCGCAGCATGTCCTCGCATGGGCGTGGCATCCCTCCCACGGTGATCGGTTTTACCTCTACCAGGATCGCACGGATAAAGTAGAGGTCATCGGCAAGGAGGTGATGACCGTCAACGGGCATTGCACCTACCTTCCGGGCAACCGCTGGATATTGAATGACACCTATCCCGATCCGCAGCGGCTGCAGCACGTCTTTATCTACGAGGTGGCGACGGGTCGTCGCGTGCCGCTGGGTTCCTTTCACTCGCCCCGGGAGTATGCTGGGGAGTGGCGGTGTGACACGCATCCGCGTTTCAGCCCGGACGGCAACAGGGTCGTGATCGATTCGCCGCACGGAGGCAACGGGCGCCAGCTGTACCTCATAGAAATCGGGGCGCTCATCCGCTGAAAGTAGAAGTTCTTGAATCGAGTGCTGTTAGGGGTGACGGGATCGGTGGCTGCGGTCAAGACCCCCCTGCTGGCGAGTGCCCTGCGCGGTGCCGGAATGGACGTCAAGCTCGTCCCAACTGGCCCCGCGCTCACATTTTTTGATCCGGTAGCCATTGCTACTGGGAATGGGCATCGTCATTCCACCGCCAGAGCTCCCAACGGGCACGGCGTGAGCATGGACGGCCTCTCCGTACGTGGGCAGACCTCCGTCTACCTGGATGAGGACGAATGGCCCAGCGGCCGCCTCTTCGAGGTCGGCGAGCCAGTCCTCCACATCGAGCTCCGCAAGTGGGCCGACCTCCTCATCATCGCCCCTCTGGACGCCAACACGCTTGCGAAGATGGCGGGCGGCCAGTGCGACAACCTGCTGACCTGCGTCTACCGGGCGTGGGACTTCACACGACCCGTGATCCTTGCTCCGGCCATGAACACGCTGATGTGGGAGCATCCCGTCACCCGACAGAACCTGGGGCAGCTCCAGGAGTATCACGGCGGTGGCACCGCCCGCGCCCGGTCCACCTCCGACGAAATGACCATTCAGGTGAACGCGCGCTGCCCGCACCTCTGGGTCGTCCCCCCGCAGGAGAAGCGGCTGGCCTGCGGAGACGTTGGCAACGGCGGCATGGCGGAGGTCGAAGACATCGTCCGCATCGCGGTCGAGGCGCTCGCCCATCGTGACGACCTGCCCCCCCGTCCAATCGTTCGGAAGGCCAAGCGGGAGCGTGCGGCGGGTTCGTGGTAGCGTTAGAGTGCCCGGTGAGAGACGATGACAGCCTGCCGCCCGTCGCACATCCAACTCCATCTGTCCCCAATCTGGCCCATTCCTGATCTGTGTCCCTTCTGTGAACTCTGTCTCCGTTTGTATCGAAGATGGAGAGTAGCCGAGCAGCAGAGATTAGAGGGCGAAGGGAGCGCTGCGGTATCGGGCGAATGAAACGGCAGTGCGCCGATAGCCGGTGCGCACTCGTCCGCTTCTCGATTCCACCTCTCATGCAGCAACCGCCTAACTTCCCCATCGTTCAGGTATCACTCGATCTTCCCACCCTCGCCGACGCCATGCCCGTGGCCGAGATTGCCGTCCGCGCCGGTGTGGACTGGCTGGAAGCCGGCACCCCCTTGATCCTCGGCGAGGGGATGCACGCTGTTCGCGCCTTGCGGGAAGCCTTCCCACACCATCCCATCGTGGCGGACCTGAAAACCATGGACGCCGGCTACCTGGAAGCCGAGATGATGTTCAAGGCGGGAGCGACCCATGTCGTAGTGATGGGCGTCGCGCATCCGGCGACCATTGCGGGTGCCGTCCGCGCTGCCAAGGAGTTCGGTGGCGCGGTCATGGGCGATGTCATGGTCCACCCGGACAAGCCCGCCTGCGCCCGCATGATGCAGGACCTGGGAGTGGACTACATCATCGTCCATACCGGCCTGGACGAGCGGAACGCCGAGAAGGGCAAGCATCCCTTCGATGACCTGGAGGCCGTTGTGGCGGCGGTCACCATTCCTGTTCAGGCGGTGGGCGGCCTCTCCATCGAACAGGCGATCCAAGCACCGAAGCTCGGTGCGCCCCTGGTGGTGATTGGCGCGCCGCTGGTGGTGGACAACGAAGAGTTCAAGCCCAGCACCTCCGACACCCGCCTCTTCGACATCCTGAAGCGCATCGTGACCGAAGTGAAGGGGACCGCCCAGTAGTCAGTCGTCAGCCAGGTGCCTTCATGAGGCCTTCGGCGGAAAGATCGCGCGGATCAGGCCACTGGCCCGTAGTGTGCGCCCCAGCCCGCTGCGAGCTTCTTGCCGACTGCGGAAAGCGCCCGCTGTTCATCCTGGCTCAGCGGTACGAATTCGCGCGCCCACTTGAGGTTCTGCCGCAGCTCTTCCCGCGTAGACATCCCAAGAACTGCCAGACTGGCACCCGGGAGGGAGAGGGCATACCGCAGAGCAGAGTTCAGGTACTCCTTCGGCATCTTAGAGTTGCTCATCCCGGGCTTGTCGTAGATCATCCCGCCGTAGACCTTCATCGCCACAAGGCCGATGCCCTTGCGCCGCGCCGCCGACCATACCCGGTCCTCGAAGCCGTAGGTATGGCGGTCGACGAAGTTGACGGCGTTCATCAGGACATCGATGTCGTGGTCCGCGAGGATCTTGAGGAAGGAGGCCGGGCGGTGATGCCCGCTGATCCCCACGAAGCGCGTGAGGCCCTTCTGCTTCGCCCGGAGCAGCGCTTGCAGCACCCCGTTCTTCCCCATCACCCGCGCCGTATCCATATCCCCAAGGGAATGAATGTGTACGAGGTCGGCATGGTCGGTGCGTAGCTCCTTCAGGTTCTTCTCCAGCATCCGGAGCGCCGCCTCGCCGTCCGCCTCATGGCACTTGGTGACCAGAAACATCTCCTTACGCCGGGTCTTCGTCACTAGACCCAACTGCTTCTGGGCTCGGCCATAGCCGGTGTGCGTTGGGGCCGTGTCGAAGTAGGTGATGCCCTGGTCCAGCGCCTCGTGGTAGAGCGCTGCGCCGATCTCCTGGCTCCGTCGGATGCCCGTGGGCGCCGTCCCAAATCCCAGGATCGGCACCTCCACCCCCGTCCTACCCAGCTTGCGCCGAGGGAGCGATTGAAGCGCCGCATCCGAGGGTTCCTCGGAAAGCCCCAGGGCGGCTCCTGCGGCGAGCAGGGCGCGGCGATCGAACATGGGTGGCATGGGCTGGCACCTCGACGGTGAAGAGCGGCGGCGGCAAGCAGGTAGCACTATTCTACCTTGCCCGCTACACCACACCCGCAAGCCCGCTACACCACACCCACAAGCCCGCTACACCACACCCGCAAGCCCGCTATACCACACCCGCAAGCCCGCTATACCTTGAATCTGTCGGTGGGAGCGCCGATTACGGTGCCCAGCCTTGCAAAGGTTCAAACAGTTGTTATGGTAGTAGGGCACCCACGGCGCGCATCGCTTCGATTCACACGCCACATGAGGTCGGCGCGTGAGCGCGCGCACCACCCAACCTCCAGGTCAGCCTGCTCTTGAAGGTGAGCCATCCCAGTTTCCACGCCCGCACCTGCCGCGTGGGTTGCAGCGAGAGGCCCCCGGAGGTTTACCGAGGGTCATCCGCTGGTAGGAAAGAAACGGACTTCACGAGCCCCTTCAGCTCACCGCATTCTGTCCGCGCGTCCGTCGCGCCAGTCCCCGTTGGGACGACATCAGTGCTGGTGGGGCTCTTTCTCCCGTCGTTCCGAGCCTTATGGCTTTGTCACGCGTGGAGTTGACCGACTGACGAAAGGCAATGCAGTAACCCATGTTCGACTTCTTGATTGTTGGTGCGGGATTCGCCGGAAGTGTTCTAGCAGAGCGGCTCGCAACCCAGGAGGGGAAGAAAGTCCTGGTCATTGATAAGCGCAACCACATCGGCGGCAACGCTTACGACCACTACAACGAGGACGGGATCCTAGTCCACAAGTACGGACCCCACATCTTCCACACCAACTCGGAGCGCGTGTTCGAGTACCTCTCACAGTTCACCGAGTGGCGTCCATACGAGCACCGCGTGCTGGCGGAAGTGGACGGACAGCTCCTCCCGATCCCGATCAACCGCACCACCATCAATAAGCTCTACAACCTTGACCTGAAATCGGACGAAGAGTGCGAGGAGTTCCTGGCTAGCCGCGCGGAGCCGGTGGAGCAGTGCCGGACCAGCGAGGACGTCGTGGTCAGCAAGGTCGGGCGGGAGCTGTATGAGAAGTTCTTCCGCGGCTACACCCGAAAGCAGTGGGGCCTCGACCCCTCAGAGCTGGACGCACAGGTGACAGCCCGGGTGCCCACGCGCACCAACACGGACGACCGGTACTTCACGGACACGTTCCAGGCCATGCCGCTGCACGGCTACACGCGGATGTTCGAGAAGATGCTTGATCACCCCAACATCCAGGTCATGCTCAACGCGGACTACCGCGATGCGATGGGAGTGATCCCCTACCGCGAGATGATCTTCACCGGGCCAGTGGACCAGTACTTCGACTACCGCTACGGCAAGCTGCCCTACCGCTCCCTTGAGTTCAAGCACGAGACGCTGAACAAAGAGCAGCACCTTCCCGTGGCCGTAGTCAACTCCCCGAACGAGCACGAGTACACCCGCGTCACGGAGTTCAAGCAGCTCACCGGGCAGGAGCACCAGAAGACCAGCGTGGTCTACGAGTTCCCCCGCGGCGAAGGCGATCCTTACTATCCGATCCCGAAACCGGAGTGCAACGCGCTCTACAAGAAGTACCAGGAACTGGCGGAGCGCACTCCCGGCGTCTGGTTCGTTGGGCGGCTGGCGACCTATAAGTACTACAACATGGACCAGGTTGTTGCCCAAGCGCTCAGCACCTTCGAGAAGGTGATCGGCACCCGCCGAGAGCGCATGGCAGTGACTGCTGCCCGGTCCGCCTTGGTGGAGTCTGCGGGTGACGCTGCCGTCGCGACGGCAGTGCGGACGGCCCGTCCTGAAACGGTAGCCGTGACCTCGAACGGCTTGAACGGACTGAACGGCCACTCAAGCAAGGCATCCACCAGGGCTACCATCTCTCTGGAAGATGAAGAGTAGCGCCCGCCTCGCGCCAGTCAAGCACGGCAGCCTGGAGAGATCGTCCGGTCCACCGGCCGATCTCTCCAGGATCAATGCAAAAGCGACTACTTTCCGGACTGCCGCTACGCCAGCGCGGCTGCCCGGAAGGAGCGCATGTCCGGGGCGGTCAGGGCGGATTCCAACAAGTGCCGGGCACGCTCCTCGTCCACGGTGCCCAGAACCGTGCGAACATCTTCCGGCAGCGTCCCGAATCGAAGTTCCAGTACTGTCTGGACAGCTTGCGCGCATCCCTCGGCGCGACCTTCCGACCGGCCTTCCGACCGCCCTTCCGAACGGCCTTCCGAACGGCCTTTCGCGGTTGCTTCGTCAACAATCTTCTTGAGCAGGGGACTCTCAATCATCAGGCTTCCTCCCAGGGCTTCGAGAAGTCTTGGGTCATTATAGCGGAGGCTGGCCAGAATCTGCGTCACTGCCATCAGGCTGGGACGGTCCTCGGCTGGCGCTTCTTCCAGCAGGGCCCTGCATTGCTGGAAGAGATCCTCAGGGGTCTTCTCGTATCGGGTGAGTGGAATCCAGGGCACGAGACCGGGGAGCCGCAGCGCAAGCAGCTCTTCTCCGGGCAACTCCCACAGTTCCACCACGCGCCAACGGAGATGGAGTTCTGAATGGAGCTGCCGGCTGGTGGTGGAGAGGGTTGACGGCACTCGGAAGGTTCCCTTGGGACGCAGCACAAGTACGATGGTTTCCGGGAGCTGGTTACGCCCCAGGTAGACAAGGAGCGCATCGCGGGCAAGCTGCCGGGAGACGCGTCGTTCCGGAAAGGTGGCGATCTCAAAGACGTAGAGGGTTGGCTCCGCCTCCCCTTCGTGCCACGCTTCGATTACCCCATCCGGCAGTTGGCCGGGCTGGACCAGCTCTGCCGCCACGGATCGCCACCGCGTGAATCCGGAGACGCCGGCCAGGCGCAGCAAGGCATCCCCGTAATGCTCGATCAGCCACTTGCTACTGCGGTCAAATTGGCCCATTGGCTTCGGTGCATCCACAGATGAAGCAAGAACATACGGCGCGGCTTAACGGAAGCGCCAGATCAGGTTCGCGCCAAGGTCTTGGCCGAGGATAGCGTTGGCCGTGTAGCTCTTGACGTGCCCATCACCGAACACGAGGTTGGTGCGCCCACTCCCCTTGCGATCCGCGAAGTGACGGCAGAACACCGGCTTCAACTGCCCCGGAGACAGGGCGCTTCCCGCTACCAGGTCAAAGTCAGCGACCAGCGGCGTTGATAAGCGCGGGTCCGTAGCGTTGGCCCTGCCCACGTTCGGATCAAAAGTGTAGCCGCGGTACTTCAGCGCTGGGTCGCCGGAAGCGGTCTCCGCGAAAAGGACTGTGCGAGCCGACTCGTCCAGCATAGAGAGCGGCGTGACACTGGCGGGTCCTTCGACGCCGGCTGGATCAAAGGCCGCCCGCGCGTTGTATCCGATAGGAAGCCATCCGCGTCCCGCCCAGTCTGGCTCAAACCGGCTATTGGAACGGCTGCTGGGGCAGAGGAAGATTCCGGTGTTCTTCACGTACGGCTGAACGGTCGCCATCCACATTCGGTCGGGCGCCGTGGCTGCCGCAGCGTAGTTGACCGCCATCGGGAGCGTCTCGTCATAGTCCTGGGTGTACATCATCACCCCCAGGCTGAGCTGCTTCATGTTCGAAGCGCATGACGTGGCGCGCGCGGACTCGCGCACCTGGGCGAAGACGGGAAAGAGAATCGCGGCGAGGATGGCGATGATAGCGATCACCACGAGTAACTCAATGAGCGTAAAGCCCTTCGGCCACCGGCACCTGCGGGACATCCAAGAACTCCAAGGGCAACACTTCAAGCGTCCGGCTCATGACGATGTTCGGCACAAGCGGCACACGGCCTGTTGCGATCCGTGGCGAATTCGCTGCCTGACCGCGCCCGCAGCTTTTGGACGCACGGAAGAGTTCTCGGTCACCCGTTAAAGAGCGACTGACCCGACCCTTTGCCCATCGCCCCCGGTGTTAGCGGCCGTAGCGGCTGAGACCCACGATGTTCATCTTCGGTGGCGGCGTGATGGAGGGGACCTGGAAGCCGTTCACAGTCCCATCGTCACGGAGGGCGCCGGCTTCCCGCATGAACTTGAGGAAGGCGTCCTTGTCCGGGGCCTTGATCATCGCCTCTTCCTGACTCACCTTGCCGGAGAGCACGAGGTCGCTCAGGGACTGCTCCAGAGTCTGCATCCCTTCCTTCACGCCCGTCTGGATGACGGAAGGCAACTGGAAGGTCTTCCCTTCCCGGATGAGGTTCCGGACGGCGGGGGTAGCGACCATAATCTCCACCGCCGCAGCACGGCCCTTGCCGCTGGAGAGCTTGAGGAGGGTCTGGGCCACAACGCCCCGGAGCGACTCTGAGAGCTGGGCGCGGATCTGCGCCTGCTGGTGAGATGGGAAGACATCAATGATGCGGTCGATGGTCTGTGCGGCGCTGCTGGTGTGGAGGGTGCCGAAGACAAGGTGGCCCGTTTCAGCCGCGGAGACAGCCAGCGAGATCGTTTCGAGGTCTCGCATTTCACCCACGAGGATCACATCCGGATCCTCGCGGAGGGCGGCGCGGAGGGCGCTGCTGAAGCTCATGGTGTGCGGCCCGACCTCCCGCTGGTTCACCACGCACTTCTTGTGGGGATGCACGAACTCGATTGGGTCCTCAACGGTCAGGATGTGGCCGTGGCGGGAGTTGTTCACCTGATCGATCAGGGCGGCTAGAGTGGTCGACTTGCCGGAGCCGGTGGGTCCGGTGACGAGGATCAGGCCGCGCTCATACTCGGACATCTTGCTGACGACGGGCGGCAGGCCCAACTCCTCCACAGACTTGATCTCGGTGGGGATGACGCGGAAGACAGCGCCCACGCCACGGTGCCCCATGAACGCGTTGACGCGGAACCGGCCCGCTGCACCGAAATCGAGCGAGAAATCGAGGTCGTTCGTCTCCTCGAAGCGGGCCCGCTGGCGGTCGTTCATGATCTGGTAGATCAGGTCATGCGTGGACTCACGGGTGAGCGGCGGGTAGCTCATCGGCTCGATCTCGCCGTGGATGCGGACGGCCGGGGGCAGGCCGACGGTGAGATGGAGGTCGGAGGCCCGGTTCTCGAGCGTGTAGATGAGCAGCTCTGCGATATCCATAACTGGATAGCTTCCTTTCCGAGGGCGTTCCGCCCCGTTGAAACCGGTGCCAATGAGCGAGGGAATGGAGCGGGGAGGTGAGTTAACGCCCGAGGGAGACGAAGCCGCGCATCTTGAGGCGGAGGTCGTTCGGGCTGTCCGCCGCGAGGAGGGCCGCGTCCTGATCGATGTGCCCCTGCTCATAGAGGGCGTAGAGGGATTGGTCGAAGGTGACCATCCCGTCCCGGTCGCCCTGCGCAATCGCCATCTTCAGCTCGCCGATGTCGCCGCGCTTGAGCAATTCGCGGACGCGCGGCGTGCCGACCATGATCTCCGAGCAGAGGCAGTAGGAGCCGGCGATGCCTCGGATCAACCGCTGCGAGGCGATCCCGCGAAGGTTGAAGGCGAGGAGCGAGAGGATCTCGTGGTGGCGGTCCGCAGGGAAGAACTGCAGCAGACGCTCCACCGTTTGGTTGGCGTTGGTGCTGTGCAGAGTCCCCATCACGAGGTGGCCGGTCTCAGAGAGGTGGAGCGCCGCTTCCGCCGCTTCCTGATCCCGAAGCTCACCCATCAGCAGCACGTCCGGGGCCTGACGAAGGGCGGCCTTCAGACCCTCGTGGAACGACTCCACGTCCATGCCGACTTCCCGCTGGCTCACCACGCATCCCTTGTCCGGGTGGAGGAACTCAATGGGGTCCTCCAGGGTGACGATGTGGCCGTGGGTGTTCTCGTTTCGCCAGTCGACCATCGCCGCGAGAGTGGTGGACTTGCCACTGCCGGTGGCGCCGGTGACGAGGATGAGACCGCGGCGCTCCATGGAGAGCGTCTTGAGGACCTCCGGTAGGCCGAGTTCCTCCGCAGTAGGGACGCCGGTGTTGATGCGACGGAAACAGAAGGCGACGGTGCCCCGCTGGCGGTAGGCGTTACCGCGGAAGCGCCCTACTCCGGGTATGGCGTAACTGAAGTCCGCCTGGTTGGTTCGCTCGAAGATCCCCTGCTCACGCGGCCGGAGGATGCGGCTGATCAGCGCATCGGTATCGTCCGCGCGGACCACCGGGTGGTCGGAGCGGATGGCGCGACCGGAGATCTTGTACGTGGGAGGAACGGGGACCTTGAGGAAGAGGTCCGAGGCGCGAAGCTCCTCCATCTGGCCCAGCAGGCTATCGAGATCCATGGCTCCATCCCGGGAGGGATCTACTTGGCCGCGTAAAGCGCTGTCACGCTCCCACTCTACGGCACGATCCCTCACCGAGGACGGATTATCGGCGCATCCCGCGATCACTGAAGGCCGATTGCTAGGGCACGCCGCGATCTTGAGGCCAACGCCCCGCTACCTCACGGTCGCGGCTCGGCATCCTTCGGTAGTCGAGGCCGTTCCGCTGGACGGATGCAGTCTCCGACACCCCGATCCGGAAGGGTTCTACCGGCCTGGATCGTGGGGGCCGAGGGTGAGGACGTCGGGTCCGCTGCGGGTCACCGCCACCGTGTGCTCGAAGTGGGCGCTGACGCTGCCGTCCGTGGTGACCACGGTCCAGTTGTCCGGAAGCACCACGATTTCGGGTCCGCCGGCATTGACCATCGGCTCAATGGCGAGTGTCATGCCTTCCAACAGAAGCGGGTTGGCGTGCTGCTCGTCGATATAGTTCGGAATCTGCGGGTCCTCGTGGAGCCGGCTGCCGATGCCGTGGCCCACCATCTCACGGACCACGGAGAAGCCGTGCTTCTCCACATACTCCTGGATGGCGCCGCTGATGTCATACATGCGGCCACGGAACCGGATGGCCTGGATTCCGGCCCAGAGGGCGTCCTGCGTCACCCTGAGAAGCCGCTGGATCTCCTCGGTCGATTTGCCTACCGCCACCGTGGTGGCGCTGTCCGCATGA
The DNA here is from genome assembly GCA_031426395.1 of Actinomycetes bacterium. Taxonomy (GTDB): domain Bacteria; phylum Armatimonadota; class SYMT01; order SYMT01; family SYMT01; genus JANPLG01. The sequence goes on from JANPLG010000399.1 coordinate 30,642, forward strand.
AATCCTCGGAGGCGGCAACCGAAGTCGAGCTTGACCACATCGCCGTCCCGAAGGACCCGCTCACGGCTGGGGATGCCGTGGACCACTTCCTTGTTGAGGGAGGCGCAGACGCTGCCAGGAAAACCCTTGTATCCAAGGAAGGACGGGGACGCGCCATGCCGCCGGCAGAGGGTGAGGGCGATCTGGTCCAGCTCATAGGTGGAGACGCCGGGCCGGGACGCGTCCCGGAGAGCCGCGAGAACGGTAGAGACGACTTTGCCGGCATCCCGCATCTTCTCGATGTCGCGGGGATTTTTGTAGACGGTTCTGCCCATGGGGGAAAGCCTGAGCACGGAAGTCACCGTGCCGAGTGATCGGGGAGCGATGAGAGGATGGAGGATGGAGGATGGGAACGCGCGGCGTTAGCGCCGCGCTAACGCTGCGCGAGGATGTCTACGATGGCGGCCGTCACCTCATCCACGGAACGGGTGCCGTCAATTTCACGGAGCAGGCTTCGCTGCCGGTAGTGGTCAATGAGCGGTTCGGTCCGCTCATGATACACACGAAGTCGCTCGCGGACGGTCTCCACCTCATCGTCGTCCCGCTGCTCAAGCGCCGTTCCGCAGTCGTCGCAGACGCCGGACTGGCGAGGGGGGAAGAGCTCCAGGTGGTAGGAGCGTCCGCACGAGGAGCAGATCCGCCGCGAGGAGATGCGGCCGATAATCTCCTCATCGGGAACGCGAAGGTTTACCACCGCGTCCAGGGACTGCCTGCGTGTGGCGAGAATTGTCTCCAGTGCTTCTGCCTGGCGCACCGTACGCGGGAAGCCGTCCAGGAGGTAGCCATCGTTGGCCTTCTCAGAGCAGAGGCACTCCTGCACAAGCTGGATGATCAGGTCGTCTGGCACCAGGTGGCCCTGATCCGTGTAGCGCTTGCCTTCCAGCCCAAGATGCGTACCGTCTTCCGCCGCGCTGCGGAGCATATCACCGGTGGAAATCTTGGGGATGCGGAGCTGCGTGACCAGCAGCTTGGCCTGGGTGCCTTTCCCGGCGCCGGGTGGCCCCAACAGTATCAGCCTCATGGGGTCTCTTGTCTCCACGTCTCAGCGCTGAGAGCCGTCGGGCGTGCCACCGATCCGATTGCAGGCCGTGCTAGCGGCTAGTCGCCGACACCCCTACCAGCGGAGAGCTGGCTTAAAACAAAGCGGAGGGGAGAAACGGATGCCCGTTCTCCCCTCCGGTCGGCTTTCAGGACGGCTTTTGATGCCGTCATTCTACCGCAAGCTGGGAGTTGATGCAGCAGCACCGCGACCGCCGCGGCGGCTGGACTGCTTGATGAACCCCTCGTAGTTGCGCATCACTAGGTGAGCTTCCAGGTTCTGCATGGAATCCAGCGCCACGCCCACCGCGATGAGCAGGGAGGTGCCGCCGACCAGCGAGAAGGTCTGGACCTGGGTGATGTTCGGGATCCAGTACTGCGTCAGGCCGATGACGGCCAGGAACGCAGCGCCCGCGAAGGTGATGCGGGTGAGGACCCGGTCCAGGTACTCCTGGGTCTGCTTGCCCGGCCGGATGCCCGGGATGAACGAGCCGTACTTCTTCAGGTTGTCCGTCAACTCCGGGATGTTGATCTGGATGGCCGCGTAGAAGTAGGTGAACGCCAGGATCAGCAAGGCGTAGGCCAGGGTGCCGAACCAGTGGCTGCCAGGGGTGGTGTACTTCACCACGCCCTGCGCGAACTGGCTGAACCAGCCCGTGTCCGCCGGCTTGGCGAAGTAGGAGAAAATCGTGGCCGGGAACATCATCAGAGAGATGGCGAAGATGATGGGCATCACACCTGCGGTGTTCACCTTGAACGGCAGAAACGTGCTCTGGGCCGGAGCCATCCGTCCCCCGGCCTGCCGTTTGGCATGCTGGATGGGGATCCTCCGGGTGCCGCCGGTCACGTAGATCACCCCCACGATGGTGGCGATGAACAGCACGATCAGCGCAATCCCCTGAAGGAGGCCCACCGCCCCATTGGCGGAGAGTTGCACCCAGGTGTTCCGGATGTCGTAGGGGAGACGGGTGAGGATGCTGGTGAAGATCAGCACGCTGACCCCCTGCCCAATCCCCTTCTCCGTGATCGATTCCCCCAGCCACATCAGGAAGGTGGTGCCAGCCGTCAGGGTGACGATCACCTGGAGGCGGGTGAGCCAGCTTCCGTAGAAGATTCCCGCTCCCGCGTTGTTGGAGAGCATGGTGATCAGTCCGAACGCCTGCACCACCGCCAGGATCACCGTCAGCCGACGGGTGTATTTGGCGATCAGCTTGCGTCCGGCCTCGCCTTCCTTCTGCGCCTTTTCCAGTTCGGGGATGGCGACAGTGAGAAGCTGCATCACGATGGAGGCGTTGATGTAGGGGGTGATCCCCAGCGCGAAGATGGTGAACTTCCGCAGCGCCCCACCACTGAAGGTGTCCAGGAGCTGAAGCAAGCCCAGATTGCCCTGCTTGAAAAGGGCTTCCATCTTGGTAGAGTCAACCCCGGGAACCGGGATGTGGAGACCCACCACAAACACCATGATCATCCCGAGCACGAAGAGCAGGCGAGCCCGCACCTCCGGGATGGTCCACGCCGCCACCAGATTCCTGAGCATTATCCCAGCACCTCCGCCGTGCCGCCGGCCTGGGTGATCTTGTCCTGCGCGCTCTTGCTGAACTTGTGCGCCCGAACGGTGAGGGCGACCGTCAGCTCCCCGTCGCCGAGGATCTTCACGCCGTCCTTCACATCACGGATGACGCGCTTCTCCAGCAGGAGCTCCGGGGTGACTTCCGTTCCGGCCGCGAATTGGGCCAGGTCGGAGAGGTTCACCACCGTGAACTCTTTCGCAAAGATGTTGTTGAAGCCGCGGAAGCGGGGCAGCCGGCGATGCAAGGGGGTCTGACCACCCTCGAAGCCCGGCCGCACCGTGTTGCGGGAGTGCTGGCCCTTGGCTCCACGGCAAGAGGTCTTGCCGTGGCCACTGCCGATGCCCCGACCCACGCGTTTGGCGCGGTGCTTGGCCCCGGGGTTGGGCGAAAGAGTCGTCTCAGCCATGCGCTTACGCCTCGTCCTGGATTTCCTCGACCCTGACGAGGTGGGTGACGTGCTGAACCATCCCAAGGATGGGGAGCGTCGCCTCGTGGATCGCACTGCTGTTGATGCGCCGCAGCCCGAGGCCGCGCACGGTGCCGCGCTGCTTGGGCGGGCACCCGATGGTGCTCTTGATGAGCGTGACCTTGATCTTACTCGGCATTGCCGTTGCTCCCGTTCGCTCCTAGCAGCACCGGGGCATCCGCCGCCTGAGCGGTCACCTGGCGCCGAACGGGCATCCGCCTTGGGTCGATGCCGCGGCGCTCCGCGACTTCTTCCGGGGTGCGGAGGGACTGGAGCGCCTTGATGGTGGCCCAGGCCGCGTTGATGGGGTTGGACGAGCCGAGGGACTTGGCCAGCACGTCTCGCACGCCGGCCGCCTCAAGCACGGCGCGGACGGAGCCGCCCGCCACCACGCCAGTTCCGGGGGAAGCCGGCTTCAGCATGACGGTGGAGGCGCCGTAGTGGATCAGCACCGGATGCGGGATGGTGGTGCCATCGAGAGGAACCAGGATCAGCTCCTTCTTGGCACCTTCCACGGCCTTCCGGATGGCGTCCGGAATGCCGCGCGCCTTGCCGATGGCGGCGCCCACATGGCCGTGGCCGTCACCGACCACCACCAGGGCGTTCCAGCTCAGCGTCCGCCCACCCTTGTGGGTCTTCTGGCACTTGTTGGTCTTAACTACCCGCTCCGTGAGCTCAAGGGAGTTGGGATCAATCTTGGGCATGTTACTTGCACACCTTTGGTGGCCGCCCCCAGGAGAGGGCGGCCAGAGAGGGATGAGACCCCCTAGAAAACGAGACCACCCTCGCGAGCAGCATCGGCCAGGGCGGCTACGCGCCCGTGGTAAGCGAATCCACCGCGATCGAAGATCACCGTGGTGACGCCGGCGGCTTTCGCGCGCTCGGCCACCAGGGCGCCGACCTTCTTCGCGGCTTCCACGTTGCCGCCGTAGTCCACGCCCGCGCGCAGGTCCTTGTCAATCGTTGAAGCCGCAGCCAGAGTATGGCCCTCGGTATCGTCGATAACCTGCGCGTAGATGTGGTGCTCGCTGCGGTACACCGCCAGGCGCGGACGCGCTGCGGTGCCGGAAATCTTTTTGCGCACGCGGCGATGGCGGCGCTGTCTGAGTGCTTGCCGGTTGAACATCGGTTATTCCTACTTCTTGCCGCCCTTGCCGCCCTTGGCGCTCTTGCCAGCCTTGCGGCGTACAGCCTCGCCCCGGTACCGGATCCCCTTACCCTTGTAAGGCTCCGGCTTCTTGAGGGCGCGGATCTCCGCCGCCTGCTGCCCTACCAGCTCCTTGTCGATCCCGATGACCCGCAGCCAGAACTGGCGGGTGTTGGTCTCCTGGCCGACTTCGAACCTGATCCCGGGCTTGGGGTGGACTTCCACGAGGTGGGAGTACCCGATCTGCATCCGGACCGCCTCGCCGATCTTTTCGGCGCGGAAGCCGACGCCGACGATGTCGAGCGTCTTCTCATAGCCGTCCGTCACGCCCTTGACCATGTTGGCCACCAGCGTCCGAACGAGCCCGTGCATGGCGCGGGCCGCCTGCTCATCGCTGGGGCGCTCCACCAGGAGCTGCCCGTCTTCCTGGCGCAGGATGATGCCACCAGGAACATCCCGCTCCAGGGACCCCTTGGGGCCCTTGACTACTATGTGGCCATTGTTCCTGGTCACTTCCACCCCCGCGGGGAGAGGGATGGGTTGCTTACCGATCCGAGACATCGCTCAACTCCGTTCACAGTTCCGCGTTCCGGTTCAACCGTTGGGCAGAGCCACCGTCGGTAACGGGGGCGCCACCCGGCGCGCTAACTGGAAAACCGATAGATGCCGCCTGCTAGCACATCGCTACCAGACGTAACAGAGAACCTCGCCCCCCAGCTTGCGCCGCCGGGCCTCACGGTCCGGTAGCACGCCGCTGCTGGTGCTTAGAATGGCGATCCCGAGGCCATTGACCACGCGCGGGATCTTCGTTGCGGGAGAGTACACCCGCAGACCGGGCTTGCTCACCCGCTTGAGCTGGCTTAGAACCGGCTCTCGCTTGGCGCTGTACTTCAGGAAGACACGGATGATGCCTTGCTTGTCGTCCTGAATGGATTGATAGCCCCGGATGAACTTTTCTTGCGCCAGGATCTTGACGATCTCCAGCTTCAAGCGCGAGCCGGGGATTTCCACCTGCTCGTGGCCCGCCCGGGACGCGTTGCGGATTCGTGTGAGGAGATCCGCGATCGGGTCCGTTACCGAACTCATCTAGTTAACCTCTTACCAGCTTGCTTTGGTCACGCCGGGAATGAGTCCCCGGAGCGCCATCTCACGCAGACAGATCCGGCACAGGCCGAACTTGCGGAAGTACCCACGTGCCCGTCCACAAACGTTGCAACGCTTGTAGCTGCGCACCTGGAACTTCTGCGGCCGCCTGGCCTTCACGATGAGAGCGACTTTAGCCATGCTCCTCGCGTTCCTTCCTTGCCTTCTCGATCACCTGCAGCGCCACGTTGCCGGGCACTTCCTCGTAATGACTGAACGAGGTGGTGAATTTCCCTCGCCCCCGCGCAATGCTGCGCAGCTCGATGGCGTAGCTCTGTAGTTCCGCCTGAGGCGCCGAGGCCCGGATGCATTGACGCCCGTTGCCTATCGGCTCCATCCCCAGGATGCGGCCCCGCCGCGTGTTCATATCACTGATCACGTCACCCATGTACTGCTCGGGAACCGTGATCTCGAGATTGCTCACGGGCTCCACCAACACCGGTCGGCATTTCTCCATGCCGGCCCGGAATGCCAGATGGGCCGCCTGCCGGAACGCCATCTCAGACGAGTCGACATCGTGAAACGAGCCGTCGTCACAGGTGGCTTTAAAATCCACGACAGGAAACCCGCCCAGAATACCATGCTCCGTCGCTTCATGCAGCCCTTTATCTACGGCGGGAATGAACTGGCGCGGAATTGACCCTCCAACGATGGCGTCCACGAACTGGTAGCCGGCTCCGCGCTCCAACGGCTCGAACTTGACCCAGCAGTCGCCGAACTGGCCGCGACCCCCCGTCTGCTTCTTGTGGCGCCCCTGGACGCGCGCCGTGCCGGTGATCGTCTCCCGATAGGAGATGCGGACGGCGACCTCCCTGACGTGGGTCCCATGCCGCTTCAGCCGGTCGATGACGACGGCGAGGTGGGTGTCTCCCTGGCCGGAGATGATGGTCTGACCGGTCTCCGGCTCACGGTGGAAGTGGAAGGTGGGGTCCTCCTCCGCCAGGCGGCCCAGCGCGGGGCCCATCCTGTCCTCGTCCGCCTTGGTGAGAGCCACGACGGCGCGGCTGTAGGAGGGCGCGGGGAACTCGATGCCGGGAAGCGTCTCGGACTTGCCGCGCTCGCAGAGGGTGTCTCCGGTGCCGGTGCCGGCGAGCTTGGCCGTGGCAGCGATATCGCCGGCAGCCACATCCGTCAGCGGCTCCTGCTGCTTTCCGCGCAGCGCGAAGAGCTGGCCCAGATGCTCCTCATGGTGGCGCTGGGCATTCTGGACATAGGCGCCGCCCTTGAGGACCCCGCCGTACACGCGGTAGTAGGTGACCTTGCCGACGTAGGGATCGCTCTGGGTCTTGAAGACGAGGGCCTGGAGGGGCGCTTCCTCCCTCGCGCCGGCCGCGCCGGCCTCGGCAGCGGAAGGGGTCATCTCGACGAGCGCATCGAGGAGCGCGTGGATTCCGGTGCAGTTGGAAGCAGCGGTGAAGAGAACCGGAATGGTATTCCCGGACTTGATCGCCTTCACGATTCCGGCACACAGTTCGTCACCGGTGAGCTGCTCGCCGCCAAGGTATTTCTCCAGCAGTGAGTCATCCGCTTCGGCGGCGCACTCCATGAGGCATTCGCGGACACGGTCCACCTCCCGCTGGCAAGACGGGGGCACAGGACCGGTCTGGACGTCCTTGCCGCTGCCGGTGTAGGCGATGCCCCGCAGCACGTCCACCACGCCCTGGAACGAGCGCTCCTGCCCAATGGGGATCTGCACCGGCACGCACCGGCCGCCGAAGACGCCCGTGATCGATTCCATCACCCGGCCGTAATCCGCGTTCTCCCGGTCCATCTTGTTGACCACGATTATCTTCGGGATGTGCCGGTCCGCCGCCAGCTCCCAGGCGGCCTCCGTGCCGACCTCCACGCCGGAAGGACCGTTCACGGTCAGCAGGGCGGTATCGGCAACGCGGACCCCGCTGCCGACCTCTCCGATGAAGTCGAGATAGCCGGGAGCGTCCAGCAGGTTGATCTTGGCGTTCTCCCACTCCAGGGGCGCCAGCGCGAGGTTAATACTGATCCTTCGCTTCACCTCTTCCGGATCGAAGTCGGTGCGGGAACTGCCCTCGTCCACGCGGCCCAGACGGTCGACCGCGCCGGAGACGTAGAGCATGGCTTCCGTGAGGCTGGTCTTGCCGGAACCCTGGTGGCCGGCCACGACCACGTTGTGGATGGCATCGCTGCGGTACCGCTTCATCGCGTTTCCTCCTTATGACAGCATCATCGATGTCAGTCCGAGGGACTCAACTAGCGCATAGGGGCGCACTCAGGGAGCGCCTTCGGCATCACCGGCCGCAGGTGAACTCGAACGCCGGGAGATTGGGGGGGATGCAAGGAAGAGAGGAAGTCTGGATGGTCCATGCTTCCCCTCTTCAAAGGTTCCACCCGTCCGGCGGGACGAGCCATCCGCCGGACGGAATTGCCGGCTCCTCGATCCCTCGCCTACTTCTCAGCCCGGAAAGGAAGCCCCAGCCCCTTGAGGAGGGCGCGGCCTTCCTGGTCGGTCTTCGCCGTAGTGGTGATAATGATATCCATCCCGCGGATGCGATCAATCTGATCGTAGTCGATTTCCGGGAAAACAAGCTGTTCCTTCAGCCCCGTGGCGAAGTTGCCGTGCCCGTCGAACGAGTTCGGGTTGATCCCGCCGAAGTCACGGATGCGCGGCATCACCACGCTGAAGAGCTTGTCTAGGAAGAACCACATGCGGTCGCCGCGGATGGTCACCTTGGCACCGATCCGCATGCCCTCGCGGATCTTGAAGGCTGCGATCGACTTCTTGGCGCGGGTCACCACCGGCTTCTGGCCGGAGATGGCGGTCATGTCCTTCACCGCCGCGTCGATCGTCTTGGGGTCCTGCACGGCGGTGCTGACGCCCATGTTGATGACGACCTTCTCCACGCGCGGAACCTGCATGACGTTCTTGTAGCTGAACTCTTTCATCAGCGACGCGACGACTTCGCCGCGGTATTTGTCTCTGAGACGAGGCATCTGCGAATCTCCCCTGCCACCTGCGCGACCCGTGGGATGGAATGCGATCCATCCTGCGGATCAGGAACACCCGGCCGATCAGGTGTGGCCGCCCCACACCGGGTGCCTTTGAAAAGCGTACTCGCGAGGGCGGTGCCCTTGCGGATTGCGCCAGCCGTGGCCTGGGCCGGGGCTGGCGCAACCATGGGTGCTGTAGCTACTTGGCGGCGTCGAGGGTCGCGCCGCAATGCTTGCAGGCGCGGACCTTCTTGCCAGCCTCTTCCTTGTGGATCACGCGAGTCGGCTTGGCGCATCCGGGGCAGCAGACCATGAGGTTGCTGACGTGGACGGGGGCCGGCTTCTCGATCCGACCGCCCTGCTGAGCCTGGCCCATCGGCTTCTGGTGCTTGGTGATCATGTTGACGCCATCCACCGTGGCGCGCTCGCGCTGCGGATCGACGTTGAGGACCTTGCCCCGTTCGCCATTGCTGCGACCGGCGAGGACGAGGACCTCGTCACCCTTCTTCAGATGCACCTTGAAGGTGGCGGTCACGTGACGCTTGCGCATCTGTCCCATTAGAGCACCTCCGGCGCAAGCGAAATGATGCGCATGAACTGCTTATCGCGGAGTTCCCGGGCCACGGGGCCAAAGATGCGGGTTCCACGCGGGTCGCCGCTGGGCTGGATCACCACGGCGGCATTGTCGTCAAAACGGAGCACGGAGCCGTCGGCCCGGCGGATCGGGTTGTGCGTGCGCACGACCACGGCCTTGACCACGTCTCCCTTTTTAACCGCTGCGCCGGGGGTTGCAGCCTTGACGGCCGCGACGATGACGTCCCCCACCTCGGCGGTGTGGCTGTTCCCCTTGAGCACGCGGATGCAGAGCAGCTCGCGCGCGCCGGAGTTGTCAGCCACGCGCAATCGCGTATAGGGCCTGACCATACCTGTTCCTCAATTTCCCCCGCCGGAAGGGCGGGTCACCTCCGCCCACAGGGGCGGGGCCACCGGTCACGGTTCTCCGTGTCCGATGACCAGGTGTTATGCTTGGCGGTCCGCCATGCTCCGGGCACATTGGGATGGCCGGGTCTCCAGCGGCGAACCGCCAGCCCCGTGCCAGCAACAGCCAGAAGCTAGCGGGCCTTCTCCACCAGCCGACTCACTCGCCACGTCTTGTCGGCGGAGAGGCGGCGGGTTTCCACGATCTCGACGCGATCGCCGACGTGAAACTCGTTGGCTTCATCGTGGGCCTTGTACCGCTTGGTGCGCCGGACCACCCGGCCATAGAGCGGGTGCTTGACGCGGGATTCGACGGATACCACCACCGTCTTGTCCATCTTGTCACTCACCACGCGGCCCTGGCGGACCTTGCGCCGTCCGCGGACTTGCTGCGCGGTCTCTGTCAATTGTTCGCTCATAGCTGCTTCCGTCCCGCTCGGCTTACTGCTGCTCCAGCTCGCGCTGGCTGATGTAGGTCAGGATGCGCGCAATCTTCTTGCGCCCCTTGCGCAGCGGCTCGGCATTATCCAGAGCGCGGGTGGCATAGCGCACCCGGTTCTGGAACAACTCCTGCCGTGCCTCCCGCAGCTCCTGCTGCAGCTCCACCAGGCCGAGACCGGCGAGAGCGGTTCGCTCTTCCTGCGTGCTCATTCGGTGGCCTCCGTTGCTTCCGTAGCCTCGGCGGCAACGGCAACCGGCTCCAGCGCGCTCTCCGTCTCGGGCTGGCCCTTGACGATGAACTTCACCGGGATCGGCAGCTTGTATGCCGCGCGACGCATGGCCTCGCGGGCCAGGGGCTCCGCGACGCCGGACATCTCAAATAGGATTCGACCAGGCTTGACCACGGCCACCCACCCCTCGGGAGCACCCTTACCGGAACCCATGCGGGTTTCCGCCGGCTTCTTGGTGTAGCTCTTGTCCGGGAAGATGCGGATCCAGATCTTGCCGCCGCGCTTGACGTGGCGCGTCATGGCGATACGAGCGGACTCGATCTGCTGGCTGGTGATCCAGGAACGGTCGAGGGCCTTCAGGGCGAATTCGCCGAAAAGGATATCGACCCCGCCCTTGGCGTTCCCACCCATGCTGCCGCGGTGCACCTTGCGGTGCTTCACTCTCTTTGGCGCTAACATCGTGATTTCCGTTCCCGCAAGGTCCAGAACCGGGAGCTCTCGCTCCTGGTTCCGGCCCCTTGCTTACTTGCGCAACTTAACCGCGCGGAGCGCCACCGGGGCGTCCGCCGCCGCCGCCACCGCTACGTCCGCCGCCACCGCCGCCGCCGCCACGGTAGCCGCCACGGTCTCCGCCGCCGCCACCGCCGCCACGTCCGCCACGGTCTCCACCGCCGCCGCCGCCACCGCCACGTCCGCCGCGATCTCCGCCGCCGCCGGAGCGCTCGCTGCGTTCCCGCTCACGGTCCTCGGCACGGCGCGGCTGCCGGGTAACGAACGGCTCGTTCTGAGCGCGCTCCTTCTGCTCACGGCGCTGATCGGCCAGGATGTCGCCCTTGTAGAGCCACACCTTGATACCGATGTTGCCGTAGGTGGTTCCCGCTTCAGCGAAACCGTAATCGATGTCGGCGCGGAGGGTGTGAAGCGGGATCTTGCCCGTCTTGTCACCTTCCTTGCGCGCCATCTCGGCACCGCCCAGGCGACCACTCACCAGGACCTTGATTCCCTTGGCACCGACGCGGACGCTGCGCTGGATCGCCTGGCGGATGGCGCGCTTCGGCGCCACGCGCTTCTCGATCTGCTGGGCAATCGCTTCCGCCACGAGTTGGGCGTCCAGGTCCGGCTGCCGGATCTCCTGCACCACCAGATTGACCTGCTTGGCGAATTTCTTCTCCAGGTCCGCCTTGGTGTCGTCCACGCCGCGGCCGCCACGCCCGATGATCACGCCCGGCTTGCCGGTGTGCAGGGTGACCCGCAGCTTATCGGCCTGGCGGTCGATGGTAATGCGGGAGATGGCCGCGTTCATGAGCCGCTTCTTGAGGTAGCGGCGGATTTGGTAGTCTTCGTAGAGCCGCTGCGCGTAGTCTTTGTCCGCGTACCAGTTGCTCTCCCAGTCCCGGATGATGCCGATCCGGAAACCGATTGGATGAACTTTCTGACCCATACTGTTCTCCGTAGTGGGTACTTCTCGTGAGCCCCTGGCAGCGCCTACGCCCGGGTGACGTTCGCCCGGCCCTTCGGCCGCTGGTTCTTCTTGGCCTTCGGCGTGGCGGCGGTGACCGCCACCCGGAGGTGCGCCGTGCGCTTCAGGATGCGGTAGGCCCGCCCCATGGCGCGCGGACGGATCCGCTTCTGCGTAGGACCCACGTCCGCGTGCAGTACCGTGATCTTCAATTCATGCGGCTCGGCGCCCCAGCCCTCGAAGGCGTTGGCTGCCGCGCTGCGGATCAGCTTGAGGATGTAGCCGGCCGCGCGGTTGGGCACGAACTGAAGCGCGGCAAGCGCATCGTCCACGTACATTCCGCGAAGCTGGTTCATCACCCGCCGCGCCTTGCGGGAGGAGACCCGCACATACTTGTGCGCCGCGTGCGCTTCCGGGGTCACCTCAAGGGTGACCGTCTTGCCCAGGGACCGCTCCAGCTCCGGAACGAGGTCCGCGCCGCGGCGGCTCTGCAAGGTGTCCGGCTTGACCGTATGGACGCTCAGCACGGCCATCGGGCCGGAGCCCTGAACCATGATCCGCCCAAACGGTGCCTTGTTGGTTCCGCGGCGAAGGATCTTCCTTACGCCGGGTCCCGCTTCATAAATTCCCATTCGCTTCGCTCCCACCTCGCGGTCCCGCCGCGCGGTAGCTTTGACAGCAGCCAGCTTCTCTCCCGGCCGGGGTGCTCACGCTCGTGCACACGCTCGCCGGCCAGAAGGAAAGGCTTGCCCGCCCTATCGGAGGCCGCTAGACCGTTCGCGCGGGCCGCCGGCGTGGCCCTTGTAGTTCCGGGTGAGCGCGAACTCGCCCAGCTTGTGGCCCACCATGTTCTCCGTGACGAAGATCGGCACATGAGTCTTGCCGTTGTGCACCGCGAGGGTGTGCCCGATGAAGCTGGGGAAGATCGTCGATCGGCGGGACCATGTCTTGATGATCCGCTTCTCGCCGCGAGAGTTCATCTCGTCGACCTTATCCAACAGCTTCGGGTCCGCATAAGGTCCCTTTTTAAGTGAGCGTCCCATTCCAACCTCTCAACCGGCCGCTGGCCGGTCCGTTCCAAGTTCCAGGTTCAGATTCCACGTTCCCCGCTCGCCCTGCCGCGGCTAGGGTGACCGCTCGAGGCTCTTCACGCTTCCGTTGGAGCCGGAACCTGGAACCCGCAACTATCAGCGCGAGCCGCGCTTCTTGACGATGTACTTATTGGTCGACTTGTTCCGCCGCGTCTTGGCGCCCAGTGCGGGCTTGCCCCACGGGGTCATCGGTCCGCTGCGGCCAATAGGAGACTTGCCCTCGCCACCACCGTGCGGGTGGTCTACCGGGTTCATCACCACGCCACGAACGTGCGGCCGCCGGCCCATGTGACGGGTCCTCCCGGCCTTGCCGAGAGAGATGTTCTCGTGATCGCCGTTGCCGACGACGCCGATGGTGGCGCGGCATTCCAGGAGCACCAGGCGGGTTTCACCGCTGGGGAGGCGCACCTGGGAATACTTGCCTTCCTTGGCCATCAACTGAGCGCCCGTGCCGGCGCTTCGGACCATCTGCGCGCCCTTGCCCGGCACCAACTCGATCGCGTGGATCTGGGTGCCGACCGGGATGTTACGCAGCTTGAGCGTGTTCCCGACCTTGATATCCGCGTCATCCGCAGAGAGGACCGGGGTTCCGACTGTGAGACCGTTGGGGGCCAGGATGTAGCGCTTGTCGCCGTCCACGTAGAAGATGAGCGCGATGCGGGCGCTGCGGTTGGGATCATACTCGATCGCCGCCACTTTGCCCGGAACGCCAATCTTGTCCCGCTTGAAGTCGATGATGCGGTACAGCCGCTTGTTGCCGCCGCCACGGTGCCGACAGGTGATCTTGCCGCTGTGGTTGCGCCCACCGGTCTTGGTGAGGGAATGGGTGAGGGACTTCTCCGGCTCGGTCTTAGTGATCTCCGCAAAGGTGGAGACGGACCCGAAGCGCCGGCCGGCGGAAGTCGGTTTGTATTGTCGAATTGCCATAGGACTTCTCCGCGAGGCCTAGCCGGTTTCGAATGCCTGGCCCAGGAGGCCGCCAAGCTTCTCATCCTGCGGCAGCGTCACCACTGCCTTCTTCCAATCCGGGGTGCGACCGGTCCCGCGGCGGGTGCGGCGAACCTTCCCCTTGACGACAAGGGTGTTCACCTTCGCCACGGCGCAGCGGCCGAGGATCTCAACGGCCTTCTGAATCTCCACCTTGGTGGCGTCCTTGGACACCTGGAAGGTGAACTTGTTCAGCCGCTGAAGCTCAACGCTCTTCTCGGTGAGGAGCGGCCGGATGATGATTTCTGTGGGGTCTTTCATCCTTGATACAGCTCCTCAAGGCGGGTCATCGCGTCCCGGGTGAAGACCAGCGTGCTCGCCTGGAAGATCTCTCGGGTGGAGAGGCCAGGCAGGACGATGACCTTGACGTTAGGAATGTTGCGCGCGGAGAGTGCCGCCTTCTCATCACGCTGGGAAAGCACCAGGACCGTCTTCTTGCCGTGGTCCAGCTTGCTCAGGAACTGGGAGAACGCCTTGGTGCTGATCTCAGCAATCTCAAGGCTTTCCAGCACGCGGATGCAGCCTTCGGTCGCCCGCAGGGATAGCGCGCTCTTGAACGCGAGGCGGCGCATCTTCTGCGGCATCGCCCGTTCTGGATTGCTCGGCACCGGCCCGTGCACCACGCCGCCGTGGCGGTAGTGCGGAGCGCGGATGCTGCCCTGGCGTGCTCGGCCGGTGCCCTTCTGGCGATACGGCTTCCGGCCACCGCCGCGAACCGCAGCGCGGTTCTTGGCACTGCTTGTGCCCTGGCGGCGGTTCCAAAGCTCAGTCTCCACCGCCTGGTGGATCAGGTCGCGCCGGAACGCCTGTGCGAAGAGCGCATCCCCAAGGGTGAACTCTCCCGCTGGCTCGCCGGCGGCGCTAAATAGAGGTGCGGTTGCCATGATTATTTGGCCTCCCGGATGGTCAGCAGCGTCCCGTTGGGACCCGGGACCGAGCCGCGGATCAGGATCACGTTGCGGTCAGAGTCCACGCGGATGATCTGCAGGCGCTTTATGGTCACCCGCTCGTTCCCCATGTGACCCGGCCGGCCCGTGTTCTTGAAGACACGTGCCGCGTCCGTAGCGCCTGCGGACTGCGGCTTACGGTGAATCATCGACCCGTGGGTCATGTCGCCACCGTGCCAGCCGTAACGCTTCACGACGCCGGCGAAGCCCTTGCCCTTGGACGTCCCGGTGACATCCACCAGGTCGCCCTCAACAAAGACATCCACCTTGATCTCGTCGCCCACGTTCATGTCGGCGGCGCCCTGCATCCGGATCTCGCGCAGGTGCTTGAGAGCTGGCAGGTTGTTCTTGGTGAGGTGGCCGGCTTCCGGCCGGTTCAGGGATCCCCGGTGATGACCGGTCGCGCCCTTGGCTGGCGTCGGCTTCGCTTTACCGTAACCGACCTGCACCGCCTCGTAGCCATCGTTCTCCACGGTCTTCTTCTGGGTGACGACGCACGGACCTGCTTCGACTACAGTCACGGGCACCACGCGCCCGCGCTCGTCGAAGATCTGTGTCATCCCCACCTTCCGACCCAGGATTGACTTGACCATACTGGTTCAATCCTCTAACCCGCCCATGCCATCACTTCTCGTGGGCAGCGGGGCGTCCGCGCGGAGCAGCAATTCCGGAGCAGCTCGAGCGGTGTCCGCCAGCAGGCGTTCACCCTTGCGAGCTCACTTTCCGGAGCGCCGCGCCTAAAGCTTGATCTCGATATCGACGCCGCTCGGCAAATCCAGCCGCATCAGCGCGTCGATCGTCTTCGGGCCCGGATCGAGGATGTCGATCAGGCGCTTGTGAGTCCGCATTTCGAAGTGCTCCATCGACTCTTTATCGATGGTCGGGCCGCGGACCACGCAAAACAGGTTGCGCTCCGTGGGGAGCGGCACTGGTCCGGAGATGCGGGCACCGGTGCGCCGCGCGGTCTCCACAATCTTGCCGGCCGACTGGTCGATGATCTGATGATCGAACGCCTTGAGTCGGATACGGACTTTCTGTCTTCGCATAGGGAAGCCTCTGACACGCAGAAGAGGGTGGCCCAGGGGACCACCCTCCTTGATGTCTCGCGTTACTCGAGGATTTCGGCGACGATACCGGCGCCGACCGTGTGGCCACCTTCGCGGATGGCGAACTTGAGGCCCTGCTCCATAGCGATGGGGGCGATCAGTTCGGAGCTGATGGTGACGTTGTCACCGGGCATCACCATCTCAACGCCTTCCGGCAGCACCATGGATCCGGTCACGTCAGTGGTCCGGAAGTAGAACTGCGGGCGGTAGCCGCTGAAGAACGGGGTGTGCCGTCCGCCTTCTTCCTTCGAGAGCACGTAGATCTCTGCCCGGAACTTGGTGTGCGGCTTGATGCTGCCCGGCTTCACCACCACCTGGCCGCGCTCGATGTCCGTCTTGTTGATACCGCGGAGGAGCAGGCCTGCGTTGTCGCCGGCCGTCACGTCCGTCAGCGTCTTCCGGAACATTTCCATCGAGGTGACGACGGTGGTCTTGGTGGGTCGGAGCCCAACGATCTCGACCTGCTCGCCCGCCTTGAGCGCGCCGCGCTCAACACGACCGGTGCAGACCGTTCCACGGCCGGAGATGGTGAACACGTCTTCCACGGACATCAGGAACGGCTTGTCGACAGCGCGGTCCGGGGTCGGGATGTAGTTGTCCACGGCGTTCATCAGCGCGGTGATACTCGCCACCGCATCCGGATCGCCTTCCATCGCCTTGGTGGCGGATCCCTGGATAACCGGTAGATCATCGCCGGGGAAGTCGTACTTACTGAGCAGTTCGCGGACTTCGAGTTCAACCAGCTCCAGGAGCTCCGGGTCGTCCACGAGGTCGCACTTGTTCAGGAAGACCACGATGTACGGCACGCCAACCTGACGGGCGAGCAGGATGTGCTCGCGGGTCTGGGGCATGGGGCCGTCCGCAGCGGAGACCACCAGGATGGCGCCGTCCATCTGGGCGGCCCCGGTGATCATGTTCTTGATGTAGTCCGCGTGGCCCGGGCAGTCCACGTGAGCGTAGTGACGGGCTTCCGTCTCATACTCGCCGTGGTAGATGTTGATGGTCACGCCGCGCTCCCGCTCTTCGGGGGCGCTATCGATCATGTCGTATCCCTGGAACTTCGCCAGGCCCCGGTCCGCCAGACACTTCGTGATGGCAGCGGTGAGAGTCGTCTTGCCGTGGTCCACGTGGCCGATTGTGCCGATGTTCACGTGGGGCTTGGTGCGCTGAAAAGCTTGCTTAGCCATGGTAGCTCCCCGATCGTTTCGATGCTCGCCCACCGTCTCGGCAGGCCCCAGACTGACGCCTCGCGGGCCTCTGTTTTGGCCCCACAAATGCAAACGAGGCGGCACTCATCCGAATCGCCCTGACGGCGACGCAGACAGTCCACCCCGTGACGCTCCTTCTTCTGGGCGACGGAAACCGCCGGACCGTGGAAGGACCGCTTTCACAAGCTTGGTTATGGAACGTGTTTTTAGACGTTCCCGCAGTCCACTGGCGGTCTATCGTCGTCGCTCGATAGACACAGTGATCGCCGATCATTTCGATCAGCGGAGGAGCCGTGGAAGGACCAAACCGCGACGTTGTGGACGTTACATCTCGACTCTATGCGGCGCACCCTATAGGTAGTCGCCTCAAGAGCCTGCGTATAGTAGCAACGCCCCTGGGGGCTGTCAAGGAGATTCGCTTCGGCCTGGGGGTCGTTGTCAAGAGTCCCAGGCGTGCCCCCACTCGTCTTATGGCGCAGTGAGGGAACCGTGCTACGGGGCGGGCGGTCGTATTCTTTCCGAAACCCTGCTGCCATTGCCGCATTGCGCTCTCCATAATCCACCTTATGTCCCTGCACCGCTTTCAAGCTCCTCTCCCCCATATTGCACTCGTCGCGCTCGCGTCCGCTATGGCCGCGTCAGCCTCCGCTTCGGCGAAGGCAACCCGACCGCCGAACGTCTTGATGATCATCGCGGATGACCACCACTGGTCGGATTACGGCTTCATGGGACATCGTCACATCCAAACGCCGCACCTCGACCGCCTCTCACGGCAGAGCCGCGTCTTCAGCCGGGGCTACGTCCCATCCAGCCTCTGTAGTCCCAGCCTCTCCAGTATCCTGACCGGCCTTTACCCTCACCAGCATCACGTCACCAGCAATGATCCGCCCGGCGGTCTCGCATCGGCGGGAAGCTCCCTTGCCAGGGCCAAGGCGCAGGTGTCGCGGCGGGAGATGGTGAGCCTCATCGACCGCGTGCCGACGCTTCCCCGCATGCTGGCCACCCAAGGCTACCGCAGCTTCCAGACCGGGAAGTGGTGGCAGGGCGATTTCCGTCACGGTGGCTTCACCGAGGGGATGACCCACGGCGATCCTAAGGGGGGCGGACGCCACGGGGATGCCGGCCTCACCATCGGTCGCCAGGGGCTGAAGCCGATCCACGACTTCGTGGCCGATAGCCGGGCTGCAGGGAAGCCGTTCTTCGTCTGGTATGCGCCGATGCTGCCGCACACGCCGCACAATCCGCCGGAACGGCTGCTGGCGAAGTACCGCGAGGTAGCCCCGACCCTCCA
The DNA here is from genome assembly GCA_031426395.1 of Actinomycetes bacterium. Classification (GTDB taxonomy): domain Bacteria; phylum Armatimonadota; class SYMT01; order SYMT01; family SYMT01; genus JANPLG01. The sequence goes on from JANPLG010000399.1 coordinate 48,748, forward strand.
CCTGGCACGCTACTGGGCGATGGTGGAATGGTTTGACGAGACCTGCGGAGAGCTGCTGGACTCCCTGGACCGGCAGGGCCTCGCGGAAAACACGCTGGTCTTGTACGTCGCGGACAATGGCTGGATTCAGAACCCGAATGCGCCGGAGTACGCGCCCCGCAGCAAACAGTCGCCTTACGACGGTGGCCTTCGCACGCCGATCATGCTCCGGTGGCCGGGCCGCGTGGCGCCGGGATTCTCGGGGAAGCTCGCAACTTCCCTCGATCTGGCGCCGACCGTCCTATCGGCCGCAGGAATCAAGCCCGATCGCGGTATGGAAGGCATCGACCTTCGGAACGAGCGTGCCCTCAACAGGCGGAAGCGACTCTTCGGCGAATGTTTCACTCATGACGCCGTGGACCTCTCCGATCCCGCCGCCAGCCTGCGATGGCGCTGGGTGCGCGACGGTGACTGGAAGCTGATCGTGCCGGCGCCCCAGAACGAGCCTGCAGGAAAAGCGGAACTGTACCGTGTGGAGAGCGATCCGGAAGAGAAGGCGGACCTCGCCGCCCGGCAGCCTGGACGGGTCCGTCGATTGACGGCGCTGCTGGACGCGTGGTGGCCCGGCATAAGCCGTGACGCCGTCCCAAAGCGTGCTCTTGTTCCTAATCCTAATCCTACTCGGCTCCACCTCACGCCAGCGGAACCCGTCCGAAAGGCGGTCGGATCCAGGCGCTAGGCCTCTGTCGCATACTCGTATCCCCATCCAGTTCTGCACACCGAAACCGAGGGGGTCATGGTGCCCATAGTAAACTCTCAACCTGACCACAAGCGATGCCGCACTTCGCGTATACCGGCTAACGCGCTTCTCGCCGCCGTCTTGGCCGCCGGAATGGCAGGCTGCACCCCGGCAGCACGGACAACCACTGCCCCGAATCCCGTAACCAACACCGAGGTCATGAATTCGGCCCCAATGGGTCCCGCTGCCGCCACCGTCAAGTCGGCGAGCGTGGAGGATTCCGGCACTCCGGATTGCTGCCTCAATCCCCGGGAGAAGGACGCGCCCTTCCGCTTCCCGGACCCGCACGCCGCCAAGGTAGCGGACGCCGGTAAGGTTGAGGCAACCGTGAAGTCGCAGGTGGCTGCACCCGCGCCGGCGCCGAATGGCATGGCCTGGATCCCTGCGGGCCGCTTCTCCATGGGCAGCGACTACGAGCCCTTCGGAGACGCGCGCCCGATCCACTCCGTGGAGCTGGACGGTTTCTGGATGGACCGCCATCCCGTCACCAATGCGGAGTTCGCCCGGTTCATCAAAGCGACGGGATACCGGACGGTTGCGGAGCGGCCCCTGGACCCCAAGCTCTTCCCCGGCGTGCCTGCGGACAAGCTCAAGCCCGGTGCCCTCGTCTTCACCCCGCCCAGCGAAGTGGTGGACCTGAACGACGTCTCCGGCTGGTGGCGCTACGTCCCCGGCGCGAGCTGGCAGCATCCAGAAGGTCCTGCCAGTTCCACCAAGGGCCGCGAGGACCATCCGGTCGTCCAGGTGGCCTATGAGGACGCCGAAGCCTACGCGAAATGGGCCGGCAAGCGGTTGCCCACGGAGGCGGAATGGGAGTATGCGGCACGAGGCGGTCTCTCGGGCAAGCCCTTCGTCTGGGGCGACCGCTTCCGCCCGGAAGGCAAGCCGATGGCCAACACTTTCCAGGGCCGCTTCCCGAACCGCAACGCAAAGGAAGACGGCTGGGCGCGGACCTCGCCGGTCGGCGCGTTCCCGGCCAACGGTTACGGTCTGCGGGACATGGCCGGCAACGTCTGGCAGTGGTGCAGCGACTGGTTCCGGCCGGACTACTACGCGCAGAGCCCCGCCAAGAACCCCACGGGTCCATCGGACAGCCACGACCCGGATGAGCCCGGCCAGATCAAGAAGGTCCAGCGCGGCGGCAGCTTCCTCTGCACGGATCAGTTCTGCAGCCGCTACATGCCCGGCGGCCGAGGCAAAGGCGCCACGGATACCGGCAGCAGCCACGTGGGATTCCGGTGCGTGAAGAGTCCCACCGCGCTAGCCGGACCACCCGCGCGTTAGGGCGATGTTGTCCGACCCGCGTCAGACCGGATCGGTGCCCTCGCTAAGAATTGCGAGATGGGCGCGGTAGGTGAAGACCCGGTCACGCCGCCGCCCCGTTATTTCTTCGGCGATGCCGTGGGACAGCAGCGACGCCATGGCCGTGCTGACCGTGGGATGGGACAGACCCGTCCGGCGGCACGCCTCCTGCAGGGTGATCGCGGGTCGCTCTTTCAGGACCGCATGGACCCGCAATGCGGAACCCGCAGTACGTCCGCACAACTCCTGTATGCGGGTTCGATCTTGCTGGAACAGGGCGACGAGCCGCTGGGCCGTGGATACGGCACCATCGGCGGTGAGGCGGACGCCATCCAGAAAGAAGAGCAGCCACGCCTCCCAGTCTCCCGTGCGGCGGACGGTGTCGAGCATCGCGTAGTACTCGTCCCGGTGCTGCTTGAAGTAGAGGCTGAGGTAAAGAAGCGGCTGCTGCATAACTCCCGCGTGGCAGAGCAGCAGCGTGATCAGCAGCCGCCCCACCCGCCCGTTGCCATCCAAGAATGGGTGGATCGTCTCGAACTGGACGTGAGCCAGCCCAGCACGCACAAGTGTGGGCAACGGCAGATCCTCGACGTGCAGGAACTGCTCCAGGGAACCCATGCACTCTTCTAACTGATCGGCCGGGGGCGGAACGAAGTGCGCATTGCCGGGCCGGTTGCCCCCAATCCAGTTCTGGTTGCGTCGGAATTGGCCGGGTTCTTTCTCGCTGCCACGGCCTCGCTGGAGAAGCACCCCGTGAACCTCACGGATCAAGCGGTTGCAGAGCGGAAACCCGTCGCGCAGCCGGGCGAGACCGTGATCCAGGGCAGCAACATAGTTTGAGACTTCCACCACATCATCACGGGGAACGCCAGGGACCTCATCGAGCTCAAACAGCAGCAACTCCGAAAGCGACGACTGCGTCCCCTCGATCTGCGAAGAGAGCAGCGCCTCCTTGCGAACGTACATGTAGAGAAAGAGGCCGATGTCGGGCAGCAAGGCGGATAGGCTATCGAGCCTGCCGAGTGCCAGGTGGGCGGCTTCGAGGACCCGCTGCAGGGCTAGGCCATTCAGGTTGACAGGTGGCTCAGGGGGAAGCGGGAAGGGTACGAAGGCCCTTACGTTTTCGCCGGAGAACTCGGCAATGGAGTAGCGCCCGGACCTGCCTCGTTCCATCTGCCGCCCCTATGCAAGAGACTTTAATAGCGCTAGCCGCTATTAAAGATTTCGCCCTTATTTTACATAACGGCTCGTCAAGGTCAAGGCTGCGGGTGGAGAAACCCGGCTTTGGGACGCGGCGCTCGTTAAGTGTCTCAGTTTTCGGGCGCGGTTGTCTCAATCCCCCGCCCCCCGCTTGACCGGACGGCCCACGGCTGAGCGGCCGCAACAGGTCTCCCCGAGTCACGGCAGCGAGTTGAGGCTTTGGATGCGAAGGTATCATAAAGAGGCAGCGTCTCACTCACATCTCGGTACCCGACGCCTTGATCGCCTTCCAATCCCTATGCCCTACGCCTATGTCTACCAGTGCGATGGCTGTGGCTGGGACACGGAAGTGGTTCTGGCGGAGGAGTTTCGCGTTGACCTGGATGGCACACGGAAGGCCTACCAGTACCCCACCGAGGGGCTGATCGAATGGCCACCGCGCAAGGTTGCTGGCCTGCGGAGCCACCTCTGGTGCCCGGCGTGCATGGCCGTACGAGAGCGGCTCCTGGTGGCGCTTGACGATCCTGCGGAGCATCCGGTGCAGGCCTTCCTGGCCGCCGAGGCGCGGGGGTTGACCGGCGGGGAGAGCGGGCCGTGCCCTGAGTGCGGCGCGGCGCTGACGGTCGACCCGGACGGAGTCCCCTGCCCCGCGTGCGGCGAGGGTCACCTGCGCGGAATCGGCGAGTATGAGCCGTGACCGTCAACGGCTCCGGCGTCACGGACTCCCAGAATCGAATCTTCGGGCGCACCACGGCTCAAGCGGCGAGGGGCGCCCTTCTGCTCGCGCTCCTGGGCACCGCTGCGGTGGTGATGCTGGACCGAAGTCTTACGCGACCCGGCACCGTTGCGGGAGAAGCGCTCCGGAACAGCGGCATTCCCGATTGGGTGCCCACTCTGCTGGGAGTTGGCGGAGTGGCGGTGTTGGCGGGATGGGGGTTTATCCAGTCGCTCCGCGCCAGAGCTTGCTTCTCGATTTCGCCGACGGGCTGGAAAATCAACGGTCCCGGTGGTGCTTACCTACTGGACTGGAAGAACGTGACGGCGGTTGAAGCCACGACCACCGGCGCGATCGGCTTTCGGGTCAGCGACCGAGCTGCGGTGATTGCCAGCCACCGAGGAACGGAGCAGCACCGGGCGTGGCTTGCCACCCAGGAACCCTACGGCGAATGGGACTACCTCTTCACCCGTGCGGAGCTCGGCACGGATGCAAGCGAGGTGATGGACGCGATTGAAACGGTGCGAGGGCGGGACGGAGCGTCCTGCTAGCGCCTCGGGACCGACTTCGCAAGGGTTAGAAGCGGCGGGCAGGGCGAATGTCCGCATTGACCTGAAGCGTCTGGCCCGGCTTCACGGAGATTCTCCGCTGCGTGCGGCCGCCGATTCTAGGCGTCCAGAAGACTAGACGATGGTTTCCCGGGGGCAGCTTCGCATTCCGCAATGGTAGGGTGCCGAGCAAGGTCCCACCATTCAAATAGACATAGGTCGGACCGGTGTTTCGGCTGCGTCGCGCCGTCGTCGAACGGCGGCTGGGAAGGGTTCGCTGTGCCTGGGACCTCGGGTTGGTGCGCTGCCGGTGCGTTCCCGTGCGGCTCGTGACCTTGAACGAAGCCGCCTGCAGGGTGCTCCTCGGCCGCGCATCGCGAGGGAGCATGGCGGTAGCGCTTGCCAGTTCCGTTGCCTTTCGTGTTGCGGATTCGCCGTTGGGCTTGACCGCTTTCAACTTGACGGGGAACGGTTGGGCGACACTCGACGGAGCGAGTGCCTGAGGTGCAGGTGCCGCCACTGATTCTGGCACGGGAGCGGAGGCGGAAGCGGTAGATGCGGGAAAGGAATCGTCGCCCCGCGCGGTGATTGAGACGGAAGCCAGGCGCACGGGAGCTGGAGATGGAATCGCCACACGCGGAGCTTCCCGGAAGTAGACGCCCACTGCGAATCCCGCCAGGAGCAGCGTGCAACCGGATGCGAGGGTCAACCCGATCCAGGTGCGGCGCGCTCCCCCGGTCTGGCCGTCTGCCAGCCGATCCCTGCACGGCGCACAGAAGCTGGTCTCCTCGGAGACTGGCTGGCTGCACCGCAGGCAGTGTCGCTCGTGTGCACCGTCAGGGTAGGGAAGAGTCGTCATCGTGGGTTGAATCTCGAGCCCGGCTGCGTTACGACTGCGGCCAGGGGACCACGCGAACGTCATCGGCGTCTTCTGGAAGAAGCAACCGTTAACTCCCCTGATACCCCTTTGACGAGCATTTCAATCCTGCGGTTCCCCATCCGGAGGGCAAGCTACCTGCGGCACGCCTGAAACTCGCCCTATTGACCTGATTTGACACACCCGCAGGGCCCTTTTCCTGCTGCAGGAAAGCTCAACTCCCGTCACTCCGTTGAGCCCGCGCCATGCTCGCACGAAAGGACGGGAGCACTCCCGTCCCCGCTTCACGCGGGCTAGGACCACGCGCGGGCCGGGTACAGCTGGATTCCCGAAGAGGACGAATACCTCGCGCGGGACGGATACCGTCGAGAATGACGACCGGTGGGGTGCGGCGGAGCGGCGTACTGGTCCCGTGGAATGGCCCATCTCCGGCTCGGATGCGGCTTACTGCCCCCGGTTTCCAGGATGTGGGTGCCGATATGGCATGTGAGTTTCCGGGAGGGCACGGGTGCCGCGAACCGAGCGGTGCCTTACCCGGATCGACGGATGCCGAGGTGCGGGAGCATTCGGCTGATGGGTTGGCGCGGCGGCCCGCAACCTGGCTGGAGGTTGGGAACGACTCTGAAGGGCCGTGCTTGGACAGAGGCTCGCTTGTCTGCGACCGTCTCACGGATGTGTGCGCCCGGAAGGCATCTTTGGAGTTGCGTCAGGTGCCGGCGTCGCTGAACTGCTGCTGCGCCCTTACCTTCTCGACCACGAGGACGCTGGCACCCGGCTCCACGTGGACGGTGCGCACGGACCGACCCTGCACGGAAGGCGTCCAGAACACGAGCCGATGTCGGCCAGCAGGGACCGACGCGTTGCGCAGCGGTGTCTCCCCCAGCAACGTCCCCCCGTCCAGGTAAACGAATGTCCGCTCCGGCGGGGTCGTCATCACCGTCACCGCGCCGTTCTCGAGGACGATGGGCGGCGACTGGGCCGGTGGTGATGTAGCGACCGTCTCCTGCGGCGCAGGTAGAGCGGTAGCGATCTCTGCTGGTTCAGGGCCGTCCAACTTCGCAGGCACTTTGAGCGCGGCGACATGTCGCGGGGCATCCGGCTCCGCTACGGGAGTGATGCGCACAAACGGCTCCGGTGCGTCAACGCGCGCGGGCGTCTGAAGCGTGATGCGCGCGACGATGAAGCCAGTCACTGCCACAGCGATCCCTGCCGCCGCCAGCGCGACGGCACCCCTGGCGGCACCCCTCGCGGGGCCCGTTCGCGTAGTGGAGCGCCCGACCTCTCGGGTGGAACGCTTGCACTCCGGGCAGAACCAAGCTTGCCGCTCCACGCGTGCGGCACAGTACGGACACCGCATTTTGCTCAACTCCCGGACTTCTCAGAGTTTAGATCGTGATGCCGCTATACCCGACTATCAGGTGAGGAGCGGTCTCGATTCAGATGTCGGCAACGCCCCATGGAACCGTCAACGATTCTTCTCGGGGCGCATACCGTGACTCCGGTGTCTCGGTAGTTTAGTGCACTCGAATAGCTGTCGAGTTCAGGGCGGCACTGCTTTTCCGACCTGCGCGGTGTAAGCCCGCGCTGGTCAGAAGGTCACAACTGTGCGGTTAACGCATCGCGCTGAACGGGCCGGTGACGAACATCGCCTCGGCCACGCGCCGTGCCAGGGTCATCCCACCACTCGACCAGAAGCCGAGAACGATGACGCCAATGGCGCTGAGGCCCAGGGCGAGCTTGAGGTGCCAGTCAGCATCGACCTCGGGCCGCTCCCGATGGTCGTCGTCTGCCTTGTCCATATACATCGCCTTGATCACGCCGAGGTAGTAGTAGAACGAGACCACGCTGGTGAGGGCGAAGAGGACGATAAGCCAGACCAGCGGTGAGTTCATTCCCACGAGGGCCTGGATCAGGAAGAGCTTCCCGAAGAAGCCCGCAGTCGGAGGAAGTCCCGCCAGCGAGAGCATGAAGAGGGACATCAACGCGGCCAGCCCTGGGTAGCGCGATGCAAGCCCGGCGAGATCGGAGATCTCCGTCACCTCTTCGCCGCGCTTCCGCAACGCCAGCACCACGCCGAAGGCACCAAGGTTGCTGACCGTGTAGACGAGGGTGTAGAAGAGCACCGCGCTGACCGCATCCTGGCGCGGATCGGCCGTCATCCCGAAGGCGGAGCTGGGCCGGATGGCGGCCACCATCCCGACCATGATGTAGCCAGCGTGCGCGATGCTGGAGTAGGCCAGCATCCGCTTGATGTTCGGCTGAACCACGGCCACCACGTTGCCCACCAGCATGGTGAGCGCCGCGATGGACGCAAGGACGGCGCTGATCTGAAGCTGGAGCCCCTGATCGCTGAAGCCGCTCACCAGCACCCGGAGGAAGGCGGCGAAACCGGCGGCCTTGGCAACGACCGACATGAAGGCAGTGACGGAGGTCGGCGCGCCCTGGTAGACGTCCGGCGTCCAGATATGGAACGGCACCACGGCAACCTTGAAGCCGAAGCCGACCAGCAGCATCGCGATACCGGCCAGGAGCAGGAAGTTCTTGCCGGGATCTGTGCTGCTCAGCGTCCGCAGTCCGTCCGCGATATCGGGGATCTGGAGGGTGCCTGACGCGCCGTAGATCAGCGCGATGCCGTACAGGAAGAAGGCCGAGGCGAAGGATCCGAGGAGGAAGTACTTCAGCGCCGCCTCATCGCTCTCCAGTCGGTCGGTCTGGTAGCCGGCCAGGATGTAGAGCGCGATGGAGAGGATCTCCAGCCCAATGAAGATGCAGATCAGGTTGAGCGAGTCCGCCATCACCACCGCCCCAAGCGTGGTGAAGAGGATCAGAGCGTAGTACTCGCCGCGGTTCTCGTTGCGCCGTTCCAGGTAGTGCACGGAGAGCCAGACGGAGAGGATGCCACCGACGGCGAAGATCAGCGTGAAGAACGAGCTGAAACCGTCCGCTGCCACCAATCCCTGCATGGAGGGTTCGGTCGGACCCTTCGGCCACTGGGCAAGCCCCACGCCAGCGGCGGCGGCAAGCCCTACCACGGCGATGTTGGCGAGAATGCGCTTGGAGAGCCGGGGGGTCAGCACCTCCAGCATCAGCACCAGCATCCCGAAGACGGCGAGAATGAGGACCGGCGCGATGGCCGCGATGTCTTTTGCGGTAGGTGTAAGCATTAGTGGTTGCCCCCGTTTGCGGGAGCCGCGCCGCCATCAGCACCAGGAGCGCCAGCGCCGGGTGCGCCGCCCGGAATCGCACCCGGTATCCCTCCGGGAAAGGTGGGTGCGCCGCCACCGGGAAGCGTCAGGCCCGCCGGGCCGCCGGGCGCGCCCAGACCGCCTGCTCCGGCGCCGGGATTAGCGTTGACGGCCATCCGCCCGTGCGCCTCAGCAAGGGGCTGCACCACCCGCGCGTAGACTGCCTGATCCATCATCCCCATCAGGTGGCCCGGATAGATTCCGATCCAGAACATGCCCGCCACCAGCGGGAGAAGGGTGCAGATCTCGCGGAAATTGAGGTCCTTGAGCTTCCTGTTCTCCGGGTTGTCCAGCGGACCTTGCATTACGCGCTGGAACATCCAGAGCATGTAGACCGCGCCAAGGATGACGCCGGTCGCACCCAGGGCGGCTGCCCATGGAGCGCCGAACGGCTGCTCCGGCGTCACGCGCCCCCAGGTCCCCAGAAGGATGTAGAACTCGCCGACGAACCCGTTCAGTCCGGGGAGCCCGACACTGGAGAGCATCGCGATAATTAGGAAGAAGCCGAAGACCGGGACCACTTTCCAGATGCCGCCGTAAGCGCTGATCTCGCGCGTGTGGCGGCGCTCGTAGATCATGCCGACCAGCAGGAAGAGCGCGCCGGTAGAGAGGCCGTGGTTGATCATCTGCAGCACGCTCCCCATCACTCCCTCACGCGTGAAGGCGAAGAGACCGAGCACGCAGAAGCCAAGGTGGCTGACGGATGAGTAGGCGACGAGCCGCTTGATGTCCTGCTGAACAAGGGCCATCAGCGCCCCATAGATGATCCCGATCACTGCAAGGGCGAGGAACCAGGGAGCTGTCTGGATGGCCTGTTCCGGGAAGAGCGGGATGGCGAACCGGAGGAAGCCGTAGGTTCCCATCTTCAGCAGCACCCCGGCCAGGATCACCGATCCGGCGGTCGGCGCCTCCACGTGGGCATCGGGGAGCCAGGTGTGGAACGGGAACATCGGCACCTTCACGGCGAAGGCGGCGGAGAAGGCGAGGAAGAGCCAGAACTTGACGTTCGGCCCCAGCGTGGAGCTGGTGGCGATGGGGCTGTTCGGACCCACCAGCACCTCGAGGTCGAAGGTCGGCTGTCCGGCCTGGGCGCTGGCGACGTAGATCCAGACAATGCCCACCAGCATCAGCAGCGCGCCCACCAACGTGTAGAGCACGAACTTGATGGTGGCGTACTGCCGCCTCGCCCCGCCCCAGATCCCGATGAGGAAATACATCGGGATGAGCGTGATCTCCCAGAAGACGTAGAAGAGCACCAGATCGAGCGCGGTGAACACGCCCAGCATTCCGGTCTCCAGCACCAGCAGGAAGATGAAGTACTCCTTCACCCGCTCCCGCACGCTTTCCCAGGAGGAGAGCATCGCAATGAAGGAGAGCACCGTGGTGAGGATGATCATCGCCAGGCTGATGCCGTCCGAGGCAACCTTGTACCGGATGCCGAACTGGGGGATCCAGTCGACATCGGTCATGAACTGGTAGGCCGCGTTGTCCGCGAACTTGAACTGCGGCAGCAGCAGCAGCGACGCGATGATGGTCGCGACGGCGAACCAGCAGGCCGTGACCTTAATCAGCCCGTCCTGGTCACGGGGGATGAAGGCGAGCACAACCGCCCCCAGCAAGGGGAGATACAGGACCAGGTTCAGGAGAAAGCTAGGATTGTCCATGCCACTTTTTCGGCCGCTGCGGGAGCGGTTCCCGGCTGGCGGGCGGATGGTCGCGGTGTCCGGTCGGACGGGGCGGAGAGCGTTCGCGCTCTCCGGGGTCCGCCGGGCGAGGCCCGGGCCGTTGTTCAGGATCTAGTTGGGTGAAAGAGGTTCGAGATGCGGGAGTCCAAAAGGCATTCGCGCTGTGCTAATCCGCGCTGACGGGAGCGCGGCGTGAAACGATGAAGCCGCCGATCAGGACAACAACCAGGATGGGCGCGCCCCACTTGAAGATCTCCTGCCACTGGGGCCAGGAGAGCTGCTGCAGGATCAACATGAAGCAGGCGACCACAAAGACCGCGCCGGCGAGCATGACGAGGGCGTAGTTGCGGACGTAGCCGGTCTGCAGCGTGCGGAGGCTTTCGGCGAGGTAGTCGACGAAGGTGGCGGTTCCGTTGACCAGGTTGTCGATGATGGCGCGGTCGACGAAGCGGTAAAGCACGTTGGAGAGCAGCTCACCGCCGCGCACAAAGATCGCGTGCAGGGTGCCCTCGTAAGCGCGGTCGTGGGCGTCGAGCAACCGTTCGGTGCTCCGGTCCCAGCCTCGCTCGAACTGGGCCCGCATCATCCACGCCAGCCCCACCCCAATCAGGCCGGCCAGCGTCCCAGCGATGGTCGGCACCCCTAGCAACGCCTGAGCATCGAAGTGCCACTCGCCGGGGAAGTGCGGTGCCACATGACCGGCACCACCAGCAACGTGCGGGACCATTCCCTGCGTTACAGCGTAGATGAGACCCGGCACGCGGAACACCACCGCCGCTCCCGCAAGGGAGAGGAACGCCAGCACAATCAGCGGCCCGTTCATCAGCGGGCTTTCCGGATGGACGTGGACATGCTTATGTCCGTGCCCGTGCCCGTGCGCTTCGTGGGCGTGACCGTGGCCGCCGTGCTCGTGGGTATGGCTGCTCGGCGCGATGTCCTCGGCGCTGTCGTGCCCGTGCCCTTCGTCGCCCATCTCAATTCGTTCAGTACCGAGGAAGACGGTGAAGAACATCCGGGACATGTAGAAGGCGGTGAGACCAGCCGTGAACACTAGAACGATGAACTGCGGCATGTAGCCGTGATGCCACAGGCCTTCCAGGATCAGGTCCTTGGAGAAGAAGCCGGAACCGGGCGGAAGTCCACAGATGCAGAACCAGCCGATGCCAAAAGTCCAAAAGGTGACGGGCATGTAACGCCGCATGTTGCCCATCTTGCGCATGTCAAGCTGGCCTTCCAGCGCGTGCATCACGGCACCGGCCCCAAGGAACATCAGCGCCTTGAAGAAGGCGTGCGTTGCGAGGTGGGAAACGCCGGCAGCGTAGGCACCGGAGCCGACGCCCGCAAACATGAACCCAAGCTGGCTGACGGTGGAGTAAGCCAGGACCCGCTTGATGTCGTACTGCTTCACCGCGACAACAGCCGCCCAGATGGCGGTCAGCGTGCCGATGGTTACCACCAGAGTCTGTGCCACCTGCGACTGTCCGAACAGCGCCGCAGAACGGGCAACGAGATATACGCCCGCAGTCACCATGGTCGCCGCGTGGATGAGCGCGGAGACGGG
>JANPLG010000400.1:0-8491 GCA_031426395.1 Actinomycetes bacterium
CTGCATTTCGGCAGCCGCCGCCGCTCTGCTACCCGGCCGCTGGGACGCTACCGGGACCGGACTTTCACCGGCAAGCCGAACGAGGCTTGTCTGGACACACGCGACCGCCGAAAGTAGGTAAAGAGGTCGTGGCAAGAAGGAGCAAGGTTCCGATCTCGAAAACTCCGTCACCCTCGCCTGGCAATCTCCCTGCGAAGGTGCTCATGGTCTGCGGGGGTCCAGGCACGCCTGTCACGCACCGGGGTAGCGACCCCATCGGCCGTCAACCACCTAACGGAAGGAGTCCCACGCCCGGGCCGAGTACAGCTGGACCCCCGAATGAGACGGTTTCCACGCCCGGGACGGCCGCCGTCGAGGGTGACGACAACTACGAAAGCGGAGACGAGTCCCTCATTGCGAGAGCCCTATCCCTTCGAATCCCCGCTACCTTCAAAACGCGGTCACACCCAGCGTGACCGGTGAAACGCTGAACGTCAAACTTGACGGATGGGGCGGGCGCGGGGTATGTACCTACGCGCCCTTCGGCGCACTCCAATCCCCAGTCGCTTTCAGGGAGACCCTATGGCCAGTGAACGCACCCGAGAGATCCGCCGCCGTCGCCATCGCCGCGAGCAGGTGCTGAAGGCCCGCAAGAAGGCCACCACGCCGGTGAAGAAGTAGGGCCGCGTGCCCGCCGGCTTCTTTGACGCGCACGCTCCAGGTCCCGCACCGCAGGGCCCGGAGCAGGCACGCGATGCGCTGCTGGCCCGTTTGGCGCTCCCTGCGGCTCCTTTTCCGCAGGACCCCTTCCCGCTCGATTGGGCCGCGCTGCTGCTCGCCTTCGACGAGTACCCGCGCCTCCAGCTGCCACTCTATGAGCGGCTCCTGGACGACTACGCGGTTGCGGTTCGTGCCCGGCTACCCAACGGCTTCCTTCCGGAGTCAGAGCCACTTCGCGCCCTGGCCACGTTGCGTCAGGCGGTGTACGAGGACGCGGGCTTTCGCGGCAATCGCGAGCAGTACTACGACGTCCGCAACAGCTACCTGAACGAGGTGCTGGATCGCCGCTTGGGAATCCCAATCTCGCTGGCGCTGGTCATGCTGGGCATCACCCGTCGCCTGGGCTGGCCGGTCCACGCCGTCAACTTCCCACAGCACTTCCTGCTTGCCTGGCGCAGTCCGGGGACCGTGCTCCCGCTGGACACCTTCGATGGGCTGGTGCTCGGCGCAGAGGAAGTCGCCGAACGCTGGCGGCTCGCCACCGGAGACGTGGCACCGGATCTGAACGAGATGCTGACTCCTGCGGAGCCCAGCATGGTGCTAATCCGGGTGCTGAACAACATCCGCGTGGTCCACACCCGGGGCCGGCGCTACCGCCTCGCGGCCATGGCCAACGAGAAGATGGCACTCTTGGAGCCTGAGAACCCGTACCATGAACGGGACCTGGGGCTGCTGCTCCTAGGAGCAGGAGACGTTGCGGCGGGAGTGAGCCGGCTGGAGAACTACCTCCAGAGGGCGCCGGGCGGCGAGGACGTGCCCGCCCTCCGAGAGCGCCTCGCCCACCTGCGGGCGCAGCTTGACGAGGGGTAGCTTCGATTTCGGGTTGCGGATTTCGGATTTCGGATTGGGGTGCGGGTTGTCTGGAGACGGGAGGCTGTCCTGTCTCTCCATCAAACAATCACGCTCTGACCGGTCGCTCGATGGCGAATTGCGAGTTGCTGACGAGGGTAGGATCGAGTCACACGGCGGACATCGTTATCGAACGCAGCGCTGAGGCTGCTGCCTATGGGCCGGGAGCGATGACCGGTCGATTTCCCCCCGGAATTGAGGGGCGGTTTCGTGGCTCGTCTGGGAAGGGTAACGAAACGGGCGCGGAGGATGCTTAAGCATCAGCGCCCACCGCACCACCGCCGCTCCAGCTGGAAGATCGAACCGCGGGTGGCCGAAGTGTCTCCAACTGATGGCGGGTTTTTCCCTGGAGCCCGGTTTGAAGGGGAACCGGTGGACCCGAGCGGTGCCCGACCCCATTGGGTGGCCAGCAGGCGTAAGTTAGTTTAGGAAGGTCGAGCTTGAGCAAGCTGATGTCGATGTCAATCCCAGCCAATCCGAACCGCCTGGCCCGGTGGGCGCGGGGCCTCTGCTACGGGCTAGCGGGATGCTCCGCTGCGCTGGCCGTGGGAATGGCAGGCCATCGATCCGCTCTGGCGCAGGGGGCTACCGGATCGCCCAAGGTTGCGTTTGCCGTTGACTCATCGGATGGTCGGGCCAGCCGGATCTACATCGCCAACCCGGATGGCAGCGGCGCGCGCGCCATCACCTCGGGGCTGAGCCGGGATCGCGCTCCCGCCTTCTCTCCGGATGGCCGTTCCCTCGCCTACCAGACCACGACCGACCTCGGCCTCAACGCGGTGATGGTCCAATCGCTGGATCCGAGCAACTCCCGCGCACGCACGGTCGCCGTTGGGATGTACCCGCAGTGGTCTCGGGACGGGCAGCGCCTCCTTTTCTCGCGGCGACAGTCGAACGCCTTTGGCCTCTTCGCCATTCGTGCGGACGGTTCCGAGAAGGACCAGGGCCTCAAGCCGCTGGTGAAGGCGCAGATCGGGCGCTGGTCGCCGGACGAGAAGCTGCTGGGCGCGGTCACGCCAGTCATCGCGGAAGGGAAGGAGCGGTGGCAGCTTCAGGTGCTACCCACCGACACGCTGCAGCCGCGCTTTCGGCTCACCTTGCCGGAAGACTTCGGCCAGGTGGTCTCTCTGGATTGGGCATCCGATAACCAGCGGCTTCTCCTGACCTCCACCCGGCAGAGCCGGCATGAGCTGTTCGTGGTCGACCTCCGCTCTCCGGAGACGCGCCGGGTGCCCGCGGGCGAGGCCGTGCCGAACGCTGCCTTCGGTGCGTGGAGCCCCGACGGGCAGGAGATCCTCTTCCGCAGCGTCTCCGACGGCGCGATGAACGGCGCCCCGAACGGCGCAGCGCAATCCCGTCTCTGCGTGATGCAGGCGGATGGATCGCAGGTGCGGGTGATCTGGGAGCCGCCGAACAGCGGTGCGCGGATCCAGGGCACCGCCTGGTACCGGCCACCGGTCCAGACGGCTGCTGTCCCCAAGCCCACGCCGCCCGTAGAGGCGATGCCGAAGCCTCCGGTCGATCCACCGGTCGATCCGGCACCGAAGCCGCCGGTCGCGCCGCCAGTCGCGCCGCAGGCCCGTGTGCTTGGCCCGCCACGGAAGCTGCTCACCGGCCGGCCCATCATCGTGGGACAGGCCCGGTCACCGCTCTCCATGAACCTGGCCGTGCCCGGCCAGTCCGATTTCGTGGTGAGCGTTCCTATCCTCGCCACGCGCGGCCTCGCAACCCGGCGTCAGGGGATTGGCGTGACCCTGGAGCTATCGGATGGTGGCCTCTACCGAGGCAACGTGATCTACAGCGACTCGCCGTGGGTCACCTTGCAGGGCCGCGCCAAGGGCGGCAAGGTGCGCCTGATTGATGGCCAGCAGCTCCCCAAGACGCAGGGCTTCCCCACCGGCTTCAAGCTCACCCTCCGCCGCGAGGGGAAGCTGCTCACGGTGGCGGTGAATGACCGCGACGTCCTTTCCCGTCCACTGCTCAACTCGGGCATCAAGAACCTCTCCCTGACGCTGGAGAACTTCGACCCCGGTGATGCCCGGTTCAACCTCGGCAGCGTCTACTACCGTGAATGGGGCCTCGCACCAGCCGCCGCCGCTGCTACCGAGTGAAGTCCGGAGCGGCAACCGCCTCGCTTCCCGTGACGCAGGTCACACTGCGCACCACTATCGACCGCTGCCTTGACCGGCTCTTCTAACCAGCAAGCGCTTCCGAGCAGAAAGGAAGCGCAACGAAGAGGAGCAGGACGATGCAGTGGGTTTCACGAGTGGTGCTGGCGGGGCTGGTGGTCGGTGGGGTGCTGACCGCGAATTGGGCGGCGGGTGCGGCGGAGCCCGGTGCGAAGCTGATGGGGAAGATTGTCTACTCCCGCAAGGAGGGCGACCGCGTCATGCTTCACATCATGAACGCGGACGGCACCGGTGACCGCGAGATCCCGGGCCTGACGGAGTCGATGAGCTCCTTCCCCGCGTGGTCCCCGGATGGCAAGAGGATCACCTTCACGGGGACCAACGGGCAGGACCGGTTCACCGTTGGCGTGGTGAACGCGGACGGCACAGGGGTGCAGACCCTGACCACGCCCACCTCCCGCGCGGGACTGGCAAGCTGGAGCCGTGACGGGAAGCAGCTCGCTTTCACCGCTGGTGACCAGGAGCCGCACATCTACATCGGAGATGCGGACGCCAACGGCGCGCGCCAGATCAGCAGCCCACAGGGTGCCGGAATGTGCCCCGTATGGCTTGCGGACGGCAAGGCCGTGGTTTACACCCGAATGAACGGCAACAACACCGGCAAGCTGGTCCGCGTCCAGGCCGACGGCCAGGGCGAGGAGACGCTGGTCGACCCCGGTGCCGGGGCCGCGATCTCCGGCGCAAGCGCCCTCTCGACAGACGGCAAGCGGCTGCTCTACACCCTCCACACGCCCGGCTCCGGCAAGGCGACCCTCCACGTCATGGATCTGGAAGGGAAGTCGGATGCCATGCTCACGGAATTCGCGATGGGCGAGGGAATGTTCGGCGGGATGGCTTCTCCAGCATGGGCACCAGACGGCAAGGGCTACCTGATCCCGATCAAGACGGACAAGGGAACTGGCCTCTTCCACGTCAGCGAGGATGGGCAGACCCGCACGCGCCTGACCCCTGAAGGCGTCGAGTGCCTTACCGGTTCCTGGACCAAGTGAGCGGTACCGCCAGAGAGTTGATGGTGAGGTTCTCGCGTAAGGTTTTCGCTTTCAATTCTTAGACCGCAAGGGTCACGGGCGAGGTGACGGCGGCCCCCAAACCCCCAATGCTGGGGGCTTCCACACCGCTGTGCGAGAGGGGGGCGCAGGCCGGTGTCTTAGGTGACCAGGCAGAGGGCGACAGGGCGCAAGGCTAGTGGGACCTCAGCCGATTCACCTGCTCCTCTTGCCGAACCCAGTAGTAGAAGCGACCCAGGCGGAGTGTCCTATCGGCGCCCGCCGGGATGACCTCGGTGCTTGTGGTGATACGATCCGTGCTTTCGTAGCCGAACCCCTGCGGAGGAAACTCACGGCCATCAAAGGTGAAGAACGGACCAGCGCCCGTGCTGGTGTGGATGGTGACCACCTTGCCTGGAAGCTTGATGGTGACAGGGGTGAACCACGGCACTAACAGGGCAATGAGCAGTGCCACGAGAGCAATGGACAGTGACCACCAAAAGATGTTTCGGTGCTGGCGACGGGTTGATTCGGTCGTCTGCATCTGCGAGGTCGTTAGTACACGGAGAGGCGTTCACCTTGTGAATGCAAGCGCCGGTGGTTTGGATGGGGTCAATATCAGCGTCCAAGCCCAGAAGGATCAGCGTGCACCTGGCGGTGCCGGCAGGACAGACGTAGCGGCCGCTACTTAAGCTGAAGGTTGATACTGATCGGTTCAACAAACCCCTTCTTGCCTCGGCCCGGCTTGAGCGAGGGGTTGGAGCCAAGCACTAACACGACGCTGGGAGCGTTGGTGGATGGAAGCAACCAACCCTGCACGCGCCGCCGATGAATCCCCTCCTTGCCGCTTGCGTAGGCTGATCTGAGCTTGCGTCCGTCGCCGAGTTCCGCCTCGAGATAGGGGGCCATGTCATACTCCTTGCTCACACGGTAGGCCCAGACGACGGTGGACTCCGCCGAAAACCCGATGTGGTTTTCACGACGCCACGCACCGTTCGGGTTGCGCCGCAGGATGGGGTACAGGTGCATCATCACCTGAGGCGGCACGCGGTGCTTGCGGCCACGAGTCAATCCGACAAACCGCAAGGTGGAGCCGTCAGGTAGGCGCCGCTCCTTCCAATCCTGGCACGGGACGGGAGCAGCGTTGACGCTGTGCGTCAGGAGCCCGGCAGGGGCCAGGACACCCAGGCAGGCTGACAGGACGCGTCGGCTGGCGAAGGTGGTCAAGGGGTGGCTCCAGGCCGTGGGCGAGGACGGAGGCTGGCAGAGCAGTTGAAGTGACATTCACGTGGGTGGAGAGGAAGACCTTCACCTAGCCGGAGAGCACGGGGCGACCATGGGCAAGAGTGCGTATCCGACGGCGGTGGATCTGAGCGACTTCCTGACGGCGGCCGGGGTGAGGGTGGGGACGCTGGACCTGGCGACGGCGGCGACGGCCGGCTGGGTGGAGTTTGAGAAGCGGACGCAGCTGCGGATGCTGGTCCGGGGGCGGGGATGGGAGCGGGACTTCACGGGGGCGGTATAGCGTTTTCGGAGGTTTCCGTTGTAGGGACCTGAGGAGCTGATGCACCAATTTGGAACCCGGAGGTCCTCGCCGTGAAGTTCTACTGCCAGTGCGGGTGGTTGATAAGTGACGTGGCGGACGTCGAGCGTCGGACCGGCTGGCTCGAGAGCGAGACCGGGCGACGCTGTGCGTTTCAGTGTGAGCGGTGTGGCCGCATCCAAATCGAGACCGGGAGTGGGATACAGGGTTTCTTACCTGATGCGCCGGCTTGGGGCTTGTTCGAACCTTCGGATGAGGCTTTCCTTGGCTACCTCGACGAGCAGCCGCTCTTCGGAGCCTTTCTCGCGGGTGTTCGTCACTGCGAGGGAGTGCTCCAACTCGACTTTCTGCACGAGCACCGTGGGATCTTGAGGATCGCGTTCGAAGGTGTCAGTACCGTCCGGTCCAACCGAAGGCTAGGTTTCCGGGCTCGTTACTTGGGTGAATGGCGGCCGGGATCGAAGGCGAATCGTTACCGACTGGACGGATGGTCGTCGGACGTTCCAGGTGACGTTTATTTCGAGATGGAAGCTACCGCACCACCGGTGATCTCGGTGGTGGAACCAATGGTGGCAGGACCGGCGGAAGTCGAGGAATGGAACACACCGGAGAGCGGTCTGCTCTGGCACATTCCGAGCCCGCTGCCCGAAGTGACACCCAATCACGTCCTCAAGTGGGCGGTAAGGACGGGACAAGTGCAGGTGGCCGAGGAAGCGCTACGGGACGGCCTTGCCGATCCGAACCTTGTGTGGCAGGAAGGGTGGCGAGTGGAGCAAACGGTACTCGCTATGGCTGCCAGCCGGAATGACACGGCGATGGTGAGGTTGCTGTTGGCTTCAGGCGCTGACCCCAGCTTGCAGTTCAAACGTGGTAAGACCGCGCTGATGGCTGCGGCCTCCAAGGGGCACTTGGAAGCGGTGAGGCTGCTGCTGGACGCCGGTGCCGAGCGTTACGCGCGATGCAACGCAGGAAAGACAGCATGGCGGTTGGCGAGAGATTCGGGGCACCTTGTGATTGCTGACCTACTACACGCATCCGGCGCGAAAGGCTGATCGCTGGCAGACGACTTTGCTTGAGGGGTGATTGAGGTGATGGGTCGCGCTTCGGCGCGGCCCTTTGTTGCTTCTGGTGAGTGGACGGATGGGACGGATGGCTTATCAGAACCCTACGAATGAGGTGAGCCTGACGGTGGTGGCTGTGGTGGCCCTGGAGACGCCGAGCGCCTGGACGGCGGCGCTGTCTCTGCAGGTGAGCCGGGACCGAGCTACCTTCGTGCCGCCCCACGTGGTGACAGCCCCGGGGAGCGTGACGGAGTTCAGCATTGCCAACCCGATCCGCCTCAGCCCCGTACGGGGGTTCGCATGAATAGGCGTCGGGTTCAGCCGATGCCGGGCGCTGCCGCCAGCAAGCCCCTCGCTCGTGAGCGCCCCACTACAGCGCGTCTGCGGGCTTAATGCCGGCCGGCAGCTTCTGATCCAGCAAGCCCCCCGCTCGTGAGCGCCCCACTGCAGCGTCTTCTCTGAGGCACCACCGGCTGCACTAGCAATGAGCGGTAAACATACCGACCAGATGACCCGGCCAGCTCGTGCTGCCGACCCCGCGGCCGCTTGTCCCACGACCATCGCGCTGACTCACTGGACCCTCGCAGAGCAGTCCGCTCTCGCGCAGAGGATGTCCTGCAAGGGTGACGGAAGAACGCTCTTCCCCAGGTGATCTTCACTGCAACTGAGAAGGAGGCGTTAGTCAGGAATCGCGCTGGGTTATGAGCGCCCGGTGATGTAGGCGACCATGTCGCCGGCCTGCGCCTTGCTGTCGGCCAGCTTCAGGCTCTTGGAGCCCTGCACCTGGAAGGCCTTCTCCACCCAACTGGTGTTGAAGCTCGTCCCCTGGCCACGGACGTTGTGGATGAACAGCGAGCCGGGGGCGGAGAGCGCCACGAAGGCCTTCATCCCGCCATAGCGGTGGGCGGCGGGGAGCGCCATCTCATCGGTGGCCGGAAGCGCGGCGGGCCACTCCCAGGCGGAGGCATCCACCAGGGTCCGCTTGACGTCCCCCGCGAAGGGGCGAGCCAGGAAGGTCCACGGCCCCGCGGCATCCAGCCCGACCAGATTCACGCTGGGTGAAACCGTCCGCGCGAAGGCACTACCGGTGAGGATGTCCTGAAC
>JANPLG010000401.1:0-7882 GCA_031426395.1 Actinomycetes bacterium
GGTTCCGCTGGGTGAATGGATTCTGCGCGAGGCGTGCCGGCAAGGCCGAAGGTGGCTGGATGCCGGCTACCGTCCGATGCCAATAGCCGTCAACCTTTCCATGCGCCAGTTGGACGAGCCAGGAACGGATCGGCTCATCCGCAGCATCCTCGCCGAGACCGGTCTACCTGGCTCGTTGCTGGAGCTTGAGCTGACGGAAGGGGCGGTGATGCGCAGCCCAGAGGCCACCGAAGCCACGCTTCGTCGGCTGGCGGACGCGGGTGTCAAGATAGTCCTGGACAACTTTGGCACCGGCTCTTCGTCGCTCAGCCAGTTGCGACGGCTACCGTTAGAGAAGCTGAAGATCGGAGGCCAGTTCATTCGCACTCTGGAGCAGGAGCCGGACGATCAGGAGATCATCAGCGCCATCGTGGGGCTTGCGCAGAGCCTGCGTCTCAAGCCGGTGGCGGAAGGCGTGGAGACGGAGAGCCAGGCACGCATCCTTCGCGCTCTGAACTGCCACCTCATGCAGGGCTACCTTTTCAGCAAACCGGTCACGGCCGCGCGCGCCGCCCGGTTTATCGAGGCGCCGGTCTCTTTCGGGACGATGCCCTTCACGCTCCCGGATGCGCTCAGACGGGTGGCCGCAGCCTGATTACATCCGCGCGAAGCCAGGCTCATGTGACGCTGGCGTGCCAGCCGGATCCCCCGATCTCAACCTGGCCGGATCAACGCTGATGTGTTCTCCGCGATCTCTGCGTCTCCGCGCTGACCTTCCATTCGACCGGCAGGCGGGCAAAACAACCGATCGGCGCTTGGGCGCCTCGCTTGGCACCCAGCCGAAGCCACCGGATGTCAACGCGGAGACGCAGAGGGTTTCGTCGCTGTTGCAGAGCGGTGATTGCTCGTCGAGCCCCAGCTAGTGGCGTGACTTCAGCCGCGTGTTCCAATCCCGTTTCCAGGCGCGGTGAGCGGGAGTGTCCGGGAAGCGCTCATCCGGGCCGTAGGGGTAACGCTTCATGCCGTGGAACGGCAACGGCTCCACCCGTTCTCCGGTGTTCGTGTTGGAGTCGGTGTCCTTGGTCCAGCCGTCGGTGTGAACGATGAAGTCTCGCTTCCAGCCAGCGGGGAGAGGCTTCAGGCCGGCACCATTGAAAGTCAGGCGGATCTCGTCGCCGGGACCCATGATGACGTAGCGATCATCAACGGCCCTGAGCAGCTCCTGGCAGGGACCTAGCCGGGTGTAGGCGCCCACGATGTTCGGCCAGCCCGGCTCGCCCTTGGGGAGTGGACGCTGGTAGTCGTACAGGAAGGGGCCGTCGGGCGAGTCGCGGTAGGGGGTACCGTAGCCTCGCTCGCCGAGGTCCGCGCCGGACATTGGCACTTCGTGGCGCGTGATCGGTGCCGCCGCTTCTCCCGAGGTGAAGAAAGCCGTGTCCCACCGAATTTCCATCGTGGTCGTCAGTTTGAGCCGGTAGTCCCCGTTCACGAAGCGGTTGCTCAGATCGAGCACAAGGGTCTTCCGCTTGCCGCAGGGCAGGCCGACCCCGCGATCCGCCTCGGTCCAACCGCCGCTGCCGTCGCCGACGTAAAGCGTGGGCGGGATGATCTTGATGCCTGGGTTCTGCGCGGCGTTCACGTAGGCACTGGTGTTCGCGGGCCAGATCCAGCCATTCAGGAAGAGCTTGACGTTTCCCGGGTCTTTGACTTTCCCAAGGTCCAGGATCAGATCGTGCGCCTTCGCAATCCCGCGGAGCGGTCCGTTCGGGACCGGCGTGTAGGCTTCGTCCTGAGCACGGAGCGCTGGGAGGAGATCATTGCCCTCCCCGTCCGAGGCGGCGACGGGCGCGCGGCGATCCCGCGCGGTGAAGAGCTCGAAGGGCGGCTGGGGACCGAGCCTGAAGCGCTCGTCCGCGTAGACCTCGACCTCCGCCGGGTGATCGATGGCCATGAGGCGGATCTGATCGAAGTAGCTGAGCTCCCGCAGTTCCTCGGTGGCGATCAGATGGTATCGGCCCTGGCCGTCGGGCTTAAGCCACTCACTGGGGACGCGGACCCAGTCCCGGGTCTGGTTATGCGGGATCGGGACACCGCGCGCGAACGCCATCCCGAGCGGGCTGCGCCAATTGAAATCGGTGGCGTAGCGGTACTTCTCGCCGTCCCAGGTGTAGAGGAAGGGGCACGACTCGGAGACGATCTGGGCGTAGTGGACCGCCTGTCGCGCCGCCGGTCCGATGAGGTTCAGGGGGATGCCGTCGGTCCAGGTGACGCGCACGGCGACCGCCTTCTCAGCCCTTCCGAGGCCAATGTGGCTCTGCGGCTCGGTCACCAGTAGCCGCTGGCGGTCCCAGGGTGTCCTGGGTTCAACCTCCGCGCCAATGCCGAAGCTGTTGTTTGACTTGGGCGAATCCTTGCCCTGATAACCCTCAAGCTCGAGCTTAATCCATGGCCGGGCGTTTCCGCCTTCGTTGCGAACGAAGCGGAGCCGGTTGTCAGCGGTGACGACCAGGAGATCGAGGTCGCCGTCCTGATCCGTATCGACAGACTTCAGCCATCGGGCGGGTTCCAGGAAGGCCTTCTCGGCGGGGCGCAGGGTGCCGCTGTCGTTGTGGATGAGTTGGACGCCGTTCTTGCCCGCCACGGCAAGGTCGAGCCAGGAGTCGTTGTCATAGTCGAGCCACTGCACCCACTCCGATTCGTGTCCGTCCAAGCCGGGAATGGGTGTCGCTTCCAGCTTTCCTCCGTGGGTCCGGTAGAGGACGTTGCCGTGGGGAGCACGGCCTACGACCGCAATCTCCCAGTGGCCGTCTCGGTCGTAGTCCGCAACGGCGGCAGAGAGCGCGCCGGCTTCCGGCTTTACCCCCCAAGCGCGAGTAGTGTTCTTGAAGAGATCCTGCCGCTGGTTGAGGAAGAGCTGGCTGGGTCCCTCGGCCTGCACGACAAAGAGGTCGTGGTCGCCGTCCCGGTCAAAGTCGCCAAACACCGTCTGCCGCGCGCCACGGGTGGGGCTAGCAAGTCCCGATGGGAGCGTGAGGTCGGTGAAGGTGAGGTTGCCGTTGTTACGAAGCCACCGCACGGCCGGTTCGCCCGGCTGGCTACTGGTCCTGGCGATATCGAGGTCACCATCCTGATCCAGGTCGACCGCCGCGACCGTGCCGACGCCGCGGGCAGGTAGTCGGACGGGCTGCCGCATTGCACCTTCGTTGAACTGGAATCCCTTGGTGCCGAACTTGCCAGACTTGGGGTTGGGCCAGACCTGGTCGCCCTGCGGAGTGGCGGAGTAGAGATCCAGGGTGAAGTCGTTGTTGAAGTCCGCGAGGAGGGGCGAGGCCTCTGCCGGCATGGCGCGGATCTGGTTGGTAAATCCGGAGCTGCTGCCCAGGATCAATCCAAGCGGCGAAGCGCCGACCACGAGATCGGGATGGGCAAGCAGTGGGCGTATGGTATTGCTGTCAAGAGAGCCGCCTCCTGCGGCCAGCTTCCAGTCCCCGGCAGCCACCGGTGCGATCCCCCGGGCAAGCACGTCCGACAACCCGGTGCTGTCCGTGGCGTCGACCCATGTCACAGTAATGGGTTTGGGAGCGGGCGGCAACGCTACGGGTGGCGGCACATCCCATTCACGGATAGCAAGGTAGGCAGGGTCGCCGCGGTTGGGCGCGATCTCATCGAGGGCCCCGGTCCAGAGTGGCGGGTTGGAATCGGTCAGGTCCTGAAGGACATTGAGAAACGCGGTGGCGAGGTTCCGAGAGGCGGGGTCCTTCGTTTGCAGAGCCTTCTTGAGCAGCGAGTAATACTTCATCGACTGCTCCGGCAGCTTGGGAATTGAGCCTACCGCACTCTCCAGTGAGGTGAGTGCACCCGCCCACTCCTGCCGCCTCGCCTGGGCTTCCATCCAGCGGCTTTGAGCAAGAAAGTTGCCAGGCAGGACTGCCGCCATCTGCTTGCGGAGTTCGTAGGTCCGCGCCGTGTGGTCGCCTGGCAGCGCCCTGAGGTGCTCTGCCAGTGCACCCAGCACTCGAGCGTTCCCTGGCTCCAGCCGCACTGCTTCCTCAAAGGCCTTGGTGGCCTCCTCCGGCTGGCTATCGGTGAGCACATTACCAATGATGACGCGTGCCCAACCCGACTTTGGCGCCAATTCCGCGCCCCGCCGAGCGGCAATGAGGGCGTCCTTCTCGGCGTTAGGAAGCTTCTTCTGTGCCACCGCCTGGTTAAGGTAGCCATAGGCGAGGCCGGGCTGCGCCTTGGCGATCTTTTGGAACTCAGCAGCGGCGAGGGGAGCCTCTCCTGGGTTCGCGCCACTGTTCTCCAGATGGGCCAGTCCGAGGGCACGGTGCTCTTCCAACCGCGCCAGCTTCTCCGGCGTGATGCCGTCCCAAGGTTTCGGCTGGCCACAGCCGGTGAGCGCCACGGCCGCGACGACGAGGAAAACTCCAGGGAAAGCGGATAGGCGCATGATGTCTGTAGGTGGAAGCTTAGGAGATGCTAATCTCGATGATTGTAGTCCTGCGCCACCAGCCTCCCGCCAGGCTTAAAGCATTTTGAGGAAATGACCGAGTGACTGCGGGTCTGCCATCTGCAGAGGCCGCTTAAGAAGGGAAGGCGTCCGTGTACCCACCGCTGCGCACTGAGCGCGATTACCGCATTGCGGTTGCCGAGATGGACCGGATCTTCGACGCGGAGCCGGGCAGTCCGGAGTGCGAACGCCTTCGTGGCTTGTCGCTTGTGGTGGCGGAGTATGAGGCGCGGCAGGGTGGGGACGGTGAAGACGATCCCTCGTTGCCGTGGCTGCCCACCGATCCTGAGGAAGCTGCCGAAGCGATGGTGCGAAGTCTTTTGATGGAACGGGAGGGGGAGAACGGGCCGGGGGCGTGACATTCACCGTCGATGTATGGGCCGGTCATGCCTCGCACACTTTCGGCGGATGAGTCCGCTTGGCCGAGGGGATCCCGCCCGGAGGCGACGGGTCGGTGCGGCGACGCAGTCCCTACAGTTGCCGGTCGGTGCGTCCATCCGTGCAAGCGGCCTCGGTCAGCGGGAACCGTCGTTGTCCCACGTAGGGCAGGTCTCGCCGCAGCGTGCCGCAACTTCCGCCCTTTTGACGCTCCCCGCCACGAGGTATCGCCGCACCGGCCCGCTGACACCGTCGCGGCCATACCCGTGGACCTTCCCACCCGCCATCGTGGTCGTACCGCCCCAGCGGTCACCGTGGTGGATGTTGTCTCCGAAGACCCCACCCCATCCACGCCGAGGTAGGAGCCCGGTCGCCGCACCGGCCCGCCGTTCCTAAGCCTGAAGTCGTCCCGATGCGAAGACGAGACAACTGTCGCGAATCCCTAAGCGCCGCCGCGCGCCATGAACTTGCAGGCGTTCTCCACAAAGCGGAGCGGGTGCTCCTGGCGGAAGATGTTGTAGGTCTCGTGGCCGGGGCGGAAGTAGATCACCTGGCCCTTGCCCAGCTTCCAGAGGCAGCCGCCGGGGAAGCTCTCGCCGTTGTCCCAGGTCTCCTCGAAGAGGGTGACGTCCGGGGTGGGGACGTGGAACGGTCCGCCGTACACCTCCGTCTGCGGGATGTCCCAGTTCACCGGGATGCCGCGCATGATCGGGTGGGAGGGGGCCAGCACGCGGACGTGGCTCGGCTTGCCGTCGGCGGCGACGGAGGTGAAGACGCTGCTTGGGAGGATCACGCTTAGTTCGGTGACTCCGTCCGCGCCCACCGACCGGGTGAAGGACGGAGTCAGCGGCTCGGTCTTCTTGTAGAGGCGCATCGGCGGCACGGTGGTCTTCACGCGTGCGTTCTTTCGCTCCTTCGCGGAGAGGGACGCCAGGGCATCGTCGACGGCCCGGGCGTTCATCGCCTCGATGAAGACCTTGGACCAGTGCGCGGAGTGGAGCGCCAGCAGGTGCAGCTTGCCGGAGCGGACGCGCTCCACCAGGGCCTTGGCGGTCTCCGTCTTGATCTCTCCGTGGCGCTGATGGCCCCACCAGGCGAGGACGTCCGCATTGTCCAGGTTGCTGGCGGCGAGGCCCTGCTCCGGGTCGTCCAGGCGAACGCTGTTCACCTCGAATTGCCCCGTGCGGGACCGGAGGTGGTCAGCGATGGCGTTGCCGAGAAAGTTGGGATAGACGGTCTTCTGGATCGGCTGCTGCTCGTCCCAGATCAAGACGCGGACCGGCTTCTCCGCCGCATTGGCCTTCTGCCCGAGCGCACCGACGGCCAGGGCTCCGGCCGCACCCGCCACCAGTTCTCTCCGGTTCATCATTCGTGTCGCCTTCCTCACGCGCCTCGTTGCTGCGCGCTGATACGTTGCACCTCTGATTGCGTGGGGCAAATGCCCTCGTTCCACGGTTCACCCTGCGCCAGGGCCGCTCCTTGTTTGTAGCGGTGCGGTGTCCGCTGTGGGAGAGATCGCCCTATCACGCATCAGCCTCGGGTTCGGCTGCCGCACCACGGCGAACGGCGCGTGTGGCAGCGACACGACAGGCTGTGTTCCAGACTAGCTCCCGCAAGGAAGGCGTCTCTTCAAGGAAGAACTTCGCAGCGCTGCCAACTAGACGCGTGGGGAATCCAAAAGGCATGCGACGCCTGTCTTCAGCGTGCTCCCAGATGCTCACCAGCCATGAACCGAAGACCGTTCAGGAAGCAGGTTAGAGCTTGCTTTCTTGGCAAGTAGCCGACTTCGCACCACCTTCTGAAAGAGGATGCCAATGCTCTCACGACTACTTCTTCGCTGGATCCCCGGGTCGCTGATTGCCGCCACCCTGGTCGGGATTTCAGCAGCCCCTGCGGGGAACGCGGAAGCGGCGTCCCGCAAGACCCTGCTCTACCTCCGCAAGTCAGGGGAGATCTGGGGGTTCCGTGTATCGAGGACCGGAGGTCTGGCGGCGCTCCCAGGATCACCTTATGCAGTACCGGATCCCATCAACTGCGGTGGACCCTGCTACTCGCTCGCCATCAGCGAGAAGAAGCATCTGCTGTTTGCCACCCAGTTGCAGGGTCTGGCGATCTATCGGCAGTCCGCATCCGGTAGCCTCACCCTCCTGACACCTCCCGTAACGCTCCCAACGGCCACCCTGTCGTTAGTGGTTAGCGAAATGGGTTCGAAAACGTTCTTGTATGCCTTTGGCAATGGGATGGTGTTTGGGTTTGAGGTGAGTACGGCTGGACGTCTGCGTCCGCTCCCGGGCTCTCCCCTCGATACGGGGATCATTGCACCGCTCACTGCGCCAACAGTGAAAGGGCGGCGGCTGTACGTTGCGTCCCCGGGAACGGACCAGATCCTCGGGTTCAATCTTGGGTCCAATGGTGCCGTTACCCCGCTTCCAGGGAGTCCTTATGCCGCAGGCGCACCATTCCCGTTTGGGCTGACGCTAGATCCAAAGAAGCCGGTATTGCTGGCCGGAGTTCGTGAGGGCCTCGCGGCTTATCGGGTAGCGGCGGACGGTTCTCTTGCGCACCTGCCGGGATCACCGTACGCCGTCTCCAGCGCTTTCCTTGGGAGTGGAACCTCCATTGCCGGAAGGTTTCACTTCCGATTCCGTTTCGACAGTCAATCGGCGGCGCCTCAGGCTTTCCTGCAAGGGAGCGATGGCCGTCTGGTTCCGGTCGGAACCCCCCAGACCACGGTGGCCGCAGGAGAGATTTGGAAGCTGGATCCATCCGGAAAGCTGGCATTTGTCTGCTTTGGGCAAACAACAATGCCAACTCTCGCCAGCTACCAGGTCGATCCGACCACGGGCCAATTCTTCGGCGGCTCGTCAATTCCCGTAGGAGGTCGCGGAACGGCGGATGGACTGGTGATAACGACGCGCTAGAATTCCAATCCTTCTCGGGCACCGCTTGGATGGAGCTGAAGTAGGATTGGGAGTAAGAGTAGGGGTAGTACTGCCCCCCCCCCAGGCCCAG
>JANPLG010000402.1:0-3468 GCA_031426395.1 Actinomycetes bacterium
GGGATGACTCGCGAGGACCTGCTCAAGGGGAACTGCGAGATTGCCAAGGCACTGGGCGAGGACATCAAGCGTCACGCACCCGGCCTTGAGTTCGGGGTCGTCATCTTCAATCCGGCCGACATCACCGGCCTGACCGTGCTGGTCCACAGCGGCCTTAAGCCGGGCTGCATCAGCACCCTGGCGGCCCTCGACAGCACGCGGCTGCAGACGAAGCTGGCGCAGCACTTGGGCGTCTTCCAGGACGAGGTCACCGGTTGCAAGACCTACGGCGGCCACGGCGAGAAGATGGCCGTTTTCAAGAGCGGTACCGCCATCCGCGGCGTCGCCCTCACCGATCTGCTAGCCGGGGACACCGTGAACGGCAAGAGCCTCTCCGTAGAGGAGTGGACGGAGATTCAGAACCACACCCGCAACGGAGGCGCGCGCATCATCAAGCTCCGGGGCCGGTCCAGCTTCCAGAGCCCCAGCCATCAGAGCGTCGAGATGCTTCGCGGCCGCATCCAGGCCGGCAATTACGAATGGCCCTGCGGCGTCTACTTCCCGGACGGCCCGTTCGCCCAGGTCATGATGGGCGCGGACGTGGAATGGACCGCCGAAGGTATCAAGGGCATCACGCCCACCGGCCTGCCGGAAGAGATCGCTGAGCTGGAAGAGAGCTACCATCACCTCCAGCAGCTCCGCGACCAGGTGATCGGCTTCGGCGTGCTTCCGCCGCTGGACCAGTGGACCCAGTTCAACCCGAACCTGTAACGGGCGGTGAAAGGGCGAGCGGGGGAGCGCAGCGACTCTAGTCGCTCCCTCGCTCCCTCGCTCCCTCGCTCCCTCGCACTCCGGTCGCGTGCTTCACCAGGACAAAGCCGATCACCCCGGCGACCACTGAAGCGGTGAGGATCGCCATCTTCGCCGTGCCGAGAAGCGGCGAGGTGCCGAACGCCAACCCGGCGATAAAGAGCGCCATCGTGAACCCAATGCCGCCGAGCCAGCCCGCCGCGTGGATGTGCCGCATGGTGAGATCCGGTGGCAGTGCCGCGATGCCGCTGCGCACTGCCAGCCAGGCGAAAAGCGTGACACCCACCGGCTTTCCGATCAGTAGACCCAGCAGGATCCCCACCGACACCGGCTGACCCAGGCTGCCAACGCCCGTTTCACCCACAGCCACCCCTGCGTTGGCCAGTGCGAAGATCGGCATCACCAG
This sequence comes from Actinomycetes bacterium, assembly GCA_031426395.1. Lineage (GTDB taxonomy): Bacteria > Armatimonadota > SYMT01 > SYMT01 > SYMT01 > JANPLG01. Next base: position 1,196 of record JANPLG010000402.1, read on the forward strand.
GAAGCTCACCCACGGATGGAGTGCGTGCTCCAGCCGTTGAAGGGGCGTCTTCACTTGCTCGCAGCTCTCCTCCAGAGTGTGCAGCACCGCCTGCTGCTCGGAGTTGGTGGCGATATCGCCCTGGTCCGGCCCCGCTTCCTCAAACCGATCCAGCAGGCCTCGTCCGCGCTCCAGGAAGCGCAGCCGGTCCATGCGGGCGCTCGCCGGGATGGTGAGCGCCATGGCCACGCCGGCAACGGTGGCATGAATGCCGGACTTCAGCACCGCCACCCAGAGGAAGAACCCCAGGATGCCGTAGACGATCGGGCTGCGCACTCCAAGCACGTTGGCGAGGATGGCGAGACCCAGGAACAGGGCGGAAGCGAGAAGCGCGCTGGGGAGTATCTGCTCCGTGTAGAACAGGGCGATAACCATCACCGCTCCCAGGTCGTCCGCGATGGCGAAGGCGGTGAGGAAAACCTTGAGCGAGATCGGCGCCCGGCTGCCAAGGAGAGCGAGGACGCCCAGGGAGAAGGCGATGTCCGTCGCCATCGGCACACCCCAGCCCCGGGCCGCGCCATCCGTCTGCGACCCCGCAACCATCGCATAAAGGAGGGCCGGGGCCACCATCCCTCCCACAGCAGCCACGATGGGGAGGGCCGCTTGCTTCAGCGAGGAGAGCTCGCCGACCAGCATCTCCCGCTTGATCTCCAGGCCGACCACGAAGAAGAAGACAGTCATCAGCCCGTCGTTGATCCAGTGGAGCAGGTCCTTGGAGAAGGAAAAACCCCCGATGGAAACGGCGACCGGAGCGTGCCAGAGCGCGAAGTAGCTCTCGGCCCAGGGAGAGTTGGCCCAGACGAGCGCCAGAATGGTGATGACAAGGAGGAGGATGCCGCTGCTGGCCTGTCCGCTGGCGAACTCCTGGAACGGCCGGATCAGCGCCTCGATGGGTCGGCTCTCGCGAACCGACGTGGCTCGCACGGGAGCCTCGGGGGTTCGCGATGACGGGTGGGACACGAGATTACTCCGATTCCGCTTAAACGACGGCCAGGGCCATCCAAGTGTAGCCCAAAAGCCAAGCGACCTGACGCGATCGGGTTAAGGTTTGTACTGGTGGGATAGCCGCTAGCCGGAGTGCTCGACTACCAGGCGTTTAAGTATCCGGGTCGAGGGTATAGCTCTACCAGCCAGGCCCAGGCCTATTTCCGGGCAGCCTTCCGCCAATCCGGAGACGTCCCGTCAGTCCTGCCCAGGAGTTGCCCTATGTTCTCCCCAACCGTCGTTCCAGCACTTTCCCTTCCAGTCACAGAGCTCGACCGCCTGCTCAACGATTTCCAAGAAGCCCTCGATCTTGCCGGCACCGGCTGCGCCGCCGAGGGATTCCTGCGGCTCTCGCATGGCCGTGATCGGGCGATGCAACTGGCGGAGTTGGGCTTCATTTGGGCCGAGGAGCTCTCCATGCGCTACGAGGGGGCGGTGGAGGCTTTCCAGCGCCGCTACGCGGTCCGCGTCATCCGCAACTGATCCAGCCGCAGCGAGCGCGTTCCGCTTCCCGCCTGCAGCGCCATGAAAAGAGAAAGGGACAGCTCCAGGCGAGCTGCCCCTTTCCCAATTCTGCCAACCGAGGTCCAATCGGCCTGCCGCTATCGTGCCTAGACGACGCGGGCGACCTTACCAGCCTTCATGCACTTGGTGCACACCTTGACCTTCTTGGCCACGTTCTTAATCAGGATGGTGGCAGCCTGCAGGTTCGGCAACCAGCGCTTCTTGGTGCGCGGCGCCCGCAGCGCCCACGAGCCGGAGTGCCGGTGGCGAATGTTCTGACCGTACTGGGATCCCTTACCGCAAAGCTCGCATCGAAGCGCCATGGTGAACCTCTCTAGGCAGTTCGCCCGCGTCCGCGAAGGCGACAAGTGCCGACCGGCAGGACAGGGACGCGCAAAACTGGTGCGTTGAAAACGCATTGGATATTAGCATAGCCCTTGCGAGCCTCGCAAGAGAAGCGAGCGGATCAAAGGGGGTTCAGGCTTCGGGGTTCAGGGGGTTCAGGGTTCAGGGTTCAGGGTTCAGGGTTCAGTCTCTGCCTGGAGCCTGGCTTGCGATCGACGCCGAGGCCTGGGACGGAATGCGCTTCCGCCCGCTCCAGTCTGAACCCTGGATGCGCGGGAGGCACAGCGCGGGAGGCACAGCCCGCGGCCGGAGCCGCAGGTCGCAGCCTCCCTCCTCAGACTGAACCCTGAACCCCGAACCCTGAACCCTACCTACATCTTGAGCGCGCTCTTAAGCAGTTC
>JANPLG010000403.1:0-5238 GCA_031426395.1 Actinomycetes bacterium
CCCGCCATTGAAGCCCCCGCCGTTACCGAATGCTCCGTTGTTAAAGCCCCCGGAGAAGCCCCCGCTGTTACCGAATGCTCCGTTGTTAAAGCCCCCGGAGAAGCCCCCGCTGTTACCGAATGCTCCGTTGTTGAAGCCCCCGTTGTTGAAGCCGCCACCGTTGAAGCCGCCACCGTTGAAGAAGCCCCCGTTGTTGAAGCCTCCGCTATTCGGCAACAGGCCCGCGCCGGGCTGCACGATTCCCTGACCAAAGGTGTTGAAGCTCCCGGTCGGGGTCTGCGCCTCGGCCACGCCGGCGAACATCGCCATCGTCACCGCTATTGTCACTGCCTTTGGAATCCATTGCTGTGTCCGCATCGCCTTACTCCTGTACCCTTGCTGGTACCTGTCCAGTTCTCTTGTAGTTTCTCGAATTCGTTTGTTCGCAGTTCGCGACTGCCCAATTCCATGGCTGAGCTACCGGTATGCGTCATTAACCAAACATCACGGGCGGGGTTCGACCCAACGCTGGTGCCCCAGTGCCCCACTTGGCCCGAGACACGACAAAGCCCCGAGCCAGATGGCCCGAGGCTTTGCCAGCATCACTTAGCGCAAGTTGTTAGCGGCGTCGGTGGCGGGTGTCGGCACGGCTCCAGTTGCTGATGTCACGCTCCAGGCTGTCCAGCATCCGGTCGTTGGCTCGCATCCGGTCGTCATCGATACGATCTCGCTCGCGGACATCCTGGCGAATGCGGTCGAGCTTCTCGATCGCGCGATCACGATGCTCCCGGCTCAAGCGGTTGTTGCGATGCAGGTCGGTGACGCGGTCGCGAATGGCGGCGGCGCGGCGGGCTAGCGACTCCTTTCGGCGGCCCCAGTCGTCGCGGCTCTGACCCTGGCGGTAGACCCGATAGTCGTTCCGGTTGTCGCGGTCGCGATTGTCACGGTCGCGATTGTCACGGTCGCGGTAGTCTCGGTCGCGGTAGTCTCGGTCGCGGTCGTAGCGGCGATCCTGAAACGCCACGGTCACTGGGGATCCGGGCGCCGCGATGGCGGGCTGAGCCACGGATGCCAGTCCGACCACGGCCAGACCTGCTACGATCAGTTGTCGTAAAGCTGTCTTGTGCGTTCGCATCTGCTTCCCTTTCGGTTTCCTAGTTGCCCATTCCGATCCTGGCTGCTGCCGGATCGGGCTTCTTCTCTTTGTGACGCCGGCTTCCCGGTGCCTCGCCTTCCTGACCCTGCCAATACTCGACCGTTCCCCATAAATTTAAACTCCATTACAATCAGCCGCCTGGCCGAGCGGGGTGGCAGGGCTTGAAGAACAGCCAGGCTTGTGTCTCAGCTCGCACGCTCGGCGTGCATCCGGCATCTCCCGCAGCGGAGGAAACTCAACCCATGTCCGCGCTCGCCGAGTGCACCGTAACCGACTCGCCCTCGCGTCCACAGTCTCAGCCGCTGCGCATCACGCATGTAGTGAGCAGCCTCAAGGTCGGCGGGATGGAGCAGTTCGTCCTACGGATCGCGCAGGCGCAGATTGCTGCGGGGCACCGGGTGTCGGTGGTTGCCCTTCAGGGAGGCCCACTGGACAAGCGGGCAGCATCGCTAGACGTGCCGGTTCACATCCTCGGCGGCTCCAACCCCTTTCTGCGGATGGCGAAGGGCGCATTGCTGATGCGCTCCCTTAAGCCGGAGGTGGTGAACGCGCACAACCCCACCTCTCTCCACTATGCGATCCTGGGTAAGAGGCTGGCCGGGGCCCGATTGGTGATGACGGACCACAACGCGTCCAAAACGGCACGCCAGGCGACCCCCAATGAGCTGCGCGCACTGGATCAGGTCATCCCTGTTTCAAGCCACACGGGGAGCAATCTCCGGCAGCCAGAGCTTCAGGGAAAGATCACCGTCATCCACAACGGCGTCGAGCTTCCGACGCTCAGGCGGAGCCGCGCCGAGGTCCGCGCCGAGTTCGGGCTGGCGGGCGATGAGCGGCTGCTGGCGATCATGGTGGGGCGGCTGCACCCGGGCAAGGGTCACCTCTGCCTCCTGGATGCGCTGAGCCGCGTCCGTGCAGCAGGCGTTCCCCTCACCGTGCTGCTCGCCGGCGACGGCCAGGAGCGGGCCGCTATTGAGGCGCGCGGTCGGGAACTTGACCTCGGTCCCGACCGCCACCAAATCCTCGGGTTCCGGGACCACGTGCCGGACCTCGTGGCGGCATCCGACCTCTTCCTCTTCCCCTCCGAGGACGAGGGCCTTCCCCTTTCCGTCCTTGAGGCGATGGCGGTCGGCTGCCCCGTGATCGCCACGCCAGTGGGCGGCATCCCGGAGGTCGTGTCCCACGGCGAAGACGGCATCCTCACGCCCGTCAACGACGCGGAGCGACTGGCCGCAGCGATCCTGGACCTGTCCGGCGACCCCGACCGCCGCCGCCGCATGGGTGAGCACGCCCGCCGCGCCGCCGCCGAAGACCTCTCATTCAGCGAAATGGTGCGCAAGTACGAGGCGCTCTACCGCCGCCTCCTCGCCACGAGCAACTGAGGCCGCAGAGTGAGGCCGCAGAGTGAGCGCAAATGAGACCACGTGTCATTCCCCAGCCAGGTGCGTTACCTATCCAGCCATCCTGGCGCGGCTGAGGGAATCCCAGGTAGGTAGCGGTAATGCCTCACCGAAGGGACGCGATCCGCACTGGTACTCGGTCAAACTAGGTGTGTCGCGTAGCAGCCCAACCCCGAACGGTGCTTCAAAGCGTCGGTAAGGTCGCCTCGCTACCCAAGCCCCGGAGGGGCGGCAGTCAATAGCGAGGGGTGCAACCCCTCGAAATCGTGAGGAGTAATAAGATTGAGCCCCGCCGGGGCGGCAGTGCCCACGACCAGAAGCATCCCATAGGATTCGGACCTAACAGGACCGACCACTAGGCTGATCCGCCGCTCATCGCTCAGAACCTCGCAATAGCTCTTGACATCCCCCACCCCCGGGGCTAACATACAGCTCGTTGGAAGGTTCACCCGAGAGGGCAAAACAAGCCAACAGCGATGACGCGGGGTAGAGCAGCCCGGTAGCTCGTCAGGCTCATAACCTGGAGGTCGCAGGTTCAAATCCTGTCCCCGCACCCACCAACTGTAGCGGCCAGCCCGAAAGGGCTGGCCGTTGCGGTTTTCTGCCATCTCATCGGGCCGCGCATCGGACAGAAGCCGGTCTGCGATGCGCCGGGCACGATGAAGCCGCGCTTGCTACCCAAGCGCGCTCTCGATGTCGGTGTAGCCGAAGTCGTCACCCTTGAAGAGAAGGGGCTCACCGGTACTCCGGGCCAAGGCGTAGGCAAAGCAGTCCCCGAAGTTCAGCTTCGCCGCGTGTCCGCTGCCCTTGCCAAAGTCCCGGTACGCCTCGCGCGCAATCCGTGCCTGGGTTTCGGTAACGGGCTCGATGACGATTCCGGCTTCTCGGATGAACTCATCGAAGCGCCGGCTCAATACCGGATCCCGGCTTCCGTCCACTACCACGGCTGCCTCGACGAAGCTGACCGCGGACATGCGACGCTGCGCGGCGCTCTCGATGGCATGCGCGCAATGCAAGGCTTCAGGCTCGCCGCGAAGAATGGCGATGACGGCCGAAGTCTCGACGATCATACCGGCAGCCCTCGCTCGTCATACAGCAGATCGCCGTGCTCCGCCGAGCGGAACGGCTCTCGAAAGCGTGTCGCACAGTCCCCACCGATACGGAGCAGCCGGTCCGCGAGACAGTCTTCGCCCTGGCTTGTTACCCGGCCGAGGCGCTCCCGCACGGCTTCCCGCACCGCCGCGGTCATACTTTCGCCGGTGCGCTCCGCGAGTTCGCGGACCAGCCGGTGGGTCTCGGGGTCCTTGATGTTGAGGCTCATAGCTCCTTATCCACCTCAAAGCTGGCATACCGGCATTTTTCTACCTTCGCCGTCTACCATTCTACCTGATCGGAGGTCTCGTCGCGAACCGCTTAAAGCGCAGAATCGCGGACGCAGCGCCGGGCGTCCCGCCGCTTTGCACGCCACACTTCCAACTCGGGGATTTTGAGCAGCGAATGGTTCGTAACAGGACGCCTAGGGGGCACCCATGAAGAAAGGCCAGCCGGTTGGCTGGCCTTTCCTGATTTCTGGTAACGATACCGGCTACCGCTCCATCCGCCCCACATGTGTATCAGGAGCACTTCTCTCTCCTGGGTTCCTATCTTGGGCCATGGGGCCACGTGGAATGATCAGCCCTACAGGACCTGATCGGCGGGGTGCTTTACCCTCGCCTGCTGAAATCCAAGCTCCACGCGTGGCATGCGCGAGAGTCGCCTCTGGATGGCCTTCAGGCCGATCCCGCTGGTGCTTCTTCAGCGAACAGGGTTCCTGCATCAGCGGCAATCTTGTCGCCGATCTCTGACTCAGAAGGGTTGCCGCCCACCGCTGCGCCTTCCGCGCCGAACTCGGTCACGCCCAACTCCTTCTTGGCGAACACGCGTCGCGCCTTCACGTTTAGGATGTCTACGATGCTGGCGCGGTCGGCGACAATCCGCTCGATGTCAGTGTCCTGGAGCAAGATGATGTAGTAGCGGCTGTTGTCGGTCACCTGATTCGCGTAGTCCGTCGCGGCCCCAGTGAAGCCCCCCGTCGTGATGATCATGACGACATCGGCGTTGGTCAGGAATGTCAGACCCACTTCTTTCGCGACGGTGTCAACGTCCACTTTCCCCTTGACGATTTGCCCCTGATCGTTCTTGTGCTGGAGGTTCTTACACTGGATTTGCCAGCGGCTGTAAACAATCTTGTCCGACGCGGCAATTACGTCCACCTCTCCGCCGCCAGTGGCCTGGAAGCTCCGTAGCCGCCACTTACAAAAGCGCAGTCCCAGCAGGCGGATGATCCAAACAGCCAGCAGTTCGAGAGCGACACCACGTTTGTGCCTGTCCTGGGCGGTGAGTTCCGCTACCACCTCTTCGAAGGAGCGGTTAATGTCTGCCGCCTGTAGATCGGTGATCTTCGCCAGGCTCTCCAGCAATGGCGCGAGAAGCTCGGCTTGTCCCTTGTCAGTGAGCTTCACCTCGTGGGGCTTGCCCCCGCGCCCCGTGGTCGTCTTACGGCTCTCGATTAGCCCCGCAGTTACCAGCGCGTCCAGCACGTCTTTAACTAGGCCCTTGGTGGTGACCCTGACGCGGTAGATGTTCCTAGCGTAGTGCGCGACTGAGTTTGAGGGAATGAAATCAACAGCATTCAGGCGGGCCATTGCCAAGAGGAAGTACTTC
>JANPLG010000404.1:0-5782 GCA_031426395.1 Actinomycetes bacterium
TTCGAAGGCGGCTGCGGTGGCTTCGATGCTAAAGCACTTTGATTCCCGCAGCGCGCCTTGCCGGAGTTGTTGGCGCAGGTTAACGTCTCCGAGCACCAGCTTCAGGGCGGCGGCGAATGCGGCGGGGTCGTTGGGGGTGAGGAAGCCGTCCACTCCGTGCCGGACCACCACGCCCGGCCCGTAGGCATCCACGCTGACGGCAGGAAGCCCGGCGGCCTTCGCTTCGGTGAGGACTAGGCCCTGGGTGTCGGTCAGGCTGGTGAAGGCGAAGAGATCTGCCGCTGCGTAGAGTTCCGGCATCCGTTCGGGCGGCTGGAATCCGGCTAGAACCACCCGTCCCGTAGCGCCGCCCTGTTCCGCCAGCCGGCGCGCCGTGGCCTCTTCCGGCCCGCTCCCCGCGATCAGGAGCCACGCGTTGGGCATATCCCGCGCCACGCGTGCGAACCCTTCGAAGAGGAGGGCCAGGTTCTTCTCCCGCGCCAGCCGGCCCGCATACAGCACCACCAGCGCGTCTTGCGGAATCCTCAGCCTGCTGCGCGTGGCCGGATCGCGGACGGCTGGGTCGCGGAGGCGCAGGCCGGTGGGGATCACGCGGATGGGGCGGGTGACGCCATAGCCCCGGAGCACCTGCTCAATTGGAGCCGTCGGCACCGCAACCACATCGCACGATTGGCTGTACCCACGGGAGAGAGCGCGCAGGTAGGCGCGCACTGCGGGCTTCGGGAGGCCCTTGGCATAATGGGCGTAGTCGACGTAGAGCGTGTGGTAGGTTGTGACGACCGCGGCCCCGTGGCGGCGAGCCCAGCTTCGCCCCAGCTTCCCCAGCGTGAAAGGGCTCTGGGTATGCACCACGTCAAAGGAGCAATCTCGAAACGCCCGCTCCAGATGAGGAGCGAAGGGGATCGCCAGCGGGTAGACCGGCTGAACTGGTAGCGTGTAGGAGGGGAACCGGTAGAGTGCTACCCTGCCCGGAGGTCCATCCACATGGCCGGGGAACCGGGGAGCGAACACCGCTACCTCATGCCCGCGCTCGGTCAGGGCATCGGCCAGGAGGTCGACCGCCACGGCGGCCCCATTGATGACCGGCCGGTAGCTCTCTGCAAACAGTGCGATCTTCACAAGGGATCATGACACGCCCGGAACTCGCTCGCCAGGCGTTGGCCCAGCTCCGGTCGGATCTGGTGCCGGTCGGCACGTAGGGCAGGAACGGCAAACGGGGCCGGAGGAAGACCCCCAGCCCCGCCAATTGATCTGCGACCAGAAGCCTACTCGCGGATCTCGGCAATGATGCTCTGGCTCTCTGTGATGAGCGCCGTTCCGGCGGCGAGGCTGAGCCGCTGGGTCTGGACCAGCGCCCTCACCTGGAGACTGAAGGCGGAGAGGCCCGCAATCGCAACCAATTTCCGGTCAGCGCGTACTCCGTGCAGTGCGACGTTCAGCGTCGCGATCAACGGAGTGCCGCGTCCAGGGAGCTTGACGCCGGCCGCTACCAGGGCGCGAACTTCATCCTGGAGCGCCAAAATGCGCTTCTCGGGGGTCAGATCCTGCTGGACCTCATAGGCCCCCAGGTCCACGGCGCTGCCGGAGAGTCGGACACCACCGGCCAGGTCGACTGTGTAGTCCGCAGGCACCGAAGCTGAGTCGCCGCTGTCGATGCAGGGCGAGCCCTCATTTAGGCGGAAGTCGCCTGCAGTAGAGTTGATGAACAGCGGATCGGCGTCAAGGTTACCGCCGCCGTCCGTCACGCCTGGCAGGCTCCAGACCCCGCCGGCGAGGGCCCCTTGAACGTCGCTGCTCCACACCGTAACGGTGCTGCTGTTCGCCGCCACGGTGGGCACCGTGCTTCCCCAGAGGATGCTGTTCACCACGGACATGTCGCCGAAGCCGCTGAAGAGGTCGGAGCCGCTCGGCGCTGCGTTGGCGGCAAAGGTGCAGTTGACCACGGACACAGGTCCGCTCGAGCCAAAGACCGCGCCCCCTGAGCCAGTGACACTGTTGCGAGTGAACACGCTGCCGACCACCGACGCCGAGGGAGCGCCGACGGCCGCAATCGCCCCACCCTGGAAGCTCACATTGTCCTGGAAGACGGAACCCACCACCGTGAGGGCCCCGGTACTGTCGACGCCACCACCAAAGAAGTCCGAGCCATTGCCGCTCACCAAGCAGCCCCGAAGCGTCAGCGTGCCGCGATCATTCTCCACTCCACCGCCAAAGAAGGCGTGGTTGTTCAGGATGGCGCAGTCGGTAAGGGTGAGGTCGGTCCCGGAGTTGAACACGCCGCCGCCCAGGAAACCCCCGCCGCCCGTGATGCCGAGGGAGGAGACCCGGACCGGCCCGCTGCTGGAGAAGACCGAGAGGACGGTATCGAAACCGTTCCCGCTTAGCTGGAGCGCCTGCGAACCCGGCCCCGTCACTTCCACGGCGTCCGTGATGATGAGCGCTCCGCCAGTCACCGGCAGAACACCGCTGACGCCCGCCTGAAACGAGACCGTGTCCGGACCGGGGTTGAAGTTAGCGTCAGTGAGGGCCTGCCGAAGCGATCCAGCCCCGCTGTCGTTGAGGTTTCCGACGGAGTAATCAGCGGCGAAGGCGGGCGTTCCCGCGAAGAGCAGGGCCAGTGCGCCCCCTGTAAGTACGATCGAACTTTTCATCACGTTTCCCTCCTCACCCGTCGTGCGGGTGGATGGGCCGGAGAACTGGTCCGTATCTCAAATCGCTCAGGTGCGTTACGCCATGCCGCCGAGAGGTTGAGGGGTAGCGGGCCGGGTCTTGGAAAGGGGTGGCTTACGTGACTGACTGTGGTGTTGGTTGATTGCCGGCTGATTGCCGGTCAGGTTGGCTACTGATGCGATTGTCCCATAGGTGGCGCGCAATCGACTTGCAACCCAGACCGATGTACGTGGACCTTCGGATGACACCGGGTCATCCTTTTGGTGAAGGTCGCTTCGACATCCCTTGATCGGCTGCCAACCCGCCATTCGATGGACGGCCTGCAAGCAATCAGGCGGGGGACGGAGAGCCTAATCTGGAATCGGCGCAGGCACGGTAACTTCGGAAGTGCGCGCCGATGGAGGAAGTCCCGCTCGGCGGCTTCTCGTGCTGCCTCAGTTGCTGGCTTGTCTCCGTCGCGCCGGGCGACTCGGCTTGGCCGCGCCATCAGCCGACTTCCCCTGCCGGTGCAGATATCGGCCGAGCATCTGGGGTTGCCAGAGCTTGGAGAGGCGCAGTGCCCACGGATTGGGTCCTGGTGCTCCGGCAGCATCGGGAACGCCGCTGAAGCAGAACCAGCAGGACTGTCTAGCAATGAGATTGATCGCGCCGCAGCCCGCGCACTGCCAGGCCTCGGTGTCTTCAATGTCCAAGGTCGCACCGCCTTAGCGGGGATGGTGCCTGGGTTATCCCTTGCTCCTTACCCTGCGGTGCCAGTCTAGCCCCGTCGCAGGCGGCCCTAACCTGACATTAGGAATTCATTCGATTCAATTCCGGAGTCGTCGATCAGTCGAGGACGCCCAGCTGTTCAACCGCAACCAGGAGCTCACGCTCGTCTTCGGCGCTCAACACGGCGAAGGGAAGGCGGGTGCCGCCGAAGTCGAAGCCCTTCGTTCGGAGGAGGGCCTTGAGGCCGCCGATCCCGCCGTAGCCCTTAACGGCGGTGCGGACCCGGTCGATCAGCCGCTGTGCTTCCTCGGCTTCCGCCGGGTCGCCTGACCAGATCTGGAGGCAGGTGCGGGGATAGATATTGGTCAGGGCGGAGATGAAGCCGCTCGCTCCCATTCGGCGTGCCTTGAGCGTGAAGGAGTCACTGGCGCCGTAGACGGCTGCCCTCTGTGCGCAGACGCCTTGAAGGGCCGCGAGCCGATCCGCATTGCCGCTGGAGTCCTTGATGCCGTCAACCGTCCCCTCGTCCAGCAGGGTGCGGAGGGCTTCCGGGCTCACTGTGTTCACCGCGTACTGCGGGATGCTGTAGGCGAAGAGAGGAAGTCGGGAAGCCGAGCGGGCGGCGCGGTACCATTGGATCACGGCTTCGTCGGTAGCGGGGTAGTAGATGGGCGTGGTGAGAAAGAGGGCGTCGGCTCCGGCCCGCTCCGCCGCCCCCGCCAGCCTGGCAACACCGGCGGCATTGAGCGCCCAGATCCCGGCAATCACCTTCAGCCTGCCCGCCGCAGCACGGACCGCCGTCTCCACGATGGCGGCGCGCTCCCCCTCACTCAGGTAGAGGAACTCTCCTGTGGTCCCCACCGGCGCGATGGCGGGCAACCCGGCGTCCGCCAGGTAGTCCACATGCGTGGCAACAACCGCGTGATCAACGCGTCCATCCTGACCGTAGGGCGTCAGCGTCGCCGCGATCATGCCTTCGATTGCGTTCATCCGTCGTACCCTCGCCCCCTTAACGCCACAGCCCGTTCGCCCACGCTTCAATTTCGGCCGCGGGTGCCATGCCGGTCACTCCGCCCACCGCCTGCACTGAGCGGGCTCCGCACGCATTCCCGAACCATAGAGACCGCCGAATGTCCCAGCTCCGCGAGCGGGCGTGAAGGAAGCCAGCGATGAAGCAATCCCCCGCGCCGGTGGTCTCACGCACCGCAACGGAGAAGGCAGGAACCGCGATTTCGCCTTCCGGGCCGGAGTAGTAGCAGCCCCTCTCGCCCAGCTTGAGCACCACGGACTTCGCTCCTGCGCTGCGAAGGGCAGCCGCGATGCGTGCCGGGTCTCGTTCGCCGGTAAGTCGCGCGCCTTCCTCTTCGCTCGGCATGAGGACGTCGGTGAATGGGATGCATGGCCGGAGCGTCTCCATCCAGCGGCCGGTGCGGTCCCAACAGACGTCGAGGCTGGTGGTCACTCCGCGCGCCTTCGCCAAGGCGAGGAGCGCGGCGGCCGGCTCGCCATCCAGCGCCGGAAGCACGAAGTAGGCCGTGAGGTGCAGGTGTTTGGCGGCCGGAAGCAGTTCCCAACGAACGTCACTCGCCTGGAGACGGGCGTTGGCACCCAGATGGTGCATGAAACTGCGCTCACCCGTGGAGTCGACTGCCACGAACGTCACGCCGGTCACGCTTTCCGGGTCGCGGACCACACCGCCCGTCTCGACCCCCCACTGCTGCATCTGCTCCATCAGGAACCGGCCATAGAGGTCGTCGCCCACTCGCCCGATGGCCGCGACCGATGCACCGAGGCGGGCCAGCGCTCCGGCGGTGTTGGGCCCGTTCCCGCCGACATGGGTCTCCAACGTCTCCAGCAACTCCAGTTCGCCGCGCTGCGGGAGGCGGTCGACCGGTTTGCCGATGATGTCGACGACGAAGTTGCCGACCACCACGATCTGGGACATTCGCGGCTCCGGAGGCGTCATCGCTGGAGGGGGGAGGGACGGTATCTGCGGCGCAACTATGCGGGGTTGGGGATGTCGATGAACTGATGCTCGACCCCGAACCGAGCGGCCACGTGCTCACCCAGGGCCCGGATGCCGAGGCGCTCCGTGTTATGGTGACCCGCCGCCACGAAGTGAATGCCGCCCTCGCGTGCCGCAGCCATCACGTACTCGGAGACCTCGCCGGTGATGTAAAGGTCCAGCCCGTCCTCGATTGCCTGTCGGACTTCGCTCTGCGCGCCGCCGCTGATGATGCCCACGGTCCGAACTGGATCCGGACCGTGCAGGAACGTGAGCGAGCGGCTGCCGTAGAGGCGGTCGATCCGTTCCACGGCTTCCACGGGAGCGAGCCCCTGGGGCCAGCACCCACGGAAGCCTATCGGCTTTCCATTGAGATCGCCCCAGGGCTGGAGGACCTCC
>JANPLG010000405.1:0-20646 GCA_031426395.1 Actinomycetes bacterium
CGCCGCCCGATGGGCCTACCCGTGATCCGCTGCCGGGGCCGCATGCACGGCAAGGCGGTGCGCCGGCTGGTCGCCACCATCCTCAAGCTTCTTGAAGAGCGGCCCCCGATTGTGGTGATGGATGTCCGCGACACGGGCGAGACCGTCCCGGCGATGAGCCTGGTGAACAGCTTCACCCAGCAGCAGCGGATCGAGCACCGCATCCCGTTTTGGATCGTTTCGGACGGCGAACTGCCTCCGGACGGGGGCATCACCTACTTCCGCGAGATTGAAGAGGTCTTCTGGCGGCTGGAAGAGCTTCGCCCGAAGCGCGCTCGCTCACGCACGCCGCGCCCCATCGAGATCCCGGAAGCATCCGACGCACTGGCCGAGAACGTGGAAGCGTAGGCGCTGAGTGCCATTCCGGGATAAAGCAATCGGCCCACCTTGCCCACCCATCTATCCGTCGCTAAACGCTGCTGCCCGAACTTTGGCTGAGACGTGGGGCTTTGACTGCTGTCGTGCCCCGTAGGCACACCTGTCGCTAGACCTGAGGTCCAGGCACGTTGCCTTATGGGGGAACTGCACCCTGCCGAGAGGACGTGTTCCCGTCTCCCCGCGCACGAGTGACGCCAATCCCTAGCAGGAAGCTCCGCTCCGGGCATTCAGTATCGATCGTCTGGACGTAGGGGGTCTTTGGTTACTTGGCCCCAATTCAGGCTGGCCCGCTCCCGAGTCGGAAATGCGGCATGTGATCCCCTCCGCAGTGGCATGGCTAACCTGTAGCATCCGACGAGTCTCCCAAGGACGTGCGGAGGCGCTTTGCCCCGCAACCCCAGGGACATCCCTAGCGTTGACTATCCTGTCCGTGGGAAGACAGGACGTGGATGGTAACGTTGGGAGGTTACACGATGCCGGCCGGTAATGAGCTGCAGATGGTGATGGCGGTGCTGATGGGCATCAGCCTCGCGGCATGCGCTGGGTTGCGGGCTTTCCTGCCTCTCTTCGCGGCGGGCGTTTCGGTGCGCATGGGCTGGTGGCCGGTAGAACCGTGGTTTCAGTGGGCCGGCAGCAACGAGGCGCTGATCTGCTTCGGCATTGCCACGCTGCTGGAAGTGGTGGCGGACAAGGTGCCGATCCTCGACAACGCCCTGGACATTTTCCATACGGTCGCCCGTCCCGTAGCCGGTTCCCTGGTAGCCATTGGGGCCTTCTCCCAGATTTCCCCCACCTACTCCGTTGCCCTGGGGATCATCGTGGGCGCGCCGATAGCGGGATCGTTCCACATCGCCAAGGCGAGCACGCGGGCCGCCAGCACCAGCTTCACGGCCGGGATAGCGAATCCTGTTCTGAGCGCGTTGGAGGACATCGTGGCTGTCCTGGGAACCTTTCTGGCCCTGGTCGCCCCGCTGCTCACCTTCATCGCCCTCATCCTGCTGGGGGCCGGGATCTACCGCTGGCGTGTGAGAAAAAAGATGCTTCCCGCGTGAAAATCACCCTAAGGAGCCGTGCCGAAGACGCAGATAATTCCCTTGCGTTTCGGTTGCTGACACTCCTTTGAATAGGACGGCGACTCTGCAGGTCAGAGTCGCCGGTTTTTCTTTTCTGGGCGCGCGAGGGTACGCTGAGCCGACCGTGAGACATGATACGAAACTGGGAATGCCGGGGTAACATGAAGGATCACTCTCCCTGTGAGAGTAACTCCCTTACTTCCGGGTAAACTCAGCCCTCGTTACTTCGCGGAGCGGTATCCACGCATGGCCCTGAAAGCGGAAGAGCGTCCGCTCGATGTCGAGCCCCTCATCGAAAAGGTGCGCGCCTACCATCCGCAGTTGGATGACGACCTCCTTCGGCGTGCCTACGCCCGCGCAGACAAGGCCCATCACGGGCAGCTTCGTGACCTGGGCGCTCCCTACATCGAGCACCCCCTCCAGGTTGCGCACATCCTGGCAGGCCTGCAGTCCGACCCTGCCACGGTGGCGGCCGGCCTCCTGCATGACGTGGTGGAGGACACCAGCGTTGAGCTTCACGCCATCCGCGAAGAGTTTGGGGAAGAAGTGGCGAAGCTGGTGGACGGCGTCACCAAGCTCTCCCTCACGGAGCTGAGCCGCCGTCGCCTTGAAGAAGCGCTGGGGGACGATGCGGAGCCGGTGCCGTCCAGCAAGGCCCAGGAGCGCGCGGCGAACATCCGCAAGATCTTCCTGGCCATGGCCCGAGACGTTCGAGTCATGATCATCAAGCTGGCCGACCGCCTCCACAACATGCAGACCTTGGAAGGTCTTGCTCCGGAGCGCCAGGCGCGGATTGCGGAAGAGACGCTGCAGATCTTCGCCCCCCTCGCCCACCGCCTGGGGATCTGGCACTTCAAATGGCAGCTTGAAGATCTTTCGTTCAAGTACCTCCATCCGGAAGAGTATGAGCGGCTGGTCGAGGCGCTCAAGCGCACGCGCCGCGAGCGGGAAGAAGATGTGGAGGAGGTCCGCACCACCCTCCTGAGCCGCCTGGGCGACCAGGGTATCAAGGTGGAGATCCAGGGGCGGGCGAAGCATCTCTACAGCATCTGGAACAAGCTGCGGAAGCAGCAGCTAACGCTGGACGAGCTGTACGACTTGGTGGCCGTGCGCGTGATCACCAATAGTCCCAGCGAGTGCTACCACGTGCTCGGGCTAGTCCACGAGCTCTGGCTGCCCATCCCGGGGCTCTTCTCGGACCACATCGCCCGCCCCAAGCCGAACATGTATCAGTCCCTTCACACCAAGGTGATTGGGCCGAAGGGCGAGCCGATCGAGATCCAGATCCGCACTGTGGAGATGCACCGGACCGCGGATTTCGGGATTGCCGCCCACTGGAACTACAAGGAAGGCGGTCGGCCGGACCGCCGCTTCGAAGAGAAGCTCACCTGGCTGCGTAACCAGCTTCAGGACTGGCAGTCTGACCATTCCACCGACCAGGAGTTCATGCGCTCCGTGGTGGACGACCTCTTCACGGACCAAGTCTTCGTCTTCACCCCGCGCGGGGACGTCATCGACCTGCCGGTCCAGAGCGGCCCCATCGATTTCGCCTTTCGCATCCACAGCGAGATGGGCCTGCGCTGCACGGGCGCCCGCGTCAACCACCGCATGGTCCCGTTGAACTACCAGTTCAAGAACGGCGACATCGTCGAGATCCTCACCCGGCCCAGCGCCCAGCCCAGCTACGATTGGCTCAGCCTCGTCAAGTCGAGCCACGCTAAGAGCCGCATCCGCGCGTGGTTCCGCAAGCAGCGCCACTCCGAGAACGTGGAGCGCGGTCGCGACCTGCTCGAGAAGGAGACGGCGCGCCTCGGCCTCGACGTCAAGGAAACACTCCGTTCGGAGCGGCTGCAGGCCCTGGCGCGGCAGATGAACTACCAGCACGAGGAAGACCTGCTGGCAGGCATCGGTCACGGGTACGTGGCGGCCGCCAACGTTATCAACCGGATCAAGGTGCAGGAGCCGCCCAAGCACGAGCTGGTCTTGCGCCCTTCTGCGGACCGTGGCGCGGAATCACGGCTCCAGATCAGCGCGGGCGGGATGGAGGGCCTAGCGGTTCACCGCGCCCGGTGCTGCAGCCCCATCCCCGGCGAGACCGTCATCGGATACACCACGCGGGGCCAGGGCATCGCCATCCACCGCGAGGTCTGCCCCAACATCATCCACGCCATGGAGCACGAGAGCGACCGTATCCAGCACATCGACTGGCAGCCCGCCGGAGAGCGCCTCGCAGCACCGCTCCGGATCGAGACGATGGACCGGGTCGGCGTCATGGCCGATGTCTCCAACGCCTTCCGGGAACGCAACGTCAACATTGAGCAGGCGAACATCCGCACTCGCCCGGACAAGAGCGCCGTCTGGGACATCGTGGTTGACGTGACCACAGCGGAAGAGCTGGACCAGATGATCCGCGTCGTCCGCTCCATCCCGGATGTGCTGGGTGTAACCCGCCCAGGGACCAACCCCTCTCCCTCCCCAGCGGCAACTGGCATCCACAGCGGCAGCCGCCGCCACCCTGCCACGCTCCCCCGTCGCACGCCCCGCACCCGCACTGTCCCCGGCAAATAGCTCCCGCCGGATGAACCTGCCGGACCGACTCCCATCGGTCTACGTGGTATCTGGTTTGACGGGAAAGGGAACGATTGCCCGCACGAATACAGAGACGCGCCGCGTTTTCCAGGGCCATTCATGGTCCTTCCCCAAAGCCAGCCCGCGTCCTTCAGGGCCGGGCGTGTAAGAGAAGCACCTACAGGCTGTTCAAAACCACCTTCGGCACCTTGCACACCATCGTATATGCCGGGTCGTAGATGTTGCCGAGGTCGTAGCGGACGCATTGTCCCAGGACCGTGCTGGCCGCCACCGCGTCAAGGTGGTAGTCCTCCGCCAGCCACCGCAGCATCTCGCTGGTGGCGTGCTGAACGCACTGATCCAGCGGCCGGGCATTGCCCACCGTGAAGATGAACTCGTTGTTCTCGCCTCGCGGCCACTCAATCTCCTTGCCCTTGATCACCCGGACACGGAACTCCACCTCAAATGAGGTCTCGATCCCGTTCCCCACAATCTCGCCGTCGCCCTGGACCGCATGGCCGTCGCCGAGGTGGAAGAGCGCACCCGGCGCGAAGACCGGAAAGTAGACCGTTACCCCCGGCCGGAAGCCCCGGTAGTCCATGTTCCCGCCGAAGGGACCGGACGTAGCTGTCGAGATCGCCTGGCCCCCATGCGGTGCCACACCGAAGCAGCCGAGCATTGGGTCCAGCGGCACGGCGAGGCGCTCCAGCGCTTTCGGTGGAGCCTGAAGCCGGGCAACCCCCGCCTCCAGGTCGAGATCCCACAGGATCCGCTCGCGCGCGGGAAGTGAGCGCACGTCCTCAGGGTCAATCACGTGGGCCGCCACCACGTTCCCGGTCCATCCCACCAAACGCGTGGGAGTCATCCGCAGGAGGTCAACAGCCAACGTATCGCCCGGCTCCGCACCCGCGACGAAGAACGGGCCCGTCTGCGGATTGGGACGGCCTGCTACGGTGGCCCCAGTGTGGTCCTGACCCGCAGCGTCCACCGTCAGCGTGGTGACCGTGTCGCCGTCATCAACGGTCAGCACAGCCTCATGCCATCCAAGCGTGGTGTGGTAATCTTCCGGGATGAATCGATGCCTTGCCACGGTGGACCGCCTTCACGAATTGCCGCACTGGCAGGCACGGGGAGACGCAATCCGCCTGCAAAAGCTTCTTCCGTGCTGCGTGACCCAGACCCTTCCTCTAATGGCTGCCGACTGGATTCCCCTTCACACATCTCACCAAACGAGTAAAGCGCCAAGAGTGCGATCGCACCGCAACGACTCCAGCCAGATTCCAGACCACGCTCAGGAAACGGCGGCAACTGAGGATCGGCCGAGTGGTTCGACTCGCGGCGACGGGATGCTCCCTCAGAATTGGGGGCAGTGGGGCCAGCATCCGTCCGCGACTCTCTCCTGGCAAAGCGTCGCCCGGCCACACACGATGAACCCGGCGCATTCTCAACAGCCAAAGAGTTCCAAGGACCTGTCGATCCGCAGCCGATTGCTTCGACTACTTCGTGAGGGACCGCCAAGCGCCTCAACCAAAGAGGGCAGCTAGCAAGCGCAACCGAACTGTCAGACCGCGCTCGCCCGCCAGGCCCATCCCCCATCAGGAGAACCCCATGAAGATCGTCACCTACCTCAACTTCAACAACCAGTGCAAGGAAGCGTTCGAGGCCTACGAGCAGATCCTCGGCGGCAAGATCGGCGCCATGATGTCCTTCGCGGACATGCCAGGGAGCGAGAACATGCCGGCAGGTTCTGCCAGCAGCATCATGCACGCCCGCCTCGATGTCGGCGATCAGGTTCTGATGGGATCGGACTGTGTGACCCAGTATGAGAAACCGGCCGGCATATACCCCTCGCTCCACATGTCGGACGTGGCGGAAGGAGAGCGAATCTTCAACGCCCTGGCCGAAGGCGGCAAAGTAGAAATGCCGTTCGAGCCCACCTTCTGGGCCGCCGGTTTCGGGGCCGTCACGGATCGCTTCGGAATCTATTGGCTGATCAACGTCGAAACGGCCAGCTAAATGCGTTTTGGGGAGAGCAGCGACCGCGTTGCTCTCCCCACCGCCCGCAGCCAATCCCGAAGTCACGCACACCCCGCCATGAATGAGACCTTCTCCACCCACGACGAATACATCGCGATGGCCAGGCCGGACGTGCAGCCCATCCTGGCGGAGATTCGCAGTCTGGTGCAATCGCGCGTGCCGGACGCCGTCGAGACCATCAGCTATCGGATGCCGGCGTTCAAGCTTCGGCGCGTCTTCTTCTTCTACGCCGCCTTCAAGAACCACATCGGGATCTACCCACCTGTCGGGTCGGATGCAGCACTGATCGCGGAACTCGAACCCTACCGTGGACCGAAGGGCAACCTCTCCTTCCCGCTCGACCGCCCGATCCCATATGAGTTGATCGGCAGGGTGGCCTTGGCACTCGCCGCAGAAGTCGGCTAACTCGGACGGCCCCTCCGTGCAGGGTAACCCCAACATACCCAAGGCCTCTTTTCGAACGCTTGTTTGATATCCCAGTAATCGGGGTAGACCAGGAGTGCACCACTCGCTACGAGGCGGTGTTCTGGAGGTTTGATGAACAGGTTTCGTAATCCCGCTCGCGTCCTGCCCTTCGCGATCGCGGCCACCCTCTCTGCCGGCATCGTCAGCCCGGCTGTCGCGCAGATTGAGGTCGATGTCAACGGCCGACAGGTTTCGTTCGGAAACGTGGGGCCGCAGAGGATCGACGGACGGGTCTTAATCCCATTGCGGGCAGTGGTGGAAGCGCTCGGCGCGGAAGTGATCTGGAACGCGGCCACGCAGACCGTCGAAGGCCGCAAGGGCGAGCGTCAGTTCTCCCTCCCCATCGGATCCCGGACGGCGACCGTCAACCGAGATCGGGTCGACCTGGATGTCCCGGCGCAACTCATTCGCGGTAACACGATGGTGCCGCTACGGTTCGTTGCGGAGGCACTGGGCGCTGAGGTCGGGTGGAACGCCGCAACCCAGAGAGTCGCCATCAGCAATGGCGGCAATCCTGACTCGGGCGACCGCGACACCGGGAGCAATCAGGGCAACCGGGGCAACCGCACTCCCCGAGAGCAGGAAGAACCCCGAGGACAGGGGCCGCGCGATGCGAACGGTGTGTTTGGCGAACTGGTCGCCATCCGCTCCCGCGGCAATCGTAGCACGCTGACCCTCCAGACACGCGCGGGACGCGAAGCCTACGAGTTGCCACGCGGCGTGGAAATCTCCAGGGCCACAGGACGGCAGCAGTCCGCCCAGATCACGGTCGCCGACCTCAAGGTGGGTGACCGGATCCGCCTCACCCAGGACGCAGATGGCACCGTCACCCAGGTCTACGCTCGGTCCGCCCGCACCACTGCCACCGGCACTGCTCCGGTCCGGGGCATGGTCAACGGCGAGGTGGTTGCCGTCCGCTCCAATGCCAACCCGCCCACGCTCTCCGTGATGGTGAACGGAAAGCGGGTCACTCTGGACGTGACGCGTGAAACCGACATCTACCGCTCACCGGGCGCGGGGCAAAGGGCGGTTCGCGCCAACCTCGACGACATCCAGCCGGGTGACGACGTCCGCATCCGTACCGACAGCACCGGTACGATCGCGATATCGATCGACGTCGATATCGCCCGCTAGCGGAGACCGAGCCGCCGAGTCCTCCGGGATTCGGCGGTTCATCCTCTACGTCCCGACAATTGCCACGCCGTCAGCCGTCAAGGTCACGGCGGTAAACATTTGTCCGTCGCAGTGCACGGGCCGACCGCCCACCAGGGCCGTTCACGGTCCTTCCCAAAAGGCAGCCCGCGTCTTTCACGACGGGGCGTGGATAGGAAGCACCCGCCTGCAAGATTGCACCGCCACCACTTCGGCTTGCTCTAATGCCGAGGAACCCCTGCATGTTCGAAAGGAAGCACGTCGGCCAGAGCGAGAACTGAAAGACCGTAGCGAAGCCCTGCGCTGCAAATGCGAAGCTGCCGGTGGATCAGATGACGCTTGAGGACATGCTCAACCACTTCGCGGTCATCCGCACCACCTTTGAGACGCTTGAGGTGATGGGTGACCACCCGGAGATTCGAGGAGAGTTCCTGGAGATAATCGCCAATGCCAAAGGCGACCTTTGCCGTGACCTTGCAGAGAGTCGACGCCTCGGCCTAGCCACGGCGTCAGACCTCCCCGAACTGGACGCATTCAAGAGCAGGCTGGTGGAGATGGCCACTCACGGCGAGCGCCGGCGGGTACTCGATGCCATGATGCAAGTGGACGTGTTCGAAGCGATCAGCCTATCGGCTGCCGCACTGAACGGCGGAGCGCCGGGGTCGATCTATCGCTACGACTTCCGACCCGATCACTCCCTGGACAAGATAGGCGACCTATCTTCCAGCGAATTCACCGCAAGAGTGTTCGACGACCTGATCGCGACCGTATCTGACGACGCGAACTACTCGAACCAGCATGCGTTCGACAAGCACGTCTTCCCGAAGTTCGTCGCGCTGATGTTCGCGTACTATTGCTCAATCGACCCAATGCAGTACGGGTCCGAGGGCAGCTGAGGGACGCGTTTGCAGCCTCGCCTTGCAGCAGTTCCAGCGCACTCGCTCCATTTCCCTGGCATCCGCTTCCACCGGCGCTGCGGGCAAGCCCCGCCGATTCTGCGGGCCGACCCACCGCCCACCAGGGCCGTTCACGGTCCTTTTCAAAAGGCAGCCCGCGTCCTTCAGGACCTGGCGTGCAACCGAAGCACCCACCCGTGCCGCAGCGCAGTAAGCCCCCAGCATTGGGGGTTTGGGGGCCTCCCCTGCAGTCGGCCCGCTCCAGTCAAGCCGGCTTCGCCAGTGCTGAGCCGGGGTTAGGAGTAGGATTAGGATTAAGATTAGGATTAGGACCCTCACCCCTCACGGCCCCCACCCTCCATGACCCCACCCCCAGACGCGAAGCAAACGCCCCTCTTCAAGCAGTACTGGGAGATCAAGCGCCAGTACCCGGACGTGATCCTCATGTTCCGGCTGGGTGACTTCTACGAGATGTTCGGCCAGGACGCTGAGGCGGCGGCGGGCGTGCTGGAAATCACCCTCACCAGCCGCGACTACTTCGGTGGAGAGCGCATCCCCATGTGCGGCATCCCGCACCACGCGCTCGACCGCTACCTGGCCCGCCTCATCGCCGCCGGCCATCGCGTGGCGCTGTGCGAGCAGATCGAGGACCCGCGCTACGCCAAGGGCATCGTCAAGCGGAAGGTTACCCGCGTCGTCACCCCCGGCACCGTCCTGGACGACGCCATGCTGGAGGCGAAGAGCAACAACTTCCTCGTCGCCCTCTCCGCTTCCACCGTGGACCGAAGCTGCGCCGTCTTCGGCATCGCCCTCTGCGATGTCTCCACCGGTGAGTTCGCTGTAACCCAGATCGCCGGACCCGACGCCCCGCAGAAGCTCCTGGAAGAGCTGGAGCGCCTCGGCCCGCGAGAGCTGCTTCTGCCGCCGGATCTGCAGGACGCCTGGCAGGATTGGGTGGTCGATGGCCGACCGTGGATCCTCTCGCCGGTCCCCATGGAGCGGCAGGCGCGGAAGACCGCCCGGCAGGCGCTGCTGGAGCACTTCGGGGTCGCGTCGCTCCGTGGCTTCGGGTGCGAGGAGCTGGAGCAGGCCCAGGAGGCGGCCCGGTCCGTGCTGGCCTACCTCTCTCACCGGCACATCGAGGCGGCGCGCCACCTTCGCAGCCTGACCACCTACAGCACCGACCAGTTCATGGGCCTCGATCCGACCGCCCGCCGCAACCTGGAACTGACGCAAGCGATGTGGGACGGTGGCCGGGGCCGCACGCTGCTGGCGATTCTGGACGGCACCGGCACATCCATGGGCGGCCGAATGCTTCGCCGCTGGCTGGAGCAGCCGTTGCTCGATCCCGTCCGCATCAATGAGCGTCTGGATGCCGTGGAGGAGTTGGCGGAGAGCGCACTCCTGCGCGGCGATATCTCAGAAATGCTCCGGCAGATCAGCGACCTGGAACGGCTGGCGGGCCGATGCGCCACCGGCGTGGCGGGACCGCGTGACCTGGGCGCGCTCCGCACCAGCCTCCGCAAGTTGCCCCAACTCCAGGGGCTAGTCGCTCCGTGCCGCGCGCTCTACCTCACGGAGCTTGCGGAGCGGCTCCGCTCGATCCCGGAGTTGGATGAGTTGGCGACCCACCTGGAAGCGGGCCTCATGGACGATCTCCCTGCCACAGCGCGCGACGGCGGCATCATCCGGGACGGCTACGACGTCCGCCTGGATGAGCTGCGCACGGCCAGCAGCGAGGGGAAGGACTGGATCGCCACGCTGGAGAGCACGGAGCGGGAGCGGACCGGCATCAAGAGCTTGAAGGTCGGCTACAACAGTGTCTTCGGCTACTACATCGAGGTGACTAAGCCGAACGTCCACCTGGCGCCGGCAGACTACCATCGCAAGCAGACCACCACCAACGCGGAACGGTACATCACGCCGGAGTTGAAGGAGAAGGAAGCGCTCATCCTCGGGGCCGAGGAGAAGATTGTCGAGCTGGAGCAGCGCCTCTTCGCGGAGTTGCGGGATCGCGTGGGGCGCGAAGCCTCCGCCCTCCTCCAGGTGGCGGCAGCCGTCGCTGAGGTGGACGTTCTGGCCGCATTTGCGGAGCGGAGCGTGCGCTACGACTACCGCCGGCCGGAAGTGCTGGCGCATGGACCGATCGAGATCCGCAATGGCCGCCACCCGGTGGTGGAGCGGCTCAGCCCGGAGCCGTTCATCCCCAACGACACCCTCTTGGACGACGGCGACCAGCGCCAGCTCATCATCACCGGCCCGAACATGGCCGGCAAGAGCACCTTCCTCCGGCAGGTAGCGCTCATCACGCTCATGGCGCAGGCCGGCTGCTTCGTTCCCGCGGACTCCGCGCGGATCGGCGTGGTGGACCGCATCTTCACCCGCGTCGGCGCGCACGATGACCTGGCAAGCGGCCAGTCGACCTTCATGGTCGAGATGAACGAGACGGCGAACATCCTCAACAACGTCACGGAGCGCAGCCTCGTCATCCTGGATGAGATTGGCCGTGGCACCAGCACCTTTGACGGCCTTTCCATCGCCTGGGCGGTGGCGGAGTACCTGCAGCAGGTCGGCGCAAAGACCCTCTTCGCCACCCACTACCACCACCTGAACGATCTGGCCGAGCGCCTACCCGGTGTGAAGAACTACCGTGCGGCGGTCAAGGAAGACGGCCACCACATCGTCTGGCTGCGTAAGATCGTCCCCGGCGGCACGGACAAGAGCTACGGGATACAGGTCGCCCGCCTGGCCGGCCTCCCGGACGCCGTGATCTCCCGCGCCCGCGAAGTCCTGGCCGACCTGGAGCGTGGCAGCGGCAGCGTGGACGGCGGCCTGCCCGCGCCCGGAACCCAGATCAGCGCCCAGCGGCAGAAGGTGCAGCTCAATCTCTTCGAGGTGGAAGAGAACCCGGTGGTGGAGGAACTGCGCAGGCTGGATCTGACCACTATGACGCCCCTGGAGGCGCTCACTCTGCTCTATCAACTGCAGAAGCGCGTCGGCTGATCCCTAGGTGTCTATTCTCAATTGACAAGCCGATCGTGGCTTTGATCGCGACTTGGCAATAACCCAAGCGTTAGGTTATGATCCCCCAATGCCGACAGTCCACTCCGAGGACGGCTTCCAGGTCCGCATCTATCTACCACCTCGCGAGCACGGCCCAGCGCATGTTCACGTGGTGAGGGCAGGCGGCGAAGTGGTTATCGAATTGGGTGGGGCGGGAGAACCGCCTACGGTGCGTGAGGTCCACAACATGCGTGATCGCGATGCTCTACGCGCCTACCGAATCGTAGAGCGCAGTCAACCAGACCTCCTAGCGAAGTGGGTGAAGTACCATGGCGAACCCTCTAACTGACAAAGAAGTTCTGAGCCAGATCCAGACAGCACGGGACCAACCGGCCACCTCGGAGCCACGCGCTCGCGCGGTGAGGTTTCATCCCAGCACGGGCCTGGTGGCGGTTGAGCTCAGCAATGGATGCCGTTTCGCGTTTCCCGCTGGCCTTGTGGAAGCGTTGCAAGGCATTGGTCCGAAGGAACTGCGGGTCGTTGAGGTCAGCCCCAGCGGTCTTGGACTACGCTGGCCGCTCGTGGACGTGGATCTCTCGGTCCCGGCGCTACTGCAAGGAATGTTCGGTGGGAAGGTGTGGATGACCGAGCTGGCCCGCTCCGGCGGCCACGTTCGCAGCGAGGCAAAGGCCAGGGCAGCTCGCCTCAATGGTGCAAGGGGCGGCCGACCCCGAAAACCGCATGCCGTCACGCCGCAGTGAGTGAATCGGTGCGAAGCTGGATCAACCTACTTCATCTGCCGCACCTGAGAAAGCTTCGCGCGATGAACACCGCCCCATCCAACCACCGAGATCGCGCCCTGGCAGAACTGCAGACGGTCCCGGAAGAGTACCTGCCCTTCGTGGTTGATTGGCTGCGGTCCTTTCAGGAGACGGTTCGGCTCAAGCCCGCCCGAGAGAGCTTTCAACAGGGCTGGAGGAAAGCCCAGTCAGGTGAAACGTCAGCCATATCTGGCCTCTGGGACGGTCTCAGTGCTGAGTAGGCAGTCCAATCACTTGCTCAGTGCGATGCCGGGGCCAGAATCTCCACGCCAAACTGGGCCGTGACGGCCAGAAGCTTCTGGATCTCCACCGGCCCGAACGGTGCGGGCGGCGCGTGGAGCCCATCAACCGGCGTCCCGCACGCCTCGAACATGGCTTCCATCCCGGAAGGAACCACCAGGATCAGCATCCGCGCCGGAGTGCTGCTCACGTTCTGGAAGCGGTGGACGCTTCCTGCGGGCAGGTGGAAGAAGCTGCCTGCCGTGCCCAGTCGCGTCTCACCATCCACCGTGAACTCCACGCTACCTTCGATGACGTAGAACGCCTCGGCCTCACGGCTGTGCCGGTGGAGCGGCGGACCGCCACTCGGTGGCACCAGGGCGTCAAAGAGGGAGTAGGCTCCCTCCGTTTCCTGGCCGGTCGCCAGGAAGAGGTAGTTGTCACCCGCCACCGAAACCGTCTTGCCCGCAGCCATTCATCTCTCCTCGCGACAATCACCGTTCACTGTGTCAGCGTCAGGTGCGACCACGGCTCTCCAGATGGTAGTGGAGGGCATCGATCGGGTCAGGCGGCTGAACCGGGTGGTGGCGTCGCTCGTATGCCTCCACAAGAGTGACCAGTACATCCAATCGATCGGCCTCCGGCGTGCCGGGACGAGCATCGAAGAGCGTCTCAATCTCCGACAATGCGTGCTCATAGTCATCGGAAGTCATGATGAAAGGAATTCGCTCCAGTGGGTCAGATTGCCTTCGGATTGATCTTGCCTTACTTCAGTCCTAGGACAGCCGACGGGCATCTAGCCCGCAGAGCGGGGTTCGCATGAATAGGCATCGGGTTCAGCCGATGCCGGGCAATGCCCACAGCAACCCCCACGCTCGCGGATTGCACAACGCCGCGCATCCTGCCTACCGCCCCGGCGGCGCCTCCAGGAACTGCACCTTGGGATGCTGCTCCTGCATGTAGTTGAGCGCCCAGTCGCTATCGAAGAGGCCGGACGCCAGGCCTTCGTTGTCATCCACGCGGCGGCTGCCCTGGTACCAGCGGATGGTCTTGATGGCATCCGACTCCCCGTCCAGCCAGCGGACGTGGCGGAAGGATGTTGGCTCCATCACTGTCTCCACTCCATACTCGCTCTGGAGGCGGAACTGGACGACCTCGAACTGCAAGCGCCCCACCGCAGCCAGGATTGGCTCCCGGCGGGCGGCATTCACGTCGTAGAAGACTTGCACCACGCCCTCTTCGCCCAGCTGCTCGATCCCCTTCTGGAACTGCTTGTACCGGTCGATCTTCAGGTTCCGCAGCACTGCGAAGAACTCCGGTGCGAACCGTGGCAGAGCCGGGAAGCGCACCGCCGACCCCGTATAGAGCGTGTCCCCAATCGCGAAGGCACCGGGGTTGGTGAGGCCAACGATGTCCCCCGGGTACCCCTCTTCCATCAGGATGCGGTCCTGCGCAAACAGCTTCTGCGGACGGGAGAGGCGAACGGACTTCCCCAGGCGAGGGTTCTGCACCGTCATGTCTCGCTCGAATCGGCCGGAGACGATGCGCATGAAAGCGATTCGGTCCCGATGGTTCGGGTCCATGTTCGCCTGGATCTTGAAGACGAAGCCGCGGAACTCGGCCTCGTTCGGTGAGACTTCGCCCTGAAGCGATTGCCGCGCAGCGGGACCAGGTGCCATCCCGATGAACTCTTCCAGGAACGGCTCCACGCCGAAGTTCGTCGCCGCGCTTCCGAAGAACACCGGCGTCACCTCGCCGCGAGCCACCTTTTCCGGGTCCAGCTCTTCACCGGCGCCGTCCAGCAGCTCAATCTCCTCGCGCAACTTAGCGTAGCGGGCGGGCGTCAGCAGCCGCTCAAAGCGAGGGTCGTCCAGGTTGGTCGCTTCCACCGGCGCGGGTCGGGAACCGTGATCCGTCCGCTCGAAGAGAAGGATGCGGCGGTTCTTGCGGTCGTACACCCCGCGGAAGTCGTTGCCGTCTCCAATGGGCCAATTGACGGGGACGGTGCGGATTCCCAGCACGTCCTCAATTTCCGTCAGCAGCTCCAGCGGCTCCAGGCCTGGCCGGTCCAGCTTGTTGACGAAGGTGAAGATCGGGATGCCGCGCTGCCGGCAGACGGTGAAGAGCTTGCGCGTCTGCGGTTCCACCCCCTTCGCGTTGTCAATCAGCATCACGGCGCTGTCGGCGGCGGTCAGGGTACGGTAGGTGTCCTCGCTGAAGTCCTGGTGGCCGGGCGTGTCCAGCAGGTTCAGCATATGCCCCGCGAACTCGAACTGGAGCACCGTGGAGGTGATGGAGATGCCGCGCTGCTGCTCCAATGCCATCCAGTCGGAAGTCGCCTTGCGCTGGTTCTTCCGGGCGCGGACGCTGCCGGCAAGCTGGATCGCGCCCCCATACAGGAGCAGCTTCTCGGTCAGCGTGGTCTTCCCGGCGTCGGGGTGGGAGATGATGGCGAAGGTCCGGCGGCGGCGGACCTCCCTCAGATGGTTGCCATCGACGCTGCCGTTCGGCGTGTCACTCATGATCGTGGGTGCCGCGGGCGGGGCGGCGGGAGCAGGCGCAAAAAAGGCCGGTAAAACTCCGGCGTGTGCCTATCTTACCGGTCGACCACGGCTGATTGCAAACGCACCGCCGCGCGAAGTGTGGCTTGCTGAATGGATACGTGGAGGAAGGCGCGCTGCCGAATGGATTGGGGAGACGATGTGCTGGGCAAGCGTGCCATCAAACGACGCGCGGTTACCCTTGGCCGACTTCGGGTGCACGGCACATCACGTCAGTGCGAAGCACGTACTTGCGGCCCGCAGTCACCGCCGTGCCGGAATGGAGAAGTGGGTGCCGGAACACCAGGGCCATTCCACTTTCAGGACGCACTTGCAGGTAGGCACGTTCGTTTGGCTCTACGAAATCCGTAGTGCCCCCCTTCGAACCCGTCGTTCAGGTAGAAGATTACGGTAATCCGGCTCTCCTCCTCTCGGCAGCGGATGAACGACCCATCGTAGTGAGACGAGAACGACTGGCCAGAATCGTAGCGGTAGAATCGAAGCCGCTCATTGAAACCAATCACTCGCCAGCCATCAACTTGCTCCGGCAGCCACGGCTGAAGTCGCTCGAAGAGCGCGGCCGCAAGTTCGGGATCATCCCGCATGAGCCGTTCGTTACTGCGGTAGTCCTTGATCACAATGGTGCTCTCACCCATCGTGATGGGTGCTTCGCTGTAGCCCTCGAGCTCACTCTCGCGGATCAGCTGAGCGCACTCCTCAAGGCTAAGCGCCTCCCTCACCACAAAGACATCTTCGTCCTTCAAAAACGCGCGCGTCATCAGGGTGCCTCCTGAGTGTTGTAGTCTGCTGTTTGAAGCGCCGAGAGGGCGTCGATGGATCGACCGTCGCTTACCAACACGTAGTCCGTGTCATACGTGGAGAGGACGAAGACCGGGATTCCGGCATCCTTCAGCGGAGTGAGGATGCCGTGAAGCACTCCGCAGAGGGCGAAGTCGAGCGGGCCGTCCACCTGGAAGGCCCGCCACGGCCCTTCACGTTTCACACCCTCAGGCGCGGCGCCCCAGGAGCAGACGACGGAGAGTTCGTCGGCGGTCCTCGTCACGGAACAGAGCGCACCGGACCAGGCCCACTCCGGCACCGGCTCAGCAGCGGGCAGGCGGCAGACCGCCAGCAGGTCGGAAAGCAGAGTGAGACCCAGCGGCACAGGTTAGATCCTTTTGAAGCGGCGCAGGAGCTCCTGGTAGGTGATCTCCACCATGATCGGGCAGCCGTGCGGGCAGGTATGCGGGTTGCTGCTCCTGCCGAGGTCCTCAAGAAGTTGGCGAATCTCGTCCAGCGCCAGCCTCGCACCCTTCTTCACCGCAGCCTTGCAAGCGGAGGTCGCCACCAGCCGGTCCGGCTCGCCGGTGCGCGCGCCTTCCCGGCCGCCCGAGCTCCGGTGCTCCACCAACTCATCCAATAGCCGGCGCAGCACCGCCACTTCAGAGCCTCCCGCAATGAAGCTGGGAGCGGCGCGGATCACGAAGGCGTCCTTCCCAAACGGCTCCAGGTCCCAGCCGATGCGCCGCAACTCCGGCAGGAACTCCTCCAGCGCGACCGCATCCCGGTGCTGCAGGGTGACGGTGGCCGGGGGTGCAAGGAGCTGTGCCGGAGCGGGACTCTCGGCGCGGGCGGCCTGGAAACGGTCAAAGAGGATCCGCTCGTGGGCGAGGTGTTGGTCGATCAGCGCCAGGCCCAGTGCGCCTTCCGCCACAATATAGCTGTTCCAGAGTTGGGCGATGGGGCGCAGCGCGGGCAAGGGTGCCTGGAGATCAGGAATGGTGGGCTGCGTAGCCGCTCCGCTCACCGCCGACTGCACTCGCAGGGGCGTGCGCACCTCGTCGGCGAAGGGATCCGTCGGGTCGGGAGGCAGCCATGCGCCTCGCTGCAGTGCCTCAGGATCGAGGGTCTGCTTGATGGCCAGCGGCTCCGTGGGAATCGCGGGGCCAGGCTGGCCCAGCGCGTGGCGCACCGCCTCGAAGACGGCGCGGTGCACTTCCCACTCGCGCACAAATCGCACCTCGCTCTTCGCGGGGTGAACGTTCACATCCACCAGGCCCGGGTCGATCTGAACATGCAGCACCGCGAACGGATGGCGGCCGGGCGGCATCGTCGACCGATACGCTTCGTCGATGGCGTGGGTGAGTGTCCGGTTGCGGACCCATCTCCCATTCACAAAGGTGTGCTGGCCGCTGCGGGTGGGTCGCGTGATGCTGGGCCGGGAAGTGTAGCCCTCCACGGCCAAGCCCTCTCGGCTCCAGGTGATCGGCAGGAGGTCCCGCGCCACGTCCCGACCGTACAGCTCGGCGACGGTATTGAGCGGATCAGCCGTCCCCGGAAGGTTGAGGATCTCGTCGCCGTCCGACACGAGGCAGACCGCCACGCCCGGATGGCTAAGCGCCAGGCGCGACAGCACATCGCAGATCTGCCCAAGCTCGGTGCGGTTGGTCTTCAGGAACTTGAGGCGCGCGGGCGTGTTGTAGAAGAGATCCGCAACCGTGATCGAGGTCCCTTCCGGCGCGGCGGCGGCTTCGAGGGTGTGGATCTCTCCCGCTTCTACCTCCAGCCGTGTCCCCTCCAGATCTCCGCGCGCACGGGTGAGCACGGTTAGCCGGGCCACGCTGGCAATGCTCGGGAGCGCCTCGCCCCGGAACCCGAGGGTGCGGACCGCAGAGAGGTCTTCCGCGCGGGTGATCTTGCTGGTGGCGTGCCGCTGCAGCGAGAGGACCGCCTCCTGAGCGGACATGCCGCAACCGTTATCCGCCACGCGGATCAACTGCTTGCCGCCCTCCGCCACGTCCACCCGCACCCGGGTCGCGCCCGCGTCAACCGCGTTCTCCGCCAGTTCCTTGACCACGGATGCCGGTCGCTCCACCACCTCGCCCGCGGCGATCTGGTTGGCGACGCCTTCATCAAGAATTCGAATGCGGGACTGGAGGGCCATGCTTCCGTGATTATCGCTCTTCCCCTCGTCGCAGGGTCGCGAATGCCACGGGCGAAACCGAGCAACGCGAACCACCCACATTACCCATCGCCGACGAGCGGTATCTCCTCGCTTCCAGGCAATACGCCGTGCATCTGGAGGAGTGATCCGCGCACGCCGGTAACTGCTTCCTGTGCCAGCTCCCCATCCTTCCCGGCCCATGACTCCTTCGTCCTCTCGCCGCATGGCGTGGGCACCGGTGGCATTGCTCCTGCTGGTTGCGCTCTTCCTCTTCCCTTATCTGTTCCAGGGGAAGAGTCTGGTGCCGCTGGACCTGATCCCGCGCTTTCAGCCCTGGGCGCACCACTCCCGGGAGATCTGGGGCGAGCGTCCCCTGCCGCACAACCCGCTGCTCGATTCCATCCAGCAGTACTACCCGCGCCGGGTGCTCTTCACGGAGGGGCTGCGGGACGGAAAGCTGCCGCTCTGGAACCCCTATGTCTACGGGGGCAGTTCCTTTGTCGGAAGCCAGCAGGGCGCGTTGCTCTACCCACCGGCCTGGCTGCTGGCCCTACTCTCTCCGGCCGTGCAGTTTGGATGGTCGGCCGCGCTCCACCTCGGTCTGGCGCTGCTGGGGGCGTTCGCCTTCTTCCGGCAGCTTGGGCTGCGACCCGTCGCCGCAGCGGCGGGTGGCGTTGCCTTCGCTTTCAACGGTTTCATCGTCGCGTGGCTCGCCTATCCGAACGTGACCCAGTGGACCCTCTGCTGGCTGCCGCTGGCCTGCTTTCTCTGGGAGCGCGCCCGGGAGCGGGGCGACCTCCGGTGGCTGGCAGCCTGCGCCCTGACTTTGGGCGTCAGCGTGCTGGGTGGGCATGGCCAGATGAGCTCCTTCGTGCTCCTTGGCTGGGGCGGCTGGGCGCTCTCGCGCACCGTTGCTGCGGAGCGGAAGCTCGGCGCGGTTGCGAAGTGGGTCGTAGTGCCGAGTGTGTTGGCCTTGCTCTTGGCTGTCGGGCAGCTACTCCCCGCGTTCGACTACCTGCCGCGCACCGACCGTGGCGCGCGCGTGCCGTGGGATGCCGTGGTCCACGCCGGAATGCCGCCATCCCAGCTCCTGACGATGGTGCTGCCCCGCCTCTTCGGCGATGCGACGCTTGCCTCCGCGCACCAGTTCTGGCTGCCGCCCGAGGGGAAGCAGGGCTTCGTTTACCTGGAGCGGACCTTCTATCCAGGGATCGCAGTGATGGCCCTAGGTGTCGGTGCGTTAGCCGCCGCCAGGAGAAATCGCGGCCATCGTCACCTGGCGATTTACGGTGCACTTCTCTCGCTGTTCGCCCTGCTCTGTGCGATGGGAACGCCGCTCTATTGGCCGCTCTGGGCCGCGGTGCCTGGCTTTGGCAACTTCACCGCCGTCGCCCGAATCATCGCGCTTGCGGCGTGGGGGCTGGCGGTGCTGGCGGCGCTGGGGGTTCACGCGCTGACGGACCAGTCCCTGGAGGTGCGCCGGTCCGCGATGCGCTTCATCTCCGCAGCATCGGGAGCACTGGCGCTGGTTGCGGTGACCGCCCATTTCATTCATGGAGGTGCCGACCCACTCCAGCTCGCGCCTTTCATCGAGAAGTTCAAGCAGCTTCCCCTGGAGACGCAGGCGACCCGCGACCTCTCCCTTGCCCTGCTCTGGTGCGCTCTACCTGCGGCGGCCGGCGCGTTGGCTATCTGGCGCGGTGGCCAGCTCCGCTGGGCAGGCGCGGTAGCAGTCGCAGCCATCGTCGCCGATCTTTTCGCTTTCGGCTTCCCGTTCAACCCCCGCGCCGACTTGCGACTACTCGAGGCCACTACACCGGAGACCCGCATCCTCGCCGAGGCCGTCGAGGCGGAGCGGAAGGGCACGCCCCAGCCATTCCGCTTTGTCTCGTCCGGACCCGCTGGCCAGGAGGACGTCTTCAATCAGCGGATGGCATCCAACCTTCCGGCAACCCTTGGGCTGGCCGATCTCGGCGGCAGCGACTCCTTCATCCCCAAACGGTACGCCGCGTGGGAAGCGGCAACCGCGAAGGCGGCAGGCGGTTCCTGGCTGCGGCCCGCAAGCGCGAACCTTCGCGCGGCCGGAGTCCGATACTACCTTCTTGGATATGAGGGGCAGGTTGCCGGTCTTGCACCGACCACCGCACCGCTCCTGCAGGAGGATCTCCAGGCGTACAGCTACGCGCGGCTCCACGGCTTCGTTCAGCCCGTCGAGGCCGGCCAGGCGCTGGAGAATCTCTCGCAGCCTAACCGGGCACCGGCCGTTGTGCTGGCGGAGGGCGATGGGGCGCCGCAACTGGAGGGCGCTCCCCGCGTCATCCCATTTGCCGCCCACCGCATCAGCTCCAATCGCCTAGTTCTGGAGGGAGAATCACCGCACCCTGGCCTGCTCGTCGTCTGCGAGGGATTCGATCCCGGCTGGAGGGCAACGGTCGATGGCCGCCGATCCCCGGTTTTTCCCGCTGACCACATGTTCCTCGGCATCCCCCTGGAAGCGGGCCGGCATCGCGT
>JANPLG010000406.1:0-32791 GCA_031426395.1 Actinomycetes bacterium
TGGGCAACCTCAGCAATTCTCACGAACAAGCCGGTAGCCTAGCGCCTAGTGCGCGTGGTTCGCAGGAGACCGCAGGGGGGCCATCCACCTGGCTGGACGTGGCGCGTCCCCCTTGGGAGCACGGTAGACCCACGGCCACAAGGGCCTAGGCTACCCCAGGTTACATTGTCACGAAAGCCTGCCCAGTAATTGAATCCCACCCGCAGTGCCGGAGATTTAGGCGCTAGGTAAGAGGGGCACCGCGTAAGCGCGGACCGCCTCGTCCAAGGTGACTAAAGTCAGCCCGTGCTGGAGCGCCTGAGCGATCAGTAGCCGGTCGAAGGGATCCCGATGCAGGTGAGGCACATCGGCAAATCGGCGAGGCGGGCCAAAATCTGAACCTAGAAACCTGCACGGCACGCTGGCATCCCTCAGGCCATCAGCCCCATCAATCTGCGATCCCTTGCATTTTGAATGTTGAATGTTGAATTCTGCTCCCCGACCCAGTGCTCCAACCACTTGAGGTGTCGCTGGGCCTTTCCGGACCCGCCTGCGTTACCATTTGTGGGCGAGGCGGTCCTGCCTCGTCCCACCACGCTTTCACCGGGACCCTGCTCGGCCCACCGCCGGGCTGGCACACTCCGTCCCGGTCCGCAACGGAGCAACCAAGATGGCCGACGCGTCTTTCGACATCGTTTCAAAGGTCGACCTGACCGAGGTGACCAACGCGATCCAGCAGACCTCCAAGGAGATCGAAGGCCGCTACGATTTCAAGGGGTCTGTCTCGAAGGTGGAGCTGGAGGGCGAGGCGCTGAAGCTTCACTCCGACGACGAGTACAAGCTGAAGGCGCTGATCGACGTGCTGCAGAGCAAGCTGATGAAGCGCGGCGTCTCCATCAAGGCGATGGACTACGGCAAGATCGAGCCGGCCTCCAAGGCGACCGTTCGCCAGGAGATCAAGCTCAAGCAGGGCCTGGATCAGGACACGGCGCGTAAGATTGTCAAGCTGATCAAGGACAGCGGGAAGAAGGTCCAGGCCCAGATCCAGGGCGACCAGGTGCGGGTCACCGGCAAGTCCCGCGATGACCTGCAGGGCGTGATCCAGCTCCTCAAGGGCGCGGATCTGACGGTGGACCTGCAGTTCACCAACTATCGTTAGCTAAAGCGCTGTAAGAGTCTGCGCAATCCTAATCTGAATCCTAATCTTAATCCTACTCCAGCAGCCTCCCGTTTCAGTGACCGCATCGAAACGATTCGGACGCCACACCGCTTGGTCGGGAGGGCGCGCAGCCTTACGGCGCTCTTCGAGTAGGATCAGGATTGAGATTAAGATTAGGATTGGGAGCTTAGTTAGGTCACCATATTTCTTTAGGTAAGGAGTCGCACCATGGCGCAGAAGCGCGTGCTCATTTTCGCGGAAGACAACTACGAGGACCTGGAGCTCTGGTACCCCAAGCTCCGACTCATCGAGGCTGGCGTCGAGGTCGTGGTGGCGGGGCCGAGGGAGAAGTCCTACAAGTCGAAGCACGGTTATCCCGTGGAGACGGACGGCAACGTCTCCGACTACAAGGCCTCTGACTTCGACGGTGTGGTGGTTCCCGGCGGGTTCTGCCCGGACCGGCTGCGTCGCTACGAGGAGGTTCTCGCCTTCACGCGCGAGATTGCGGAGGCCGGCAAGCTGGTGGCGGCGGTCTGCCATGGCGGCTGGGTGCTGGTCTCCGCGGATGTGCTGCGGGGTCGGCGCTGCACCTCAGTGGGCGCCATCAAGGACGACATGAAGAACGCCGGCGGCGTCTGGCTGGACGAGCCGGTGGTGGTGGACGGCAACCTTGTGACAGCCCAGGTTCCAAAGGATTTGCCCGCCTGGCTGCGTGAGATGCTGGCCGTGCTTGAGAAGCAGGAAGAGAAGCAAGGATGAGCGCCCTCACCCTCGGAGAGAACGGTGCCCAGAAAAAGGTACGCTGGGGCATCATCAGCAGCGCGGGCATCGCGAGGAAAGCACTGATCCCTGCCATCACCGCCGCGTCGAATGCGGAGTTGGCCTGCGTTGGCACCGGCAACCCGGATCGGAGCCGCGAGAACGCCGAGGAGTGGGGCTACGAGCTGCTCCACTCGTACGAGGCGGTGCTGGAGCGCTCGGACGTGGACGCGGTCTACAACCCGCTGCCGAACGGAATGCACGCCGAGTGGAGCATCAAGGCGCTTGAGGCCGGCAAGCATGTGCTGTGCGAAAAGCCGTTCACCGTCGCGCCCAGCGAGATCGGGCCGATGGTCGCGGCGGCGGAGAAGGCGGACCGCAGGCTGATGGAGGCGTTCATGTATCGCTTCCATCCGCAGATCGACCTGGCGAAGCAGGTGCTGGAGAGCGGGCGCATCGGCACGCTCCGCACAATCCGCGCGAAGTTTTCATTCAACGCCGCGCCGGACCCCACCAATCCTCGCTTCCAAGCGGGGCAGGGTCCCGGCGCGCTGATGGATGTCGGCTGCTACTGCGTCAACGCCATCCGCTTCTTCAGCGGCGGCGCGCCGAAGGCGGTGACGGCCTGGTCGACGATCCACGCGGAGAGCGGCGGCGACCTCACCACCACCGGCCTGCTGGAGTATGAGTCGCACTCCGCCCTCTTCGACTGCAGCTTCGAGTCGTACTTCCGCATGGGCATCGAGATCGTGGGCAGCGACGGGACCATTGCGCTCCCGAAACCGTGGCTGCCCGGCAAAGATCCCGGCGTGGTGCGCGTCTCGGACAAGGATGGCGTTGAGGAATTGACCACGCCGGGAGTGGACCACTACCAGCTCATGGTGGAGCACTTCAGCGACTGCATTCTGAACGGCCAAGCACCGGTTCGCGGTGCGGATGACGCCCTGGAGAACATGCGCGTCCTGGAAGCGGTCCGCATCAGTGCCGGAGAACAGCGCCGCGTGCGCTGGTCGGAATTGGTTTGAATTCGGAATGCGGACTTCGGAATGCGGATTCGGACGCGATTTGGCTGGGACAGGTGCTCCACTCTGCATTCAGTGAGTGGGTGCGGGCGGGACGCCCGTGCTCCGTAAGGAAGGGAACGAATGAAATCGGAGCCATTTGCCTACAACCCTGCGGGGAAGGTGGTCCTGATCACTGGGGCGGGCGGCGGGATTGGAGCGGCCACGGCCCGGCGATTTGCGGCGGCCGGCGCGCACCTAGTGCTCACCGACATCCGCCTGGACTCGCTTGAGCGGGTGCAGCACGAGTTGTCGGGCGCTTCCGTTCTCGCTTTTGCGGTCGACCTGACGCAGGAAGCGATAGTCAGCGACCTCCTCCGTCAGACCATGGAACGGTTTGGACGGGTCGATGTGGCGGTCAACACCGCCGGCCTGCTCCGGAAGACGCCGCTGGAGCAGATCACGAAGTCCGAGTGGGATCGGGTGATGGACGTGAACCTGGGCAGCACCTTTCTCATCGCCCAGGCCTGCCTCGCTCCGATGAAGGAGCAGCGATCCGGTACCATCGTCAACTTCGCCAGCGTGGCCGGCCATGTGGGCGGCATCCTGGCGGGTGCTCATTACGCTGCGGCCAAGGCGGGGGTGATCTGCCTGACCAAGTCGCTGGCGAAGCTACTGGCGCCCTACGGCGTGACGGTCAACACGGTTTCGCCCAGTGCCGTGGACACGGAAATGGTCCAGGAGTTCACGGAGGAGCAGCGGGAAGTACTGCGCGCTGGGATCCCGCTTGGGCGGCTAGGGAATACGGCGGAGATGGCGGAGATGGTCTACTGGCTCTCCAGCCCAGCGGCCTCCTTCATCACCGGACAGACGCTCAACATCAACGGTGGCGCCTACATGGCGTGAAGCTCTTTTCGACACAGAGGGACACAGAAGTCACAGAGAGGGACACAGAGGGGAACTGGTGGGGAGGGCAGCTCACGATGACCTTAGCTGTCAACGCCTTGGGGTATCCTGCCGAGTTTGCGCTCTTTGGACGGAGTTCTTTTCGACACAGACGGACACAGAAATCACAGAGGGGACCCAGAAGAGGAATGTCACCCACGGGGCGGATGTACGATGGGCCGCACGCTGACCTCACCTGGACGATCATCGGGTGCGCCAAGCGCGTCTACTTGGAGCTTCGCTTCGGCTTTCTGGTGAAGGTCTACGAGAATGCGCTTGCCATCAAGCTCGAAGCAGCGGGACTGACCGTAGAGCGGCAAGCTCCCATCAAGGTGCACTACCGGGGGCAGCTTGTGGGGCAGTACGTCGCTGACCTGCTGGTGAATGGCGTCGTGATCATCGAGGTGAAGGCCGTGGAACACCTACTGGCGGTCCACGAAGTGCAGTTGGTAAACTACCTGCGTGCCACTCCTGTGGAAGTGGGCCTGGTCATTAACTTCGGCCTGAAGTTTGACTTGAGCCGCAAGATCCTCACAAACGATCGCAGGCTCGGCAGGCTACCCCAGGGCGTTGACAGCTAAGGTTATCGAGGCTTGCCCCTCCCTGAATTCTCCCTCTGTGTCCGTCTCTGTGACTTCTGTGTACGTCTGTGTCGAAGACTTGGAGGGCCGCCATGGCGGGGGCAGCAGCCTGAACTGCCGCCAGACCTCGGGGATGAGGGCGTCCTCGTCCACGGTATCCCAGCCGGAGAGGTGTGCGCCGTGGTAGCACTGGAGGCAGATCCGGAAGCCGTTCGCCCGACAGCGGGAGAGTGCGGCATCCAGCTCGACGGCAGCGGCGCCGGAGATGTTCATGGCCAGGACGCAGCCGTCCACCCCCACCTGCGTCAGTAGCCCCAGGGCCGCATCAAGCGACCGGGCAGGAGCCGTCAGCACGCCCTCCGACCGCATTGCCTGGCGGAGGGGCTGCAGACGCTCGGGCTCGTTGCAGACGATCAGGATGATCGGGCGGGCATCCTCAGGCACGGTGGCGCGTCGCTCTCAACGGGTCGAGCCGGGGACGGAATGGTTCACGGCATCGGGACAGGCGGGGGCATGCTCGGCCGCCGTTCAATTGATCCCGACAAGGCGAGTGTACCCCGTGGGGATAGAATCCGCATTCCCACATTTGGACTAAACAAAAAGCGGGGTGCTCCATCGTCCGGAGCACCCCGCTGTTCCATCGCCAGTCGTAATAGCCTGTCTGGCGTGCGTTATTCGTGTTTGCTGATCGCGGCGGTTGAGGACGAGCCGGCCTCGGTGATCACCCACTTGCCGTCCTGGCGCTCCAGGCCGTAGGAGATGTAGCTCTCGGAGCGGTTCTTCTCGGCGTCGATGAAGGTGTGCTTCCCCGAAACGAAGACCTTGCCCGCGCTCTCGGACTTCGGCCGGTCGAACTCAAGGGCCACGGTGTCGAGGCGGGTCATTGCGTCCTTCACCATTCCCAGGAATTCCTGAGCGGGCACGGCGTACTTGAACTGCCCCTTCGGATAGACGCGGACCTGGCCCTCGGATTTGAATCTTGCCTTGAGGCGGCCGAAATCACCGTTCAGCCACGCCTTGCGGATGTCATCCAGGGCATCGGTGATGGTCTCCGTCTGCGTGCCGCGGCCGAGGTAGAAGTCATCGCCGGTGCGCGGCTTCTCCGGCTCGGTGGTCGGTCGGCCTTGTGGTGCGCGGCCCTCGCCACCCACGCTGTTGGCGCCGCTGCCCTGGTTTTGCTGCGGGTAAGCGGGGTTGCCGGTGGTGCCCTCGCGGTAGATGATCACCTCGCGCTGCTGGATGCTGGTTGCCGGGTTCACCACGATGAAGACGCCAGTGGGGTTGAAGTAGCCGTAATAGCCGTTGTAGTAGCCGTACGACGGCTGCCACTGATAGGGCGGGAAGTAGTGGTGCTGGGTGCGGCCGTAGGGGTAGCCGCTTCGGTAGCCGGGCGTGCCGGGCTGCGGGGGCATGGTGTTCCGCTGTGCGCCCGGCCGGGTGGACTGCATGTAGTTGAAGTCCCGCTGCAGGAGCGCCTGGGGCGTGGCGTAGGCCGGGTCAATGGGCGGAAGGAACTGCGCCTGTGCGTCCGGGGCCACCGCCACGATGCCGCCGAACACCGCGAGAGCGGCGATCCACTTGTTTGCGCTTGACACGATGCTGCTCCTCATCCCCAGACCGGCCGCGCGCGATGCGACGGACCGCAGTTCTCTTATCCTACAGCTATTCGGCTGCTTATGACCTGAGTCACGCTTACCCGTTGCACAGGATAGGACACCCCCGGTCGCGGAAAGGTTGCGCAGTCTGAACGCGGATACGACAATTCAAGTGGCGGGCGGCCAACACCGCTGCACCGGTATCAGCCTGCGACCGCAGACTCGAAAGTCGAAGGTGCAAGCAACGCGGGTGGGCTTCGTGTCAGGCCGGTCGTGACCGGCGATGGCTTTTGCGCCTTCCACCCAGGCCTCCTCGCACGGAATCTAGGCAGCTAAGCTTCAGCCATGCACGAAATCTGTGTCTCAGCACCCGGGGAGCCTTGCCTGCATGAGGCCTTCCTCTTCGCGGCGGGAGAGACCCGGTCCGGTTCCGTACAGTTGGACGTCTACCAGGCTAACGGCCGGCTCTCGATCGTGACCGTTTCAGACTTCACTTCCTGGAGACGCGTGCGGGACGCACAAGAGAGTCATTCAAAGCGAACCCTCCACCATGTGGCGGATACCGTCCTCATAGTGTGCATCACTCGCGAGGATCACTGCCTGACGGTGCAAGCCCATGGCCTCGCGCTGCTCTTCTTCGGGCAGGCAGTTCGCCTGGATATCGAACACGTCGCTGAAGTCGAACCGCCACTCCTCTTTGGTGAGGAGCGGGGTAGGGAGTATCGCCGGAAGTACGGCAGGTACTTCCAGGACTACCGAAGAGCCTAGCATCTGCGGCCCCAACCTGACCCGCTGCCAGTTGGTGCAATCTCGGACAATTAGGGTGCCGGGCTTGCCAGATGAACCCGCCACCCTGGCGCAAGCCGGAGCCTTGCGCGTTTTTGGGTGCATATTGGCGCGGACACGCCTACGTGTGTTCCGCTTCCGACTACGGGGTGCGCATGTCTGTCTTGACCGAAGTCCAGTACGTGTCCGACGCGGAAGGCCAAGTCGTCGGCGTGATCGTTCCGATAGACCTGTGGCGGGAGATCACCTCTGAGCGCGAAACCGCGCACCTGCTGCGGAGAGAAGCCATGCGGCAGCGCCTACTGGAGGCGAAGGGGCGCACCCGCGGCGTAACGCCCGAAGGCCTGCCGGCGCGTTTCGCCGGTACTGCGACCGATCTAGAGCATGCCGACGAAACGCTGTTTGATTTCCTGGCCGGCTACGTTGGAACGATCGACGGCACGACAGAGGCACTATCGGAGGACTGCGGCCGGCGCTTTGCTGATGGTATGGCGGAGAAGCAGCGGCAGTAGACGAAGCGGTCGGAGCTTCGCCTCCCGATCGGTCACGCTCTCGGCCCGATTCTACCGTTCTAGGCAGAGCGACGCCGCGCCCACCAGGCCGACATCCGTCCCCAATTCCGCCACCACAATCGGTGTCCGGCGGCGGAGGCGGGGCATCGACCGCTCCTCTACCACGGCGCGGATCGGTTCCAGGAGCAGGTCGGCCGCGCCTACGCCCACGCCGCCACCCAGCACCATGACGTCCGGGTCGAAGAGGTTGATGATGTTCGAGAGTCCGAGGCCAAGGTAGAGCGCTGCCTCCTCCCAGGCCTGGGGCACGATGTAGTCACCCGCACGGGCCAGATCGGCGAGCACTTCCGGCGAGAGGTGCTCGCCGTACCACTTGTAGCCAAGGCGCGTGATGCCGCGACCGGATGCCAGCGCTTCCAGGCAGCCGGTGCCGCCGCAATCACATGAGGGACCGCCCTGGGGCACGATCTCCTGATGGCCGAACTCCGCCGAGGTGCCGCGCGCACCGCGGTAGATCCGGCCGTCCAGGACCACGCCGCCCCCGATGCCCGTACTGATGGTGACGTAGACCACATGCCGGTGGCCCCGTCCCGCCCCGAACATCGCCTCACCGAGGGCGCAGGCATTGGCGTCGTTGTCGCCGTGGACGCCGGCACCGAAGGCGCGCCGAAGCGGCTCGGCCAGCGGCACGCCCGCGAACTCCGGGAGGGTAGGAGCGGTGAGCATCCGGCAGGCGAGGTGGTCCACCGGACCCGGCAGCGCCAGTCCGACCCCGTCCGGAAGCCGCGTTCCCGCCTCCTTCAGCGCCTCGCGACCGAGGCGGATGAGTGCCGCCAGCGGGTCACCCCCGTCACGAAGCTCAGCGGTGGTCAGGCGGACGCGCGAGAGCACCTCTCCGGCGGCGGTGACGACACCCGCCGCCGTCTTGGTCCCACCCACGTCCAATGCGAGAAAAGTCATCTGAATGCGGAATGCGGAATGCGGAATGCGGAATGCGGGGTGGGAGTCGGTGCTGTCTTGGGGCGTGGTGGGAGCAGGCCTGCGGTTGGTGGGTGCGGGCGGGACGCCCGCGCTCCATGGTTGTCTAGGAGCGGCGAAGCAGTTGAGCGGCTTCCTTGGCGTGGTAGGTGAGGATGATGTCCGCTCCCGCGCGCTTGATGCTGGTCAGGATCTCCATCATCACCCGCTCGCCGTCGATCCAGCCGTTGGCGGCGGCGGCCTTCACCATCGAGTACTCGCCGCTGACGTTGTAGGCGGCCACCGGCACGTCGGTCGCATCCTTCACCTCGCGGATGATGTCGAGGTAGGAGAGGGCCGGCTTCACCATGACCATGTCCGCGCCTTCGTCCAGGTCCAGAAGCACCTCCTTGAGCGCCTCGCGCCGGTTGGCGGGGTCCATCTGGTAGCTGCGGCGGTCCCCGAACTGCGGAGTCGAGCCAGCCGCTTCGCGGAATGGGCCGTAGAAGCCGGACGCGTACTTCGCGGCGTAGGAGAGGATGGGGGTCTGCTCATAGCCTGCCCGGTCCAGCGCATAGCGGATGGCGGAGACGCGGCCATCCATCATGTCGCTGGGCGCCACCACGTCCGCCCCGGCCTCTGCATGAGACACCGCAGTCTTCGCCAGCAACTCAAGCGTGGGGTCGTTGGCCACGTCACCGCCATGCGGCGTGCGCTCGATGACGCCGCAGTGACCGTGGTCGGTGTACTCGCACATGCAGACATCGGTGATCACCAGCAACTCCGGGACTGCCCGTTTGATCGCCCGCACTGCCTGCTGCACTACGCCATTTGCGGCGTAGCCACCGCTTCCGAGCGCGTCCTTCTCTTCCGGGATGCCGAAGAGAAGCACGCCGGGGATGCCGAGCGAGGCGACCTCCTCGCACTCCGCCGCGATCCGGTCGACCGACCAGTGGAAGTTGCCGGGCATCGAGGGAATCTCGCGCCGGGTCTCCGCCTCGTGGGTGACGAAGAGGGGATAGACGAAGTCGGCGGGCGAGAGGCTGGTCTCACGCACGAGACGGCGGAGCGACTCGGTGCTGCGGAGCCGGCGAGGCCGACGCTCGGGGAGGGGGAGGAGAGTTGGTTCGAGAGCCATGCAGGTTTCCAAGCCACCCAGTTCCTAATCCTAATCCTACTCTTACTCCTAATCTTACTCCTAATCGGGAAACCCGCACTCAGCGCAGCCGGTGAGTAGCACCGCCTTCCCGGGTGGCGTTGTAAAGCGGTTGGGAGAGGATTAGGATTAGGATTAAGATCAGGAATTGACCATGCCACCGATTGTGTCCTGGAACCCGCTCCGCTACGTGAATGGAATGATGGACGAGGGTTCCCCCACCCTTGAGGAAGTCTGCGCCGAGGCCCGCGATCTAAGCATCACTCACGTGGAGTGGCACTACGGCGTGATCCAGCCGCACGACCTCGACCACATCCGCGAGGTGCGGAAGCTGCAGGAGCGCTACGGACTGCAGGTTTCGCAGTGGACCTGCGCGCCCGACTTCACCCACCCAGACGCGGCTGAGCGCGCCGCCGTGCTGGAGGAGATGAAGCACGAAGTGGAGGTGGCGCGGGAGATCGGCGCGGGCGGGGTGCGAGTCACGGCCGGCTGTCGCCATCCGGGCGTCTCAGAGGAGCAGGGGATCGACTGGGCGGTCGAGGGCATTTTGAAGCTGGCGGAGTACGCCGAGCCGCGCGGTGTCCGGCTGGGTTACGAGAACCACTACAAGGACCGCCGCTGGACCGCCGAGGACTTCAGCTTCCGCCAGGAGACGTTCCTTGCGATCTTCGACCGGATCAAGGATAGCTGGGTCGGCGTCAACTTCGACTGCTCCAACCAGCTCATGACCCACAACGACCCGATGGCCGTCCTGGAGGTGGTGAAACACAAGGTGTGGCACTCCCACGCCAGCGACCGCTTCCCCGGCAAGTACGATCATAGCGTCATCGGCGAGGGGAGCGTGAACTTCGATCCGATCTTCGCCTCGCTGGCGGCCATCGGCTACAACGGCTACATCAGCCTGGAGGACAATAATCCCGAGGGCCATAGCGGCACGGTGCGCGCTGTCGCCTTCATCCGCCGCAAGATCGCGGAGCACTGGGGCGAGTGCAACTCGTAGAGGCGTGACCGCCGAGGGCCAGCCGCATTCAGTGTCGCCTGGGGCGCGGCTGCCGTCGGGTGCCCCTGGGCGTTCAGGGATCCATCTGGATCCGGCAGTTGCGCGGTTTCCGAGACGGTGTTACCCGGTGCAGGACGGGCGTGGCTGGATCCCCGCACGGCACGCGCCACTTCGCACGGGTGTTATCTGGCGAGGATGACGAGGGTTGGTTGTGGCCTGTCCCGATCCGGGTTCAGCGGTGAATTGCGCAGCTTCCCACCACCCCCGTCATCCTCGACGGTGGCCGCCTAGGGCGCGGTTGCCGTCACCTTCGGGGATCCAGCTGGATCCAGCTGTTGCGTCGCAGTTTCCGGTACGGCATGACCCCGGTACGGGACGAGCGTGCCCGAGTCACACCTGACCGCCGAAGGGCACGCGGCTCCGGCTATAATTGCCGGTCTTTTGCCGCGGGTCCAACCCGTGCCTGATTGGGTGCCGCGTATGGCCACACTTGAAGCGATCAGCGAAAAAGCCCGGGCGG
The DNA here is from genome assembly GCA_031426395.1 of Actinomycetes bacterium. Classification (GTDB taxonomy): domain Bacteria; phylum Armatimonadota; class SYMT01; order SYMT01; family SYMT01; genus JANPLG01. Next base: position 10,951 of record JANPLG010000406.1, read on the forward strand.
TTCTGGACGCGCGCAATCAGGCGCGGGAGCGGAGCCTCTCCCTCTCGCGCGAGATCATTCGGACGGCCGCCAACAGCATCCGGGCCGCACATCGCGGAGAACTGGAGCGCGCGGCGGAGATGCTCTCCGGTGCACGGGCCTCTCTGGACATGCAGCGCGCGCTTCGGGAGCCGCATCCGGACCTCTACGGAGCGGGCTACGTCCACGATTGCCAGAAGGAGTACGCCGAGGCGTGCGCCTTTCTGGCCGTCGTTTCCGGGACGGAACTGCCGGAGCCGGAAGCGCTCGGTGTGGAGTACGCCGCCTACCTCAATGGCCTAGGCGAGGCGGTGGGGGAGATGCGCCGGCACACGCTCGACCGCATGCGCCAGGGGCGGCTCCGGGAAGCGGAGATGCTGCTGGGAAGCATGGATGAGATCTATCATCTGCTGGTGACGCTTGATTATCCGGACGCGCTGACCGGCGGGCTTCGCCGGACCACCGACTCCACGCGAGGCATCATCGAGAAGACGCGTGGGGAGCTGACGGTCGCCCTCCGTGGCGAGGATTTGAGGGCGGCTCTTGAACGCGCGGTCCAGGCACTCGGTGCCTGCGAGGTTGCGCCGACTGGGGTGGGGCCTGTTACAGAGGAAGGATCGGACGAGGGTGAGTGATCTGCCGGAATTAGAGACCATCGCGCGCCTCATGGCGCTGGCACGCCAGTACGGCGTCGAAGAGCTGGAAGTCGAGGAGGGCGGATTCAAGGTCACCCTGCTCCCACCCCGCCTTCCGCAGACGCAGGCGGAGCCGGCCGAAGGCGGCCTGCGCTACGAGCTGTGGGAGCCGCCCGCCGCCTGGGCCCTCGGTGATGTGTCAGCTGCGGATGCCAAGCCGGCCCGCTCCGAAAGCGCGGTCGCCGTTCCGGCCCCGCTCACTGGCACCTTCTACCGCACCCCCGGCCCGGACGAGCCGTCGTTCGTGGAGGTCGGCGACACTCTCGAAGAGGGTCAGCAGATCGGGATCATCGAGGCGATGAAGGTCTTCAGCCCGGTCAACGCGGATCGAGGCGGCATCGTGCTGGAGATCTTGGGCCAGAACGGCAAGCTCGTCAACCACGGCGAACCGCTCCTCTACCTGGAGCCGCTACCATAGCCTCTTTGTCATGCGATGACATTCCCATGGGGGATCGGCAGGGAGTGATTGTGATTCGAGCTTCCGAGTTTCCGCATCGCCCACGGGGCTGGCGATTCTCTACGGGCCTGGCGATCCTTGCCGGGACGTTCCTTGCGCTCACGCTGAATGCAACCCGGAGCGAAGGCGCCGCGCGGCTGCCCCAGGGTTTTGTAGAGACGGCGGTGGTGCGCGGCCTCTCCAACGCAACCACCATGGCCTTCGCGCCAGACGGGCGGCTCTTTGTCTGCCAGCAAGGAGGGCAGGTCCGCATCGTCAAGAATGGCACGCTGCTGCCGACCCCTTTCGTCACGGTCCCGGCCGTCTTCGACCACGAGCGAGGCCTCAGCGGCATCGTCTTCGACCCCAGCTTCATCCACAACGGCTACGTCTATCTCTACTTCACGGCTGAGGTTGGAGGCGTGGCCCGCAACCGTCTGATCCGGGTGACCGCAGCAGGTGACACCACCGTTCCGGGCAGCGAGGAGCTCCTACTCGAACTCGACCCGATGGGCGGGGCCGCCATCCACAACGGCGGCGCGATGCGCTTCGGCCGGGACGGGCTCCTTTACATCGCCGTGGGGGACAATGCCCAGGCAGAGAACGCGCAGTCGCTCCAGAGCCTCGCGGGCAAGATCCTCTGCGTCCGGTCCGACGGCTCCATTCCGGAGACCAACCCGTTCCGAAGCGCCACCACAGGGAAGTATCAGGCGATCTGGGCTCTCGGGCTTCGCAACCCGTTCACGTTTGATATCGACGCCGGCACTGGGCGCATGTTCATCAACGACGTGGGGCAGCGGACCTGGGAAGAGGTGAACGAAGGGATCAGAGGTGCGAACTACGGCTGGCCCGAAGCCGAGGGACCCTCCACCGACCCTCGTTTTCGAGAACCGCTGTTTGCCTATGGACACGGTCGACGCCCAGATCAGGGCTGCGCCATTGCCGGTGGACTCTTCTATCGGCCGGAGCAGCCCCAGTTCCCGCCTCGCTATCAGGGCCTCTACCTCTTTGCGGACCACTGCAACGGCTGGATCCGCACCCTCGATCCGGTGAGCAAGCGGGTCGAGCCCTTCGCGACCGGCTTCTCGTTCCCGGTGGACCTCGATCTGGGTCCGGATGGGGCCATGTATGTCCTTTCGCGCGGGACGGAGAGTGTCCACCGGATCGAGTACGCCCGTGCGCGACCGCCCTCCATCGTACTGAACCCGGAGGATGTGCTCGCTTCCGTCGGCCAGGAGGCCTTCTTCCGCGTCAGTGCCAGTGGCTCCAGCCCGTTGCGCTACCAGTGGCAGCGGGCTGGCCAGAACATTGCTGGTGCCACCGAGCCGGAGTATCGACTAACCGCCACACTGGCGGATCACGGTGCCCTATTTCGCTGCAGGGTCACCAACCGTCTAGGTTCCGCCGTGAGCGCGGCCGCCACGCTTTCCGTCACGGATGACCAGCCACCCACCGCCACAATTGCAACTCCGGTCGCTGGAGCGTTCTATCGGGGTGGGCAGGAGATCACGTACGCCGGTTCCGGCGCCGATCCGGAAAACGGACCGCTGCCTAGCGAGGCACTCACCTGGCAGGTGGACTTTCATCACGCCGAACATACGCATCCCTTCCTGCCAGCGACCAGCGGCATCGCAGGCGGCTCGTTCCTCATTCCCACGAGTGGTGAGACGGCCACCAATGTCTTCTACCGGGTGACCCTGTCGGTCAAGGACGCAGCGGGTCTCGTCCACACGACGACGCGGGATATCCGGCCGAGGGTGGTGAGCCTTCGCCTGGAGAGTGTGCCGAGCGGCGCCACCCTTCTCCTGGACGGTCAGCCCCACAGCGCGCCCTACCTCTTCGAGACGGTGGCCGGCAGCGCGAGGACCATCAGCGCCCCCTCTCCGCAGTTCCGCGGGAGTGTGGCCCGCCTGTTTGAGCGGTGGTCGGATGGGGGCGAGCAGAGCCACGGTATCACCGTGCCCGATTCCGACGCGACCTATACGGCAACCTTTGCGACCACCCGTGAGCCGATCCTCACCGCCGTGAAGCTGGCGAGACCGTCCGTGGAGCGGGGAACTCGCACCCGTGGCGAGGTGCTGTTCAACCGACCGGTCAGAGCAAGGGCCACGGTTGCGCTTTCATCCAGCAACTCAGAACTCGTCCGCGTGCCTGCCACCGTGGTGGTTCCGCGCGGCAGCCGGGGCGCTTCGTTCAGCATCCGGCTTCCGGGTGCGGGCGGCGTGGTAACTGCCGTGCTGATCCGGGCCACCCACGGCAGCGACGTCCGCGAAGCGAATCTGGTCGTCCGACCCTAGCCTGGTCCGTAGCGCCGGCCCGAGGCAGTTCTCGACCCGTCCCATGTCCATCGACACCGCCCTGGCGATCCGCGAGAAGGCGAAGCTGCGGCGGACCATGGGGCGATGGGATATCTTCGCCTGCCTGGTTTGCGCGCTGGTCAGCCTGGACACCATCTCCACGGCGGCCAAGAGCGGGGCGCAGGGCTTCACCTGGCTTGTCTTCCTCGCGGCCGTCTTCTTCGTGCCGTACGGGATGCTGATCGCGGAGTTGGGCACCGCGTTCCCGGAAGAGGGCGGTCCCTACTCCTGGGCGCGGCGGGCGTTCGGACCCGGCGCGGGAGCGCTGACCGCCTGCTTCTACTGGATCACCAACCCGATCTGGCTGGGCGGCACCCTCAGCGCCATCGCCCTGGTCTGCGTCACTGAGTTCATAATCCCGCTGGAGGGGACGGCTGCGTTCGCCTTCCAACTGGCGTTCATCTGGGCCACCGTCGCAGCGGCCCTGGCTTCCACCCGCGTGGGAGCGGCCCTGGCAACGGTCGGAACTCTGGCGCGGCTCCTGGTGCTGGGCCTCTTCACGGCCTCCGTGGCTGCCTACGCGCTCCGCCACGGCCTGCACGGCTTCGGCGCGGGCAACTTCCGCCCGACCTACGCGGGATTCATCGCCGTTGTCCCGGTGCTGATCTTCAACTTCGTTGGCTTCGAGGTGCCGTGCTCCGCTGGAGAGGAGATGAAGGACCCCCAGCGGGACGTCCCACGCGCCTTGAGCTGGTCCGCCCTCCTCACGGTCCTGCTCTACGGATTCCCCTGCCTCGCCATTCTGCTGGTACTGCCGCAGGCGCAGGTCACGGGATTGGAAGGCTTCACCGACGCCCTCAAGCTCGCCTTCACACTTTTCGGTGGCACGGTAGCGGAGGGGAAGGTGACCCTCACCGGCTGGGGACACGTGGCCGGAATGATGGCGGCGATCGGATTCCTGCTTGCATCGCTCACCAGCGGGAGCGCGTGGTTGATGGGCGCGGACCGCACCCTCGCTGTCGCGGCGATGGAGGGAGACGCTCCCGCGCACCTCGCCCACATCTCCAAGCGGTGGGGCACGCCGGTTGCGGTGACCCTCTGGTCCGGCGCGATGGCCACGGCGACGCTCATCCTCGCCAGCACTCTGGGCCAGGGGAAGTCTGCCGCCTACTTCGAGGCGGTCCTGGGCGTGGCCATCTCCACGACTATCATCTCTTACCTGGCGATGTTTCCCGCCCTGATCCGCCTCCGCTACCTGGAGCCGGAGGTCGCCCGCCCCTACCGCGTTCCCGGCGGCATCGTGGGCGCGTGGATTGTGGGCGGGTTGACCACGTTCTGGACCGTGCTAGCCACCCTCGCCACGGTCTGGCCTGGCCTTGGGGTCGGCATGCTGGGAATTCCCGGCAACCCGGACGAGGCGCTGCCGGATGCATTCCAGGGCAAGCGGCTGGAGTTCGAGTTGACGCAGTTCCTCCCCCTGTTGGTGCTCACCTTCCTCGGCCTAGCCTTCGCGAGAGCCGGTCGCAGAGCGCGCGAACGCGCGGCGAAGCAGGAGGCTCTCGAGCTGAGTCCCTCCAAGACACCGTGATCGCCACTTATCCCAGCCCGCGACGTCGCGGTGCGTGGTAACCGCCAGGGGCGGCCGCGTCCACAATCTCCCCTGCCGGTTGGGTGGCCGCAAGCCGCGCGGCCACCGGCAATGTCCGGCCCCGCCGGGTGCCCTGAAGCGCGTTCCGCACCATCAGGAACTCACCGATATTCTCCAGGGTGAGCATGCCGACCAGCCGGCCGTTGTCCAGGACCGGCATGATGCTAGTTTCCGCCTCACGCATCTGCTGGAAGGTCTCCTCCAGGCTTTGCTCCGGAGAGGTGGAAGGCGGCGACGGCAGCATCGCCTCGCCCACGGTGGCCGCGAGTCCCTGCTGGCTCAGGCCCTCGATCAGGCGGGTCCGGGTGAGCACGCCGACCAACCGCTCGCCTTCCGTGACCGGGAAATCCAACTGCGACCCGGCCAGGAGCTGCTGCGTGGCAATAGCCAGCGAATCGGTGACCGCCAGCGTGCGGAAGCGGTGGACCATGGCCTCCCGAACGGGAATCCCCCGGAAGGCGAGCTCCGTCTCGACCATCGCCGCTTCCTGCCCGGCACCCACATAGACGAAGAAGGCGATGAAGAGCAGCATCGGCTGCGGCGACGGCCCAAACAGCCCGTACAGTCCCATCAGGAAGGCCATTCCCTGCCCGACGGTCGAGGCTAACTGGGTTGCGCGGCCGTACTCCATCCGCTGCGCCATCAGCGCGCGCAGGACCCGGCCTCCGTCCATCGGAAACGCGGGCAGCATGTTGAACCCGACGATCAGCAGGTTCATCCAGAAGAGCTTCCGCAGCACGTTGCCCTCGCCGCTGACCAATTGCTCGGTGCCGTCGAACGCTTTCGTGGCGAGCAGGATCAGCGCGAGGCCGCCTGCAATCAGGACGTTCACGGCGGGACCCGCCAGCGCAATGACTAGCTCCTGGCTGGGATTGCGCGGGATGCGCTCCAGGCGAGCAACGCCGCCGATGGGATAGAGCGTGATGTCCCGCGTCTGAATGCCGTACCGCTGCGCGGCCAGCGCGTGCCCGAACTCATGGAGCACCACGCAGAGAAAGAGCAGCAGCACCACCGCCACGCCCTGGAGAGCCGCAAAGAGTCCCTGGCCCGTGGCCAGATAGACGAAGAGAATCCAGGCCACCACCAGCCAGAAGGTGGCGTGCAGATAGACCCCGATCCCCCGCACCGTTGCGATCTTCCAGGACCAACTCATGCTTATGCTCCAGAGGCGACGCTGCCATCCACCCAGAGGATATCCGCAGAAGGGAGGATGTGCCCTACCGTAGGCCTATGATAGGACTGACCGGGGCGTTGCAACGCGTTCCGGCAGGTGCTACCCGGCAGCGATGACCCCCAACCAGATCCGGCGCTTCGAGATACTCCCCGCAGAGGCAGGACACCCCTCTGCGGGGGCAGAACGGTAGTCGGGCCACCGGACGAGGCAAGGTACGAGCCGCTCCCTGGTTCCACCGCGAGTTTGGCCTGTGCGGCGCGCCAATGCTGAGAGAGCACACAAGGATTGGCGCCCCGCGAAGGCTCTGAATACAAGGACTGTGACGTGGCAAGACCCGTAACCCTATTTACCGGCCAGTGGGCCGACCTCTCTTTTGAGACCATGTGCCAGAAGGCCAAGTCGTTTGGGTACGACGGCCTGGAACTGGCCTGCTGGGGCGACCACTTCGATGTCCAGCAGGCCCAGGACAAGGCGTACTGCGATGGGCGCTGGGAAGTCCTGAACAAGTACGGCCTGAAGTGCTTCGCCATCAGCAACCACCTGGTGGGCCAGGCGGTCTGCGACCTCATTGATGAGCGGCACAAGTCGATCCTCCCCCCGCACATCTGGGGCGACGGGGACCCGGAAGGCGTCCGGCAGCGGGCCGCTGAGGAGATGAAAGCCACGGCGCGCGCCGCGGCGAATATGGGGCTGAAGGTGGTCTGCGGCTTCACTGGCAGCAGCATCTGGCACCTGCTCTACAGCTTTCCGCCGGTGGCGCCTTCCCAGATAGAGAACGGGTTCAAGGACTTCGCCGACCGCTGGAACCCGATCCTGGATGAGTTCGACCGCGTGGGCGTTCGCTTCGCGCTGGAAGTCCACCCGACGGAGATCGCCTTCGACATCGCTTCAGCGGAGATGGCGCTGGAAGCGGTGGGGCGGCGTGAGGCGTTCGGCTTCAACTACGACCCCAGCCACCTTGGCTACCAGAACGTGGACTACGTCAAGTTCATCCTGAAGTTCAAGGACCGCATCTACCACGCCCACATGAAGGACGTTTGGTGGTCTTCTGTCCCGACGGAAGCCGGCGTCTTCGGTGGCCACACCAACTTCGGGGACGAGCGCCGCTCCTGGGACTTTCGCTCGGTTGGCCGTGGCTCCGTGGACTTCGAGGAGATCATCCGCGCCCTCAACCGCGCGAATTACGATGGCCCGCTCTCTGTGGAGTGGGAAGACATGGGCATGGACCGCGAGGCCGGAGCCTCCGAAGCGGCGGCCTACCTCAAGGCCAAGGACTTCAAGTCCAGCACCCGTGCCTTCGACGCAGCCTTCGCCGAGTAGGACTCAGCAATCGGGCCGGTGGCCGCCTTCCAAACGGCCACCGGCCCGATAGTGTTGTCCGATAGGTCGCGTGGCGACGAAAGAGATCACAGAATGATCGGTCTTTGGAGGGGGCTCCAGAGTTAACCCCAGTCCCAACCCTGATCCTATGGTCGAGTGGCCGCAGCCCAAGCAAGAGACTGAACCCTGAACCCCGAACCCTGAACCCCGAACCCTGAACCCTTGTTTGACGCTCCATGGGGCCGATGTTACTATCAGTGATCGGGTCCGACCCCTCGCTCCCTTCCCCAATTCCCGCCTCGTCCGTCACCCGTCCTGCTGGAGGTCCCTCCCATGAGATCCCGCGCCCTGCCGTTGATCGGCGCCGTTGCCCTCGGCTTCACGGCTGCCCTCGCCTGCTTCACGCTGGCCAATCCTCGGCCCGCCAGCGCTCAGTTGGGCGGACGCAATGGGGGTTCGCCCATTGGGAACGGCGGTCTACCTCCGCTCAATGGACCCGTCAGCAACTTCATGGCCGGCCAGCCGCAGCCCCCGCAGCCGTTGGAGATCCAGGGCCTTGGCCCCAACAACTTCGTGGTGGCGACCCGTGAGCCACGGCTGGTGACCAACGACGGCAAGACGGCGCAGAACATGCTGCTCACCGTGGTCACCTACTACACCGTCCGCGAGAACCGGCTGGTCCCGATCGAGCACGCCAAGGTTCCGCTTGGATACCAGTTGGTCACCGTCGAACAGTAGGTTCTCACGCCCGTTTTTGCGGATGCGGCGGCCACTTGCAGGCAGCCGCGCAACCGCCAGGCACTCCCCTGCCAGGAACTCCTCCGAATGGACGCCAGGTTTCGCTTCACCCGCCTCGTGCGCACGCAGTCGTCAGAGATCTACCTGGTCTGGGAGGAAGAGAATCGGGTCGGCCAGCTCGATCTGCACTACCACAACGAGACAATCCACGCCACCGTCATCCTGGAAGCCGCTCTTTCCGTCACCTCCGAGGAAGAGTTGCTGACCCAGATCGACGACGAGATCGTCTCTTCCTACCTGCCCAGCTTCGACCGCTCCGACTTCCTGGTCACCGTCTTCCGTGGCGATGAGATCAGCTCGTACACCGACTCGGGTAACCTGGAGCCGGACGACGAGGAAGAGTAGCGCCCCGCTTTTCACCGACGCCTGCACCAGCGCATATGGGCCACCGCCGCCAAGGCTGCCCATCACCGCACGGAACCATCATCGTGAACTCCGCGCCGATCCGAGTGTCTGCGCTGAAGATGCTGGATGACCGCCTTAAGGTAAGGGTCTGCCGACCGCAGGCGGAGATCTGCGAGACGATTCCTGCGACTGAGATCGACAAGCTCCTGCGCGAGGAGGGTGTCATCCTCTGGGTCGACATCCTGGACCCGACCGCCGAGGATGTAGAGCTTCTCCACAGGGAGTTCGGCTTCCATCACCTGGCGCTGGAAGATGCGATGCATCAGGACCAGCGGGCCAAGGTGGACGAGTACCCCGAGTACTACTTCGTGGTGATGCACGCGCCGTTGCCGCTCAGCGAAACGCCGCGAGTGCGAGACGCCCGAGAGAAGCTGGAGACCCGGGAGTTGGACCTCTTCGTCGGTCGCAACTTCCTGGTCTCGCTCCATCAAGGGGAGATCCCCGCGCTGGCGGAAGCGGCCCGCCGGTGGGGTAGAACGGATCAGGAGCTTCGCCACAAGATGGGCTTCCTGCTCCACACGGTCATCGACTCCGTGATCGACGGCTATTTTCCGCTGGTGGATGCCCTGGAAGACCGACTGGACACGCTGGAGATGGCGCTCTTCACGGGAGACGGAGGGGCGCTGGATGACCCGAAGGAACTGCTGGACATCAAGCGGTCGCTCTTCACCCTGCGGAAGGCGATCTATCCGCTGCGTGAGGTGTTCAACACCTTTTTGAGGCGGGACAGTCAACTCTTCACCGCTGAGACGTATCCCTACTTCCAGGACGTCTACGACCATATCCTGCGCCTGCTGGACACCGTGGACATCCAGCGCGACATGGCGACCGGCGCGCTGGACGCCCACCTGGCGGTGGTGTCGAACCGCCTCAACAACACCATGAAGCAGCTCACCATGGTGGCCGTCTGCGTTGCCATCCTTGGTGCCGTGTTTGGCGCATGGGGAATGAACTTCACCCATGTGCCGCTTGACCACCTGGGCACCAAAGGCTTCTACCTGGTGTCGGGGTCGGCGGTGCTGCTGGCCCTCGGGACCGTGCTCCTGGCCCGCTGGCGGAAGCTCTGGTGATCCCAGGAGGTGCCTGTTGTGGCACCCAGTCTCAATCGGAAGTGGAATGCGTTTGGTTTCGATGGTGTCGCCGGCCAGTCGGCGGAGCGGGCGGGTAGGGGACTAAGCGGCGTGAGCGTGCGTCAGTACTGGTTCTGGCTGGTCATGCTCCTGGGTGCGGCGGTCGCCGCACGGCTCCCGCTTTGCTGGGAACCGCTGACGATTCGCAACGATGGCGTGGAGTACCTGGCGGTGGCGCGCGCGATCCGTGAGACGGGCCGGTTCTCCAGCGATCTCAGGTACCACTTCCACGCCGATCCCGTGACGGGCGAGCCGGGCGTCGCTCTAGAAGCCGGCATTGCTGCCGACCCGATCCGGCACGCGGCCTGGGGCGACCGTCCGCCGCTCTACCCACTGGTTGCGGCCGGCTATCAGGGGTTGCTGCGCAGCATTGATCCGGTGGCGGCGGCGCGGCTGGGAAACGTGCTGCTGTCGGCCCTCGCGTTGGTACTGGCGGCGTATTACCTGCGCCGCCTCTTCGGGGAGGTTCCGGCCCTGCTGGCATCCGGCTACTTCTTCCTACTCCCCCACACCGTCTACTGGACCGCCCAGCCGATGACGGAGGCGCTCTCCCTCGCCCTGTCCCTTGCCGCGCTGCTGGCTTGGGATCGACGCAGGCACGCCGGGGCGTTGGTGGCCGGGGCGTTGGTGGCCGGGGTGTTCGTGGGGTTGAACTACCTGACCCGGCCCACCGGCGGGCTGCTGCTGCCGGTGCTGCTTGTCGACGCGGTGCGACGGCCGTCGACGCGCCGTCGCTGCTTACCGCTGTTGGTGGGCTTCCTGCTTCCGGTGCTGCCGTACCACCTGTTGCTCTGGCGGCTATACGGCGACCCCTTCTACACCACGCTTGGCTACACGTTCTCGGTGCGGGACTACTACGCGGTGACCTACCACGGCTTTGAGGCGACGCGGCTGACGACGGCGCAGTTCCTGCTGCGCCATGGGCGGGAGGTTCCAAGCCTCATCCTCTCCCAGGGCTGGAACCACCTCCAGAGCCTGCTGCTGCCGCTACTCCCCTTCGTCGCCGCGCTCCCATGGGCCGGGCTGCGATGGCGGCACTGGTCAGGGCGGCGATGGTCAATCCCGGTGCTGAGCCTGCTCACGTTCCTGGTGCACACCGCTGTTTGGACCGCCTGGGGTTCGACGCGCTACTTCCTGCTCCCCATCCTGCTCCTGAGCGGCGCGGGATTCGCGCTGGGATGGCGGGCGCGAAGGCGCTCCCTGCGGGGCCGACTCGCCTGGCGGGTGGTAGCCGGAGTGGCGACCCTCGCCCTTCTGGTCTCTCTCGCGCAGCTCTATCAGCGGGAGGCCCGGCACGACCACGGCTTGCCTGCCCTTCCCTCGGTGCGGCTGGCCATCGCGCAGGTGCGGGGGGAGGAAGTGATTGCCGCAGACAAACCGGCGCCCTTCAACCTGCTCCTGGAGACGCCGGTGGTCCTGCTGCCGCGCACGCTGGATGTGACGCAGTTGGAGCGGTTTGTCGACCGGTACCGCCCGGAAGTGCTGGTCCTGATCCCGGATGAGCCGTTCCGCGCGGAAGCGAAAGCGATGGCGGCAGCCTGGAGGCGCGGGGCGCTTCCGGTCGGCTGGAAGCTCACGGATGACCGGGACGGCTACCTGATCGCGCGGCGCATTAGCGAGAGGGCGGTGCGGGCGGCCCCGCGCTCGGCTGCTCCTTGACGGCGAAGACGAACTGGGTCACCTTCCAATCCGCCTTGTCCCGGATCAGGTGCATGCGGACGATGCCCTCGCCGCCGGAGCCACGGTAGGTGTAGTCGATGCCGGTGTACGGACCCTCGGGACTCAGGCCGTAGAAGAAGCCCTTGGGGTCGAGGGCATCCAGCGTCTTGAACGAGTCCCGCCACTCTTTGATGTACTTCGCCAGCGCCTCCCGCGTGAACAGCTTGCGGTACCCCGGCGAGAGCCGCTCCCGGGCGGCGTCGACATTGCCGTAGTAGGCGTTGCGAAGGAAGTCCTCTGCGGCGGCACGGGTGGCATCGCCACTGCGGGCCTTCTGGTCCTTGAGGGTCTGCGTCACACCGAGGTGGGTGAGCATCACCGCCTGTAGCAGCATGAAGAGGACCACGGTTGCCACCGCCCCATTCCGTATTCCTCGCGGGCTGAGCCGCGGGGGCGCGTCCGGGTCCGCGATGGCCGGGGCAGGCGCTTCAGTGGCCACGGTGCTGCCTAGCGACATCCGCCAGAGCACGGCCAGCGCCAGCGCCAGCACTACGTTCAGCAGTCCCCAAATCGGTTCCAGCCGTCCGCCCAGCGCGGCTAGGGCAATGGCCAGGAAAAGGCCGGACGGGACTCCATTGATTCGGGTGCCGAACAGCACACCGGCAAGAAGCACGGCCAGCACGGAGAGAACCACCGTCCCCAAGGGAAACCGCCGCCGGGGGCGGGCGTTTCGCGGGTTCTCATCCGCGTGCCCAGAAGTAGCGATTGGTTGGGTGCTGGCATCCATGGAGTGGCGTTTCACGGCGCAATTTGTAATGTGCATTTTGCACTTTTCAATTTGCATTCTGGTCCGGATCAGGAGTACGAGGGCGGGAGCACCCACTGTACCTGCCCCGAAATCTGAGACACACATCCGAGAGGAATTGGCGGCTACGTGACCAACGCAGCGGGGGCTACGGCGGAATACACACGCTGGGTTCCACCTCCGCCCCCGCTGCTGGCAGGAGCCGTTTGTCCCATGGGCATGTCCCAACCCAGAAGATCGTTTGACCGTGAGTTCAAGCTGGCGCTCATGCACCAGCTCGAGTCTGGAGAGAAGCGCCCCGGCCAGGTGTGCCGCGAGCACGCGCTCTCCCCCACACTGCTGAAGCGCTGGCGCGACCAGTACACCGAGTTGGGCGACGCAGCCTGGCCGGCATCTACGCAGCCTAGCGTCGAGGCCGAAGCTTCGGAGCGAGTGCACGAGCTTGAGGCGTCACTCGGACGCTTGCACCTGGAGAACGAGTTGCTCCGCCGGGCTCTCCGGCAGGCTGAAAAGGGGGGTTTTCGGCCTGGGAGAAGTGGCAGGTGATCCAGGCTGCTCCTCCACGGCTGCTGCAGGGGCTGAGCCTCCACGGGGCCTGTGCCACGTTGGGTCTCAACCGTGGCAGCGTCTATCGCTGGCAGGCCCAGCCCTGTCCAGACGAGCAGCCTCGTCGCGGTCGTCCTCCCCTGCAGGACGCCGACCTCGTGGCTGTGGTGGAGGAGATCGTGCTGGAACAGCCCGGCTACGGTCGCCCACGCGTGACCATGGAACTCCGGCGGCGGCAGTACACGGTGAACCCCAAGCGGGTTAACCGGCTGCTGCGGGAGGGTGGTTGGCTTCACGCCCGGCGTCGTCGGAAGGTCCGGACCACGAACAGTGAGCACGAGTTCGACCGCTATCCCAACCTGCTTGCCAACCAAGGCTGGCGTGAGTTGGACGGGCCGAACCAAGCATGGGGAGCTGATCTCACGTATGTGCGGCTGGGTGCTGGGTTCTGCTACCTGGCAGTGGTCCTCGACCTGTACTCGCGGAAGCTCGTCGGCTGGGATCTGTCGCGCAGCCTGGAAGGGGATGGAGCCCTGCGGGCGCTGGAGCAGGCGTTGGAAACCCGCACCCCGGAAGCGGGCTGGATCCACCACTCGGACCGGGGGGTGCAATATGCCTGTCATCAGTACGTCCAGTGCCTGAAAGCCGTCGGGGCCAGGATCAGCATGTGCGCCACTGGGGAGCCGAAGGAGAACGCGATGGTCGAGCGGGTGATCCGCACGATCAAAGAGGAGGAAATCGACCTACAAGAATACGAGAGCTTTGAGGAAGTCGAGCTGTCGCTCGGCAAGTTCATTGAAGACGTCTACAACCGGAAGCGGTTGCACTCGGCGCTGGGATACCGGCCGCCGACGGAGTTCGAAGAGTTGATTGCCGCCGCCCTCTGCGGATAGCTGTGTGTCTCAGGAATATGGGGCAAGCACACACACACCCACACACCCACACACCCACACACCCACACACCCACTACGCCTTGTCCGTTTCGACCTGAAGCCGGATCTCGCGGAGGATGCCGGCCACGCGCTCGCACTCGTCCAGGCTGCCGGTGAAGGCGATGGCGCGGCCCAGCGTGTGTGCTTCGTGCGTGATCCACACCGCCTTCTCCAGCGAGCAGCCGGTCGCCTTCTGGAGTTGGAAGACGACCTCTTCATAGGGGTGCCAGTCATCGTTGTAGAGGATGACGACCCACGGATTGTCCACCCGCTCATGGAGCTGGTCAAGGATCGACGGGGAGATCTGGATGATCGTTTCGGTATCGGTAGGCAAGGCGAATCCCCGCGCGCTGCGCCGCACCGTGCCGTCTCGTGGTGATCTGGCGAACTGGAGCCTAGTTTACCCGACGGAGCGTGGGCTTCACCAGTCCCTTAGGCTCTCGGCAATCGAATGGGAATTGTCAATTTGCAATTGAAAATTGACAATTGCAAATTGGACTGCCTCACCAGTCGGTCGGCTTGTAATCCTTGAGGAACTGTCCCCACACGTGCTCGCCGGTATTGAAGCCGGCGATGATCGGGTCGACAATCCGTGCGGCACCGTCCACGATGTCCAGCGGCGGATGGAAGCGGTGCTCGGCTACCTTGCGGGCTGCGATGGCGGCAGGGTCCTCGTCCGTGACCCAGCCGGTGTCGACGCTGTTCATGTGGATGCCGTCGGCGTGGTAGTCGACGGCCGAGGTGCGGGTCATCATGTTGAGCGCCGCCTTCGCCATGTTGGTGTGCGGATGGCGAGGCGTCTTCAGCCGGCGGTAAAACTGCCCTTCCACGGCGGAGACGTTGACGATGTGCTTGTCCCGCTCCGGGGTGCGCTGCATCAGCGGCTTGAGGCGCGCGTTGATGATGAAGGGCGCGATGGCGTTGACCAGGTGCACCTCCAGCAGTTCCACGGAGGGCACCTCGGCCATCAGCAGCCGCCACGAGTTCCGCTCCCGCAGATCGATCTGCTGCAGGTCCTGATCCAGGCGCCCTACTGGGAAGAGATGGTGCCTTGGCTGGTCCTCTTCGGGGATGAGTGGCACCTGGGAGAGGCTGGCCGCATGGGTCAGGCCGGCGGCCTCCGCCAGTTGGCGCTGCAGCATCTCCTGCGACGCTGGAAGATCGCTGCCGTTCGCGGCCATCGGAACCTGGGAGGCTTCCGGCAGGAGGTTGTAGCCGCGCAGTCCCTCGTAGGCACCTAGCAGGCGACGCGCGTGCTCAGGCAGCTCATCCAGGGCCGCCGTCTCGCCAGCCATCATGTGGTGGTAGAAGTCGGGGGGCCGCCGGACGGTCTGGCAGGCGTTGTTGATGATGAAGTCGAGGCGATCCCGCGTGGAGAGCAGCACCTGGCAGAACGCCTCCACGCTGGGCGTGTGGCGCAGGTCGAGGCCGAAGATCTCCAGCCGATGCCCCCACTCCGCGAAGTCCGGCTCATGGGCGAAGCGCGCCGCCGAGTCGCGAGGAAACCGGGTGGTGACGATGAGGTGCGCCCCGGCGCGCAGCAGCTTGATGCCGGCCTGGTAGCCGATCTTCACACGGCCGCCGGTCAGTAGCGCCACACGGCCCCGCAGGTCGGCCAGTTCGCCGCGCTTACGGTAGTTCAACTCCGCGCACGGCGGGCACATCTGGTCGTAGAAGTGATGGAGCGTGCTGAAGTCGCGCTTGCAGATATAGCAATTGCGCGGCTCGACCGCTTCCCTAGACCCGTTGCTCTGGCTGGCACTCTCGTCCTCAACTTCGGTGTCCACGGAGTGAGGGTCGAAGCCTGCGGCAAGGTCGGGCGAATAGGGCTCGAATGCGCGTGGCGCGAAGAGCTTGGGCGTGGCGAAGACCGCCTCGCGACGCAACTGGCGGATGCCGGTCTCTGAAAGGACCTGCTCCGCCCGCTCGATCCGCTCCGCTTTGCGCTTCCGCTTAAGCTGCTTCAGCAGCCGCTGCCGGTCCACGGCGTCCGGTCGGGAGACCTGGCCGGCGGCCTTGAGGAGCCGCGTCTGCTCGTCCTCCGGCACTTCGGCCAGGAGGGCGCGGTCGGCGGCGATCGCTTCCAGCAACTCGATCGCTGCCTGGAGCCGATCCATCAGCGGGAGGGTGGGGTTTTCGGTTGAGGCAGACGCGGATAGGGTGGGGTCGGTATCGATTAGGTCAGTGGGCATGGATCAAATCTGGATGGGCGCAACATCAAGCGCCGAGGCGGGTGCCCAAGCAAGCACTCTTGCTCCGCTACTCCGTCTTGAAAGAGGCGAGGACTTTGTCCCATCCCGCCTTGGCCGCAGTGACGCTCTTGCCCGGTCCCACCAGCCGCAGGAAGAAGGGGCCTTCGCCATTCTCGCCGGTGGTCTCGACGACGGCTGCGAGCATCCGGTAGCCGGGGCGAGGGGTGATCTGGTCGGATGCTGGGAAGGGGCGCTCCTGGTAGGTGCCGGTCAGGTCGAGGCTAGTGATTCGCAACCCTTTGCGCTCCGTGACCCCTTCCTTGACCGCGAGCGGATCCGGTGTGCTGGCTTCGGCCTTGAGCATGCCCCGCCACCGCTTGACGTTGTCCGGCACCGAGCCGCCCCCGTTCTTCCCGAAGTGGAAGATGATGAAAGTGGCGGGAGCCTTCTCGCCGGGAGCAGCAGGGACGGTGAACTGCGAGAGTCGGAACTGGCCGGTCGCCGCTTGGCTGGTCCACTCGGCCGGCGCCTGCCCCCCGATGCCGGGGAGCGAGAGGTCGTGCGGCTGACCCTTCTGCGCGGGCGCTGCCGACGCAAGGCAGGTCGCTGCGAGGAGGCCTGAGGCGAGGGTTAGGGTTGGTAGAAGGTGGGTGAACATCGCGAAGCTCCTAATCTTAATCCTAATCCTAATCTTACTCAGAGTTTACCGACTCGGGACTCGGAGCCAAGAGAGGCACAATTGCAAATTGAAAAGTGCAAATTGCAAATCTCAAATTGGGCTGTGATTACTTGGAAGCATCCTTCGCTACTTCGCACGAAACGAAGGTAAAGGTGTAGATTCCCATACCTGCGTCGGCGGCGGCCAGCTTCAGGGTGCGCTGCCCGAACTTCGCGTTCTTGATGATGTGGTACATCTTCGGCTGGTCCACCAGCAGGTAGCTCCGGCCCTGGGGGTCGTACTTGATGTCCCCGCCCTTGTCCTGCTTGCCGACCGGCTTGCCGTCGTGGGTCACGAAGACCTTGACCGGCTTGCCGCTCTCCGGGCGCATGACGGCGTTGACCTCCAGCGCGTGGTACTTGATGGCGAGGTAGTCCTGCAGCTTGGGGCTGGGGCGGGTGCTCACCATCGCCTCCGCATTGTTTTGCCAGCGTCCGCTGAAGTAGACCATCCCGTCTTCCCACTTGCCCGGGTCCTTGTACGCCACCGACTTCCCTGGCTGATAGCCCTCGGTGTTCGCCAGCGTCTGCTCGTGGGTGCCGCGCTCGTGGCCGAGGTAGAGCTCTGGGGTCACGGGATAGCAGACGGCGCCCGGCTTGTCGGTGCCGCGGATCACGTCGCCCAGGGGAGGGAGCGTGACGCTGGGGTTGGCGAGCTTCAGGAGTCGCTGGATCTGCGCCTCCGTGTTTCCATACCCACCCTCGCCAAAGTGGTAGTAGCGGACGTTCCCCTCGTGGTCCAGGAGGTACTTCGCCGGCCAGTAGCGGTTGCCGTAGGCACGCCACACCACGAAATCGGCGTCGTTGATCAGAGGCCAGGTGAGACCGAACTCCTTGGCGCCCTTCTCCACGTTCGCGGCCTTCTTCGCGAACTTGAACTCCGGTGTATGGACCCCGATGATGACGAGGCCCTTCTCCTTGTACTTCTCGTGCCACTCCCGCAGGTAGGGGAAGGTGCGGATGCAGTTGACGCAGGTGTACTCCCAGAAGTCGATCAGCACGACCTTGCCGCGAAGCTGCTCCATGGTGAGCGGCTGCGAGTTGAACCACTGCAGACCGGGCGGAATGGGCGGCGCAGGGACCTTGAGATCCTTCTCCGGCTCCTGCGCAATCGCCCGACCAGATGCGAGCGCGGCGACCACGGCCAGAGCACCGGAAACCAGGGTCAGGAAGATTGTTCTGCGTCTCGGCTTCATCGCTCGTTCACCCACTTCGTCCCTAGAGTACTGGCAACTGCGAAGCGCGCCGCCACACGCACCCTCGCCTTCGTCCCTACAACCTTGCCCCAAGCTGGCTCCGCCGTCCTGCTGCATCCTGCCAAACACTCTACGGACGACATTGGGATTTGGTTACCGGCCACATCGCGGGAGAGAGATCGAGACGTAGGGCAACGGGACAACCCGTTGCATCCGACCAAACTGCAGAACGGGACCAACGGTGCAAGCGGCACTGGAGCCATGCTACCCGGGTTTGTCATGAATGTGGAGAACGCATGCCCCAGCGATGGTCGTCCGCTACCTTTAGCATCCGTCCTTACCGCTTCATCAAACGCGTCCTCACGTCCCGCCCTTTCCCGTCTCGGCAGGAAGGCCGTGCTCGCGGTTGGCTTCTGCAGCCACCTGACGGAGTGCCGCCACTCGGCTTGCTGGGATCTCGATGGGGCCGCTGGGCAGGGTGAGGCGCCGTAGACGCTCCACGGGAATCTCCAGCGGCTTGATCCCGGCTACCTGTTCAACTATCACCAGGGCCGCCAGGTAGCTCCCCTCGACGGTGGGATGGAGGCCGTCCTGCGTGTACACCTCGATCTCAGGATGGCGCTTGAGCGCGATCAACGTGGTCCAGTCCATCTCGGTTGCGGTGCCGTTCCTTTTCCAAGGTGAGGACCCTCGGATGCATTCCCTTGGCGTCCTCGGCGGCTTGGCGGTTAGTAATGATGCCTGTGAGATAATCACCGGCGGCGTATACACGCCTCCCCACCGGCAGAGGTCCCACACAGCGCATGCCCCTTGTTGTTCAGAAGTACGGCGGCAGCTCAGTCGCCAATGCGGAGCGCATCCTGCATGTTGCGCGCAGGGTGGCCGCCCGGCGACGCGCTGGGGATGATGTCGTCGTCACCGTCTCCGCGATGGGGGATACCACCGACAACCTCCTGGCGCTGGCCCGGCAGGTGGCCACGCGGCCGCACGACCGGGAGATGGACATGCTCCTCTCCACGGGCGAGATTGTCTCCTGCACCCTGCTGGCAATGGCCCTGCGGGAGATGGGCTGCACGGCGGTTAGCTTCACCGGCGCGCAGGCCGGCATCCTCACCGACCGCACCCACGGCCGCGCCCGCGTCCTTAGCATCGATCCTGCCCGCGTCCGCACCGCCCTGGACGAGGGGCAGGTGGCGATCGTCGCGGGGTTCCAGGGGATCACAGATGAGGCCGACATCACCACGCTGGGACGCGGAGGAAGCGATACCACGGCGGTGGCGGTCGCCGCCGCTCTCGGGGCCGGACGGTGCGAGATATACACCGATGTGGAAGGGGTCTATACCTGCGATCCCCGCCTCGTGCCGACAGCTCGCAAGCTGCGGGAGATCGGCTACGAGGAGATGCTGGAGCTTGCCAGCCAGGGCGCCCGCGTAATGCATCCTCGCGCGGTGGAGCTCGGCTCGCTCCACGACCTGCCGATCCTGGTGGCCAGCAGTATGGTCGACGCGCCCGGAACCCTCATCCACAACCGCGAACAGGGAGTCAGCGAGATGGAGCCCGAGAACAAGGTCCGCGGCATCAGCCACGACATCAACATTGCTAAGGTCACGGTCCTCGCCGTCCCGGACCGCCCCGGCGCGGCAGCGCGGATCTTCGCTGCGCTGGGAGCCGCCAACCTGACGGCGGACACCATCGTCCAGAACGCCTCTGCACACGGCCCCGCCACCGACCTCACTTTCACCGTCTGCGACGCCGACCGTGAGCGAGCTCTCGACGCGATCCGGCCGGTGGTGGCGGAGATCGGGGCGCAAGGCGTGGTGACAGACGATCACCTCGGGAAGGTGAGCATCGTCGGGACCGGGGTGCTCAACACGCCGGGATACGCGCCCCGCATGTTTCAGACCCTCGCGGACGCAGGCATCAACATCGACCTGATCACCACCAGCGAGATCCGCATCACCTGCATCCTCCACCAGGATCGAATCCCCGACGCGGTCCGAGCCCTCCACGCCGCCTTCGAACTGGAGAAGGCCGATTGAGATCGACCCCCGAAGATTCAGCACCGGGAGATGGTGGGTCGGAAGCGCCTTGCGTCTATTGACACCTCCTTAGCCCGATGCTAGACTCCCCCACGGTTGCCGGAAGCCCCTGACAGCCAGACAACTGAAGAAACGGGGTGTGGCTCAGCTTGGTAGAGCGCTGCGTTCGGGACGCAGAGGTCCGCGGTTCAAATCCGCGCACCCCGATTAGTTCCCCCAGGCGAGTAAGCTTCCCGGCCTACCTCTTCGCAGTTCCCAATGAACTCAGAGGGCCGGAAACAGGGTGATTGCCCTGTAGCTTCCATCCCGAGACGCCTTCGAAGCCGCCCCCTGGCCTGCCCGTGCGTAGCCATGCCACCTTCGGCGCGCTCAAGTAGGCGGTCGATGAAGCGCTCCAAAGGAAGGCGCTGGCCCTCCGAGCAAAGCAACGGGGAAACACAGATCAGTGATTCCCTCGGCCCATTGACGCCCGGACCGTCCACTGCATGCACTCGGGAGCAGGATGTTAACTTGCCATCCGATTGGGAAGCGGAGGAAGATTGCCGAGCGGTCGCCTGCCTCGCTTGCGCGAGACAGCAGGCTTCAGTGCAACGGCAGTGCTGCAGTTCAGGAGTGGTGTATGGTGCCGATGCGAGCGCGGATTGGGCGCGTGGATACGGAGGGCGACTTGCTGGTCCCCCGGCTGGACGGCGAATCGGAAGCGCCGACGCTCTTTGGAGTGGCCGTCACACAGGCGGATACCTTCATCGATGAGCGGCGGGTGCTCGTTGTCAGCTACAACCGGCGAGAGCCGCCGGGGACCCTCGGCTACTCCGTCGTGGTCCAGCCTGGCTACCACGTCGGCGACCATTACCACCACCATCGCGAGGAGCGAATTGTGGTGCTGCATGGCCGTGCGGAGTTCCGCCTGCTGGACCAGCGGAACGGCTCCGCCACCCAGGGGGTTCTCAACGTCTTCACCCTGGATTACCCTGGCTGCTGCGTCCGCATCCCCACCGGAGTGGCTCACTCGGTGCGCGCGGACGGCACGCTCTCCGTCCTCCAGGTCCTCGCCTCCTGCGACTACGACCCCTCGGATGATGTTCACCTCGCCCTTTCCGCAATGACCCTTCCGGACCGGGCCGACCCCGCATGACTTCCTACTGCGAAGCTGCCGAGTTGCCGTACCACGGCCCCTACCACAGCACCGAGTACGGCTTTCCCATCCATGACGACAACGCCCTCTTCGAGCGACTGATCCTGGAGATCAACCAGGCCGGTCTCTCTTGGCTCACCATCCTCAAGAAGCGCGAGACGTTCCGCCTGGCCTATGAAGGCTTCGACCTCACGCGCGTAGCCGCCTACGGAGAGGCGGACCGCCAGCGGCTGATGGCTGATCCCGGCATCATCCGCAACCGCCTGAAGATCGCCGCCGCCATCGAGAACGCCAATCGAATCCTCGCCCTTCAAGCGGAGTGGGGTTCGTTCACCGCGTGGCTGGACCACCATCACGGCCCCTGCGGCGCCGCAGCCGATCCGCTCGATGCGTGGAGGCGGCTTTTCAAGAAGACCTTCGTCTTCACCGGCGGCGAGATCGTCAACGAGTTCCTGATGAGCACCGGATACCTTCCGGGCGCGCACCGGGAGGAATGCCCCGTCTACACGGAGATCCTCGCGCTTCAGCCCGCTTGGTATCGAGCATCGACCGTCGCGACCGTAATCGAATAGTGCCTCCAGGACCAGAAGTGCAACTCGGTGTGCGGCCGAAGGTAAGCCCGGGGAGGGTGTGACCGCGTTTTGTAGCCGGAAGCCGGTTCGGGGTCAGCGGTGGGTTGTCCCGCCCCAACTCCCGTCC